>DASSSR010000001.1:0-31843 GCA_035708345.1 Gaiellaceae bacterium
CGCGTCGTGTTCGCGACGGAAGCTGGTCGCGCGTACTCGAAGAGCGGATTCCGCTCCATTTGGCTGCCAGCGCTCCTCGCCGCCGGGCTCGCGCGCGAAGAAGAGCGCAACGGGCGCATGCTGGTCGTGGCCGACTTCCGCTTCCACTGGCTCCGGCACACCGCCATCTCGCTCATGGCGCGCGCTGGCATGAAGCCGGAGCTGATCGCCGAGCGCGTCGGCCACAACGACGGCGGCGCCCTCATCTATCGCCGCTACCGCCACCTCTTCCCCACCGAGGTCCGCGAGGCCGTCTCGATGCTCGACCGCATGGTCGCCGGAACGCCCACGAACGCCGGGACCGGAGGCTCAACGAGTGGTCAATAGCTGGTCAAAGGCGCTACCGAGGCATAAAGAAACCCGCCGTTTCCAGCGGGTTCTTGAATGGGCGGTACTGGGCTCGAACCAGTGACCCCCAGCTTGTCGAGCTGGTGCTCTCCCAACTGAGCTAACCGCCCTGGAACCTACGGGAGTGTAGCGGGGAGCAGCGGGGACGGATCGAAGGCGACGCCGTCGTCGCGCAGCTCGAAGTGCAGGTGCGTCCCCGTGCAGTAGCCGGTGCAGCCGGCCTCGCCGAGCAGCTCGCCCGCCCACACCGTCTCGCCCGCCGCCACCCGCACCGACGGAAGGTGCGCGTACAGCGCCTCGAGCCCGTAGCCGAGGCGGACGAGCACCACCTCGCCGTAGCCGTCGAAGCCGGGCGCGTAGCCGGCCGCCTCGACGACGCCTGGTGCGGCCGCGTGGACGTCGAGCGAGCGGAGTGTGCCGATGTCGATCCCGGCGTGCTCCTCCCCCATCGTCGGATCCCAGCCGAAGCCGCGGGTGACGACGCCGTCGGCGGGCCACTGCAGCGAGAGGCCGACGCCGCCGTCGGTCATCGCCGCCGCGGGCGCCACGCACACGAGCGCAGCCGCCACCGCGGCCGCGAGCCACCTCGCCCTTCCCATCCCCGCCGGGGACGGTAGCGAAGAAGGCGGCGGTCAGAAGATCTCGGGGCACCAGGGCAGCGGCCGCCACCCGAAGAGCGCGTCCGCCCGCGCGATCGCCCCGCCGACGAGCTCCTCGACGCGCAGCCCGTCCCGCAGCTGCGCGAAGGAGACGGCGCCCAGGTACGCCGAGCCCAGCGCGGACACGTCCAGCGCGAGCTCGGCCGGGTCGGCCGTCGAGGCGACCTCGCCGTCCGCGGACACGCGCCAGCGGCCCTCGTTCCACGGGCAGACGGCGTCGCGCACCTCGAAGACGACGCTGCCGTCGCCCGCGTAGGCACGGCCGGCGAGCGCCTCTCCCGCGTCGACGAGGCGCACCCAGAGGCCGTCGCCCATCCGGTACGCCGCCCGGCGCGGGTTCGCGAGCAGCGTGAAGAGCGCGTGGTCGGGCGGCAGCAGCTGCGCCGTGATCCGCGCCTGCCAGTCGATGTCGAAGAGGAACCGCCAGACCTCCGCCGTCGCCTGCGGCGTCGCCCCCACCGCCTCGAGCACCTCGAGCGTCGACGCCGCGATGCCGGACTCGAAGCTCATCTGCGACTTGAAGATCGCGTAGCCGGCCGGCTCGCCGTCGAGCTCGAGCACGACGAGCCGCTTCGGGTTCGCCTTCTCCTCCTCCGGCAGCCGCAGCCGCCGCAGCGCCCACCACCGCTCGCTGCGCGCGAACACGCCCGGCCGCTCCCGCCGCAACGCCTCCCACACCGGCGGGAAGAGCCGCGCCGCCTCCTCCGGCTCCACGAAGCGCATCCGGCCGCGCCGCTCCAGCGGCTGCGCGAACGAGGCCCACTCGCGCTGCACCGAGATCTCGCCCGCCCACGACGCGAGCCCGTAGCCGAAGCGACCGTAGATCGTCTCCTCGCTCGCCCACAGCGCCGCGATCGGCTCGCCGCGCTCGTGCACGTCGCGCAGCTGCGCGTGCATCAGCTGCCGCAGCACGCCGCGCCGGCGATGCGTCGGATAGACGCCGACGACCGTCACGCCCGCGCAGGCGAGCGAGCCGCCCGGCACCGAGAGCTCGAACGGGAACGAGCCCGCGCCGCCGACGATCTCGTCGCCCTCGAAGCCGGCGTACATCCGCTCGAGCGGCAGCACCTGCGTGAACCGCTCCAGCTGCTCCTCGGTCGGCGGTCCGCCGAAGTACTGGCCGATCCCGTAGAGGGCGCGGCCGAACTCCTCGACGTCGGCGGCAGGACGGACGGTGAACATCGGGGGCGAGCCTAGCGGCTCGCCCCCGATCTTCCAGTGCTACCCCACCCAGCTGCCGAGGCCGGTGCACAGGTCGAAGCCGACCAGGCACGGGGCCCCGTTGTTGCCGCTGGTGATGTCGCGGAAGGCGATGTGGCCGCCGTACACGTACGACGCGTCGACGACGCTGCCGAGCACGGCCGAGCGTGCCGCCCACATCGGCGACGACGCGCTCGTGCCGCCGACCTTGAACCAGCCGCGCTGCCCCTGGTACGAAGTCGAGTCGTACACGGAGACGCCGGAGGCCGGATCCGCGTCGAGCGAGACGTCCGGCGTCGCCCGCCGGCCGTTGCAGAACGAGCTCGCGGACGTCTGCGCCGCGTTCGCGGCCTCGTACGACGAGCAGCCGCCGCCGCCGTCCGCCCAGCCGGTCTCCGAAGCGAGCGTCCCGTTCGCGTTGAACGTCAGCGTCGTGCCGCCGACGGAGATCACGTTCGGCGACGCGGACGGGTACTCCGCCGGCAGGCCGGCGTCGCCGGCCGAGACGAAGAAGCTCACGCCCGCCTGCTTGAAGTGCGAGTCGTACGCGGACTCGCCGCTCGACTCCGACCCGCCCCAGCTGTTCGAGACGTACTGCGCGTGCTGCTTCGCGTAGTCCTCGGCCGCGTACAGGTTCGAGTTGCTGTTCGAGCTCGCCTCGACGAGCAGGATGCTCGCCGCCGGCGCGATCGCGTGCGCCCACTGGACGTCGAGCGAGATCTCGAGCGCCCAGCCGGAGTTCGTGCGCGGCAGCCGCGTGCCGCCGCTCTGGTTGACGACGGTGAGGCAGCCGTTGCACGGGATCCCGTACTGCTGCGAGAACACCTGCAGGTCGGACGCGACCGTCGGGTCGTTGTACGCGTCGACGATCGCGATCGTCTTGCCGGCGCCGCTGCCGATGCTCGACCAGTTGTACGCCGACTCGATCTGCGACGGCGACAGCCCGTACGGCGACGACTGCGCGTCGGGGTTGCCGTGCGCGTCGGTGACGACGAGCGCGTGACAGTGCGAGGCGCCGACCTCCGCGGCGGGACAGACGGCGGCGGCGTTCGCGTGCGAGTTCGCGGCGCCGCCGACGCCGCCGAATCCGGCGAGCACGACCACGGCGAGCGCCGCGGTCAGGGCGAGACGTCTCATGAGTTGTGGACCCCCTGGTTCGGCGGCCGGACGCCAGGCCAGGCACCTTTCCAGACCGGCAGGACGGCGTCAAGCCCGTACCGTGGGGCGGTGCCCGAGCCCTGGACCCGCGGCGTGATCCGCTTCCGCGTCCCCGTGCTCGCGGCCTGGCTGGCGGTGCTCGTCCTCGGCCTCGTCGCCTCCTTCCACCTCAGCCACCTGCTCGCGGACGTCTTCACCGTCCCCGGCACCGAGTCCGACCGGGCGCGGGTGATCCTGCAGCGGGATTTCGGCGAGCGGCCGGACGGCGTCTTCACCGTCGTCTTCCGCGGCGGGCCTGGGATCCTGCCGCAGGCGCGGCGGCGGCTCGCGGCGGCCGCGGCGATCGTCCCGACCGCGCACGCCTCGCCGCTCCACGTCGGGCGCGGGATCGTCTACGGGGAGATCGACTCCGTCCTCGACCTGCAGACCGCCAAGGGGTACACGGAGCGGATTCGCCGGGCGCTCGCCGGCACGCCCCGCGCCTACGTCACCGGCCAGCCGGCGATCCAGCACGACCTCGAGCCCGTCCTCTCGGGCGACCTGCACCGCGGCGAGGCGATCGCGCTGCCGATCGCCCTCCTCGTCCTGCTCGCCGTGCTCGGCCTCTCGGCGGCGGTCGTCGTGCCGTTCCTCTTCGCCGGCTGCACGATCTTCGGCTCGCTCGCCGTGCTCTGGCTCGTCGCGCACGGGGTGACGATGGTCAGCTACGTCACCAACCTCGTCGAGCTCGTCGGGCTCGGGCTCGCGATCGACTACTCGCTGCTCGTCGTCTCGCGCTTCCGCGAGGAGCTGGTGGACGACGACGTCGACGGAGCCGTCGTGCGCACGATGGCGACCGCCGGCCGAGCGGTGATCTTCTCCGGCGCGACCGTCGCCGTCGGGCTCGCGCTGCTGCTCTTCGTGCCCGTCCCGTTCATCCGCTCGCTCGGGATCGGCGGCTTCCTCGTGCCGCTGCTCTCGCTCGCCGCCTCGTCGACGCTGCAGCCCGCGCTGCTCTCGCTGCTCGGCCGGCGCGCGCACGGCCGCGCCTTCCGCGCCGACGGCGCCTTCTGGCACCGGCTCGCGGGCACGATCATGCGCCGGCCGTGGCCGTTCCTCGTCGGCGGCGCGACGCTGCTCGTCGTCGCGGCGATCCCGGCCGCGTGGATGCAGCTGACGCCCGGCTCCGTCGCCGCGCTGCCGGCCGGCCCGGAGGCGGTCACCGGCCTGCGGCTGCTGCACGACGAGGCCGGGCCGGGCGCGCTGACGCCGACCGAGCTCGTCGTCGTGCGCGCGTCGCCGCAGCAGGTCGCGCAGCTCGTGCGCCGCGCCAGACGCGACCCGGAGACGGTGGTCGTCGCGCCCGGCGGCTCCGCAAACGGCTACCGGCGCATCTACGTCGTCAACCGGCACGAGTACGGCGCCGAGGCGACGCAGGCGTTCGTGCGGCGGCTGCGCGGCTACGTCCCGCCGGGCGCGGAGATCCTCGCGGGCGGCGGGCCGCCGCAGGGCGTCGACTACCTCGACCGCTCGTACGCCTGGCTGCCCTGGCTCGTGCTCGGCGCGCTCGCGCTCACCTACCTGCTGCTGCTGCGTGCGTTCCGCTCGCTGCTGCTGCCGCTGAAGGCGGTCGTCCTGAACGTGCTCTCGGTCGCGGCGACGTACGGCCTGCTGGTCGTCGTCTTCCGCTGGGGCCTCGGCTCGGCGGTGCTCGGCCTGCACCAGGTGCCGCAGGTCGAGGGGTGGATCCCGATCTTCCTCTTCGCGATGCTCTTCGGCCTCTCGATGGACTACGAGGTCTTCCTCGTCACGCGGATGCGCGAGGCGTGGGACGAGACGCACGACAACACGTACGCGGTCGCGCTCGGGCTCGAACGGACCGGCCGGATCATCACCGCCGCGGCGCTGATCATGGTCGCCGCGTTCTGCGGCTTCCTCGCCGGCCGGATCGCCGGCCTGCAGGAGTTCGGCGCCGGCCTCGCGATGGCGATCGCGCTCGACGCGACGATCGTGCGGATGCTGCTCGTGCCGGCGCTGATGGCGGTGCTCGGCCGCTGGAACTGGTGGCTGCCGGGCGCTACAGCTTCTCGAGCGGTGCGTAGTCGAGCATGAGCCGCCGCTCGGAGCCGTCGGCGGCGAAGCGGACGGTGACGACGCCGCCCGGCTCGATCCGCGTGACCACGCCCTCGCCGAGCGTGCCGTGCCGGACCGAGTCGCCCGTCGAGAGCGACGGCGCGTCGTCGCGCGGCTGCACCTGCGACGCGCGCGGCGCGCCGTAGCCCGACCAGCTCGCCGGCTTCAGCCGCTCGCGCTCGACGTGGCGGTCGGGCAGCTCGTCGAGGAACCGCGACGGCAGGTTGTACGAGCGGCCGCCGTAGAGCATGCGCGAGCTCGCGTGCAGCAGCGTCAGCCGCTCCATCGCACGCGTCATCCCGACGTAGCAGAGCCGCCGCTCCTCCTCGATCCCCTGCTCCTCGATCGAGCGCGAGTGCGGGAAGATCCCCTCCTCCATCCCGATCAGGTAGACGGCGCGGAACTCGAGCCCCTTCGCGTTGTGCAGCGTCATCAGCGTCACGAGCGAGCCCTCGCCGCGGATCGCGTCCTGGTCCGAGTAGAGCGAGACCTCCTGCAGGAAGGACGACAGCGACGGCTCGGCGGCGTTCTCGAGCCACTCGTGCGCGAGGCCGACGAGCTCCTGCAGGTTCTCGATCCGCCCCTGCGCCTCGATCGTCCGCTCCGCCTCGAGCGCCTCGAGGTAGCCGGTGCGGTCGAGCACCGCCTCGATCAGCTCCGGGACGGACAGCTCCTCGTCGCTCGACATCAGCGACTGGATCGTCGTGCGGAAGCTCGCGACCGCCTTCGCCGGGCCGGTGCCGACCCCGGCGGCGGGGCAGCGGTCCATCGCCTCCCAGAGCGACATCTCCGCGTCGTCGGCGAACGACATCAGCTTCGCGAGCGTCGAGTCGCCGATGCCGCGGCGCGGCCGGTTCGCGATCCGCAGCAGCGAGACGGCGTCGTACGGGTTGTCGATCACCTGCAGGTACGCGACGAGATCCTTGATCTCCGCCCGCTCGTAGAAGCGCGGGCCGCCGATCACCTGGTACGCGATCCCCTGCCGGACGAGCACGTCCTCCAGCACGCGGCTCTGCGCGTTCGTGCGGTAGAAGACCGCGACCTCGCTGCCGCTGTAGCCCTGCTCGACGAGCATCGCGATCTCGGCGGCGACGTAGCGCGCCTCCGCGTGCTCGTCCTCCACCTCGACGATGCGCACCGGATCGCCCTCGCCGAGCTCCGACCAGAGGTTCTTCGGCTTCCGCTCCCGGTTGTGCGAGATGACGTGGTTCGCCGCCTCGAGGATGCTGTTCGTCGAGCGGTAGTTCTGCTCGAGCGCGATCGTCTTCGCGCCCGGGAAGTCGCGCTCGAACTCGAGCACGTTGCGGATGTCGGCGCCGCGGAACGCGTAGATGGAGTTGTGCGTGACGATCCCATTCGCGACGAAGTTGTGAGTTCGCTCGACGTTCAAGTCGTAGACGGCGTCCGCGAGCTCAACCCATTCGACCGACTCCACGAGGTCGAAGCTGCCGGTCTCGTCGACCATCACCATGCCCGGACGAACCGATCCTGCAGGCATGAACGGGAGCGAGTCGCGCTCCTTTCCTACGGCGTCGTCCTGGGCGGCGAGCCGAGCGGTGAAGCGGACGGAGCAGTCGAGCTCGTCTTCGAGGAGGGCGACCGCCGCGTGAAGCTTCGAGACGTCCGCGAACGACGTCTCGTACCTCCAGCCCGACGATCCGCGATGCGCAGGACGCACGGGGAGGCCGAGCCGTCGCAGCGTTTCGCGGCCCTCCTCGTCGTAGCCGAAGAGGGAGAGACGATGCTGTGCACCAGACGGTCTGGAATCCCCGCACAGAGCGACGGTCAGACGGCGTCGGAGCCGGCTGACCGCGGTCGTCGTAGCGCTGGTGAAGTGCGGATGGGCGAAGCTCAGGCCGTGCTCGAGGAGCAAGCGTCGACCGCCCTCGCTCGTGTCGACGGTCGTGAACACGTGGTCGAACGGGGTCGTCGGAACGGTGTACTGGAGCGAGAGCAGCGTCTCGGCTGCACGGGCCTCCGCCTCCGCCTCGTGGACGCTCACGACCCATGCAGCGTCGGCGTGCTCGCCGTTCAGCCGGATTTGCGGACCCGCAAGCGTCTTCTGCTCACGGTTCGTGTACGTCCGCGACGTCCCGACGCGGAAGCCGTGGCCGCGCTTGTACATGAGATACGTCATGTGCAGCTGCGGCGTCCGCCCGACCTTGAACCCGGCGAAGTGCACGTGCTCGGGCGTCGAGACGAGGCAGCGGCCGGAGGCAAGGCGGATCGCCACGCCGTCCCGTCGCCTCGACTCGTGCGTGGCCGTGACGCGGCCGGGACCGAACTCACCGCTGCCGTAGCACGTCAAGACCTCCTCGCCTTCGCGAACGTCCTCGATCCGCTTCTGCGAGCCGTCCGCCATCGTGACGAGCGTTCCCCGGACGAGGCACTGGTCCGGGTCGCCGACCGCGAACACGTTCCCGTGCTTCCGCGCGAGCAGCTGCAGCAGCCGGTACTGCGCGTGGTTCGTGTCCTGGTACTCGTCGACGAGCACGTAGCGGAACGCCTGCTGCCACTTCTCGGCCGCCTCGGGGAAGCGCTCGAGCACGTCGACGGTCAGGTAGAGCATGTCGTCGAAGTCGACCGCGTTCGACGCGAACATCCGCCGCTGGTACAGCTCGTAGACGTCGGCGACCGTCTGGTCGTAGAAGCTCGCGACGCGGGACTTGTACTCCTCCGGACCGATCAGCTGGTTCTTCGCATTCGAGATCTGCGAATGGATGCCGCGCGGCGTGAACCGCTTCGGGTCGCGCTCGAGCTCCTCCAGGCACTGCTTGACGAGCCGCGTCTGGTCGGCGCTGTCGTAGATCGTGAAGTTCGTGCGGTAGCCGAGCCGCGGCGCCTCGCGGCGGAGGATCCGCCCGCAGGCGGCGTGGAACGTCATCACCCAGCTCGCGCGCGCGGGCGGGCCGACGAGGTCGACGAGCCGCTCGCGCATCTCCCCCGCCGCCTTGTTCGTGAACGTGATCGCGAGGATCTCCGGCGGCTTCACGCCCACGGCGGCGAGCAGGTGCGCGATCCGGCGGGTGAGGACGCGCGTCTTCCCCGAGCCGGCGCCGGCGATCACGAGCACCGGCCCCTCGGTCGCGAGCACCGCCTCCCGCTGCGCCGGGTTCAGGTCCTGCAGGTACGTCTCCGGCGTCGTCGCGGCCACGCGCCCACGGTATCTAGGGTCCCGGGCGATGCGCGCAGGCCGCGGCCGCAGCCCCCAGACGGACATGTCCGCCGCCGACGTGGTGGCGATCCTCGACCGGCTGGAGGCCGCCGGGCTGACCGTCTGGGTGGACGGCGGCTGGGCGATCGACGCCGTCGCCGGGCGCGAGACCCGCGTCCACGACGACCTCGACCTCGTCGCCCGGCTCGCGGAGGTCCCGGCGCTCGAGCGAGAGCTGGCGGGGCTCGGCTACACGCGCGCCGGCGGCGCTCCGCCCATGAGCTTCGAGTCGGTCGACCCGGCCGGACGGCAGGTGGACGTCCACCCGATCGCCGCCGACGGCGCCTACGCGATGCGCGACGGCGGCACCTGGCACTACCCCCTCGAGGGCCTGCGCGGCCGCGGCACGATCGGCGGCCGCACCGTCCGCTGCCTGACCGTCGAGGCCCAGCTGCTCTGCCGCACGGGCTACGACCCGGTCGACCCGGACCGGCATGCGCGGGACGTCGCCCTCCTAGAATCGCTGCGCGGATGAGGCTGGCACTGATGATCGAGGGGCAGGAGGGCGTCACCTGGGAGCAGTGGTGCGCGCTCGCCGACGCCTGCGAGGCGCACGGCGTCGACACGCTCTTCCGCTCCGACCACTACATCTCGCAGTCGAACGAGGACGCGAACGTCGCGCACGACGCGTGGACGACGCTCGCCGGCCTCGCCGCGCGCACGACGACGCTGCGGCTCGGGACGCTCGTCTCCCCGGCGACGTTCCGCGCGCCCGCGCTGCTCGCGAACGCGGCCGCGACGGTCGACCACATCTCCGGCGGCCGGATCGAGCTCGGCATCGGCGCCGGCTGGATGGAGCGCGAGCACCGGGCGTACGGCTTCCCGTTCCCGGACACGCCGACGCGGCTCGCGATGTTCCGGGAGCAGCTGGAGATCGTGCACCGGCTCTGGACGGAGCCGCGCGTCGACTTCCACGGCGAGCACTACGTGCTCGAGGACGCGCCGGCGCAGCCGAAGCCGGTGCAGGAGCCGCACCCGCCGATCGTCGTCGGCGGCAGCGGCAAGCGGGGGACGATCGAGCCGGCGCTCCGCTTCGCGGACGAGTACAACGTCACCTTCGCCTCGCCGGAGGAGCTCGCGCGCGTGAAGCGGAAGGTCGGCGACCGGCTGCCGGTGTCCACGATGACCGGGCTCGTCGTCGGCAGGACGCGCGACGAGGCGCTCGAGCGCGCACGGCGGCTGTACGGCCGCGTGCGACGCGACGTCGACTTCGACACCTGGCTGGAGCGCTACTCGACCCACTCGCTCGTCGGGAGCGTCGACGAGGTCGCCGCCCGGCTGCGCGAGTACGCGGACGCCGGCTGCGAGCGCGTGATGCTGCAGCACCTCCTGCACGACGACCTCGAGCCCGTGCGGTTGATCGGCGAGCTGAGGCACGCCGTCTCCACCCCGCGGCGAGCCCCTTAGGGGAGCAGCTCGTCCAGGTCGATCCGGCGCGTCGTCGTCGTCACCGTCCAGCGCCAGCGCCGCGGCCCCGGCAGCGCCGCCCGCGTCAGCGACGCGGCGATCCACGCGACGAAGAAGGTCGCCCACGGCGGCAGCCCGAGCGCCGAGAAGAGGAAGGCGTAGCCGGTCGCCGCGGCGGGCCAGACCGCCTTCTGCAGCGCGCGGTCGGAGCGGCCGCGGACGAGCGCGCCGATCACCCGGCCGGCGCCCATCGCGACGAAGAAGGCGAGCAGGCCGTACCAGAACGAGTCGCTGCGGTCGCCGGTGATCACGGCCGCGACGATCGCGAGCACGAAGGTGATCGGCCGTAGGAGCGCTGCCGCCGTCCACCGCATGCGCTCAACTGTACGCCGTGGAAGGGACGACGCGGCTGGAGACGTTCAGCGACGGTGTCTTCGCGATCGCCGCGACGCTGCTCGTGCTCGAGCTCGGCGTCGACGGCAGCCGCGACCTCGGCTCGGAGCTGACGCACATCTGGCCCTCCTACCTCGCGTACGTGACGAGCTTCCTGACGATCGGGATCATCTGGATGAACCACCACCACACGGTCTCGCTGCTCGGCCGCACCGACCGGACGATGCTGTTCGTCAACAACCTGCTGCTGCTGATCGTGGCGTTCTTCCCCTTCCCGACGAAGCTCGTCGCCCAGTACCTGAACCGGCCCGGCGAGAAGGCGGCGGCGATCGCGTACGCGTCGACGCTCGTGCTGATGGCCGCGGCGCACCAGCTGTGGTGGCAGTACGCGCGCCGCGGACGGCGGCTCGTCGCGGAGCAGACGAGCGAGGCGGCGCTGCGGAGCGTCGACCTGGCCTACGCGCCCGGCGTCGCGATGTACGGCGCCGTGCTCGTGATCGCCTTCTTCAGCCCGCTCGCGAGCGTCGCGCTGACGTTCGCGATCGCCGCGTTCTACCTGCCGTCAGCCGCGCTCTTCGATCGCCGCGGCGAGCCAGGCTGACGCCGCCGCGAGCTCCGCCGGGTCGCTCGACTTGAGCACGACCTCGACCGTCGGCCCGCCGTCGCCGAACGTCGGGTAGGAGCCGACGAGCACGCCGGGCCAGCGCTCCCCGCACTCGACGAGCGCCGACGCGATCGCGCTCTCGCGCGTCCGGTAGACGTGCCGCCAGGCGTCGATCGGGCTGCCGCGGCGCAGCTCCTCCTCCAGCGTCAGGAACATCGCCTCCATCTCGCCCGGCAGGCCGGGCAGGACGTAGACGTTCTCGATCGCGAAGCCGGGCGCGCCGCCGAGCGGGTTGCGCAGCGGCCGCGCGCCCTGCGGCAGCGCCGCCCACGGCGTCACGTAGTCGGGGTCGCCGCGGAAGCGCTCCCGCAGCTCGGCGGCGAGCTCCGGGAGCTCGACCTGCGGCACGCCGAAGGTGTGCGCGAGCGCCTCGCGCGTGACGTCGTCGGGCGTGCCGCCGAGGCCGCCGGTGACGACGACGACGTCGACGTGCGCCGCCTGCGCGCGGATCAGCTCGGCGATCGCGTCGAGCTCGTCCGGGATCTCGGCGACGAGGCGCACCGAGACCCCGAGCCGCGCGAGCCGCTTCGCGAGCCAGGGAGCGTTCGTGTTCGGGACGTCGCCGGAGACGAGCTCGTTCCCGATCGTGACGATCGTCGCGGTGGCAGCGGTCACAGCTCGATCGTACGGGTGGCGCCGAAGCGCTCGAGGAAGACGCGGTCGTGCGTGACGAGCACGACGGTGCCGTCGTAGCCGGCGAGCGCGCGCTCGAGCTCCTCGATCGCCTCGACGTCGAGGTGGTTCGTCGGCTCGTCGAGCACGAGGCAGTTGACGCCGCGCGCCGCGACGAGCGCCAGGCCGGCGCGCGTGCGCTCGCCGGGAGAGAGCGAGCCGCCGGCGCGGAGGACGTCGTCGGCGCGGAGGCCGAACTTCGCGAGCAGCGTGCGCGCCTCCTCGGCCCCGAGGCCGCTCGCCTCGACGAAGGCGTCGAGCAGCGGTGCCGCGCCGCCGAAGCGGCCGCGTTGCTGCTCGAGCTCGCCGAGCACGACGCCGGCGCCCAGCTGCCGCCGTCCCTGCTCGAGCGGCACCCGGCCGAGCAGCGCGTCCAGCAGGGTCGTCTTGCCGCTCCCGTTCGGCCCGACGAGCGCGACGCGCTCGCCCCAGCCGAGGTCGAGCGTCAACGGCCCGAGCCGGAAGCCGTCGCGCACGACGAGCGCCTGCTCGAGCCGCGCGACGACGTCGCCGCTGCGGGCGCCGACCGTCAGCCCGAGCCGCAGCTCCCACGGCTCGTACGGCTTGTCGACCCGCTCGAGGGTCGCGAGCTTGCGGTCGAACGCCTTCTTGACGTCCTTCGACTTCTTCTTCTTGCGGCCCTGGCCGTAGCCGCGCTCCTCCCACTGCCGCATCGTGCGCGCCTGCTCCTCGATCCGCCCGCGCTCGGCCTCGTAGCGCTCCCACCGCCCGTAGTGCGCGGCGCGGCGGCGGGCGCGCTCGGCCTCGTACGCGCTCCAGCCGCCCGCGTACTCGGTCGCGCCGCGCGTCCACTCGTCGAGCTCGACGACTCGGGTGACGACCCGGTCGAGGAAGGCGCGGTCGTGCGAGACGATCACCGCCGCCGCGGTCGTCGTCGCGAGGAACTGCTCGAGGCGCGCGAGCCCGGCGAAGTCGAGGTCGTTCGTCGGCTCGTCGAGCAGCAGGACGTCGTGGCGCGCGAGCAGGATCGACGCGAGCGCCACCCGCGCCGTCTCGCCGCCGGAGAGGGTCGCGAGCCCGCGCTCGAGCGGGATCTCGCAGACCGCCTGCGCGCGGGCCTCGAAGTCGCCGCCGCCGCGCGCGAGGAAGGCGTCGAGCGCCTCGGCGTACTCGGACGCGAGCCCCGGCTCCCGCTCGAGCCGCGCCGCGAGCGCGTCCATCCGCTCCTCGGCGGCCGCGACGCCGGTCCGGCGCGCCAGGTACCCGCGCACCGTCTCGTCGCCGCGCGTCTCCTGGGGGAGGTAGCCGACCGAGCCCTCGCGGCGGACGCTGCCGGCGTCCGGCTGCTCCAGCCCGGCGAGCAGCCGCAGCAGCGTCGACTTGCCGACGCCGTTCGGGCCGACGAGGCCGATCCGCGCCCCCGGCGGCACGACGAGGTCGACGTCCGCGAGGACGACGGTCGCACCGTGGAGCTTGGAGACGCCGGCAGCGGCGAGCACAGATGACCTCCTGACGAGAAGGGGCGAAGCGGAAGTGGCGAGTCGTCAGTCGGTCATGGGCGGCGCGAACGCGCCGCCGCAACCATAGCGGGAAGCGGGAGCACGTACACGCGCCCCTCCTCCTCCACCACGCGCACCGCCGCGCCGTAGTGGGCGGCGACCGCCTCGGCCGAGAGCACGTCGCCCGGCGCGCCGTCGGCGACGACGACGCCGCGGTCGAGCAGGACGAGCCGGTCGGCGTACTGGCCGGCGAGCGTCAGGTCGTGCATGGTCGAGAGGATCGTCAGGCCGTCGTCGCGGAGCTCGTGCACGAGCTCGAGCGCCTGTTGCTGGCGGCCGAGGTCGAGCGCGCTCGTCGGCTCGTCGAGCAGGAGCACGTCCGCCTCCTGCGCGAGCGCCCGCGCGAGCACGGCGCGCTGCAGCTCGCCGCCGCTGAGCGAGGTGAGCAGCCGGTGCGCGAACGGCGTCAGCTCGAGCCGCGCGAGCGCGCGCGCGGCGGCGGCGCGGTCGCCCGCGCCCTCGGCGGCGAGGTAGCCGAGGTGCGGCGTGCGGCCGAGCAGCACGTACTCGGCGACGGTCAGTTCGGGCGGCCGCTCCGGCAGCTGCGGCACGAGCGCGCAGGCGCGGGCGAGCCGGCGGCGGCCGAGCTCCCGCGCCTCGCCGCCGCCGACCCGGATCGAGCCGTCGTAGCCGACGAGCCCGGTGACCGCGCGCAGCGCCGTCGTCTTGCCGGCGCCGTTGGGGCCGATCAGCGCCACCCACTCGCCGCGCCCGACGCCGAAGCCGACGCCGTCCAGCACGCGGGCGCCGCCGAGCTCGACGACGACGTCGGCGAGCTCGATCACCGGGTGCTCCGGAGCACGAGCGCGAAGAACGGCGCGCCGAAGAACGCGGTGATGACGCCGATCGGCAGCTCCTGCGGCGCGAGGACCGTCCGCGCGAGCACGTCGGTGAGCGCGAGGAAGCCGCCGCCGGCGAGCAGCGAGAGCGGGACGACGGCGCGGTAGCTCGTCGAGACGAGCAGCCGCACCGCGTGCGGGACGATGATCCCGACGAAGGCGATCAGGCCGCTGACCGCGACGGCCGCCGCGGTGCCGACCGTGGCGGCGACAACGATCGCGAGCCGCACGCGGTTGACGTCGACGCCGAGGCTCGCCGCCTCCTCGTCGCCGACGCTGAGCACGTCGAGCACCCGCCGGTGCAGCAGCAGCACGACGCTGCTGGCGGCGATGTACGGCGCCGCGACCCCGACGTCGTGCCACGTCGTCGTCGAGAAGCCGCCGAGCAGCCACGAGTAGACGCTGCGCAGCTCCTGGCTGTGCTGCTGCTGCACGAACGTCTGCACCGCGGCCATGAACGTCGCGACGGTGACGCCTGCGAGCACGAGCGCCGTCGTCCGTCCGCTGCGGCCGAGCGCGTACGCGAGCGCGACAGACACGGCGGCGCCGCCGAACGCGGCCGGCGGGACGAGCTGCGACGAGGTGCCGCCGTACGCGATCACGAGCGTCGCGCCGAGGCCCGCGCCCGCCGCGACGCCGAGCAGGTACGGGTCGACGAGCGGGTTGCGGAAGACCCCCTGGTAGGAGGCGCCGGCGATCGCCAGCATCCCGCCGACGAGCGCCGAGAGCACGACGCGCGGCGCGCGCAGCTGCCAGACGATCGCGTCCTCGACGCTCGAGAGCGGCGAGCGGACGTGCAGGAACGGGACGTGCGAGAGCGCCGACTCGACGATCGACCACGGCGCGATCGCGACCGAGCCGACGGCGAGGCCGACGAGCAACGCGACGAGGAGGAACGCCGCCGCGCAGAGCCCCCAGGGACGGGGGACTCCGCGCGGGCGGACGTAGGCCTCCGCGACGATCATCCGCGGCGGGCGGCCCTGGCGATCGAGGCGGCGAAGTCGACGAGCCGCGGGCCCCAGCGCGAGGCGACGCTGTCGTTCACGCCGACGACGCGGTGGTGCCGGACGGCGTCGAGGTTCGACCAGCCGGGCCGCTTCGCGACCGTCGCCTCGTTCTGGCCGCAGCAGACGGTGTCGGCCAGCACGACGAGCTGCGGGTTCGCGGCGAGGATGTACTCGGCGGAGAGCTGCGGGTAGCCGCTGTGCGTCGTGTCGGCGGCGTCGGCGATGTCCCGGAAGCCGAACAGCTTGTAGATCCGGCCGATGAAGGTCGTCGACGTGGCGGAGTAGTACGTCGGGTCGAGCTCGTGGTAGACGCGCAGGTGCCGGTGCGACTTCGGGACGCTGCGGATCAGCCTCGTCAGCCTCCGCTCCATCCCGCGCACGACCGTCGCCGCCTGGGCGGCGTGGCCGGTGGCGGCGCCGACCTCGCGGATCTGCTGGTACGCCTGCGCCACCGTGTCCACCGCCGGCTCGAGCAGGACGGTGAGGCCGAGCTTCTGCATCTGCGCGATCGCGCCGCCGTCGTAGGAGACGATCACGAGGTCGGGCCTGTACGAGGCGAGCGACTCGAGGTTGACGTTCAGGCCGGAGAGCTTCGTGCGCGGCGCGGCCTTCGGGTAGTCGGAGTCCTCGTCGACGGCGACGACCTGCTTGCCCGCGCCGACCGCGAACAGGTCCTCGGTGATCGTCGGCGAGAGCGAGACGATGCGGGTCGGCCGCTGTGCGATCCGGACGTCGCCGTTGGCGGCGTGGATCGTGATCGGGAACGCTGCGCGCGTGCGGGAGCCGGCGGTGGCGGCGGCGGCGAGCGCGGCTGCCGCGACTGCGGCGAGCACGAGGGAACGGCGAAGCAACGAATCCTCCTTCCGCGAGGGGTTCGAGTGTCTGCGGCGGGCGGCAGGTCTTCTGACTCGGGGCGCCCTCCCCCACCGCCTTCCCGGGTCTCGCGACCCAGTGGCCTGGTGGCGGGGAAGCGTCTCCCCTCACAGCGGCGGGACCGTCCCGGACTTGCACCGGAGTTCCCTCACCGCTCGCCGGTGTGGTTTGTGCCGCGCGAGTCTAGCATCGGGTCGGTGCGGGCGATCGCTGTCGATCTGGACGGGGTGCTGGCGGACACGCGGCCGGTGTGGCGGGACTGGCTCGACGACGCGTCGCGGCGGGCGCGGGTCGAGCTGCCGGCGCTGCCGGAGGATCGGGTGGCGGCGGCGGCGGAGCTCGACGAGCGGCTCGGCGACTGGCGGCCCCTGCTCGAGCGCTTCGCCGCCGACCGGGGGCCGCTGCACTTCCGGCCCCGGGCGGAGGTGAGCGCCGCGCTGCGCCGCCTGGCGGCGGCGGGCGCGCGCATCGGCGCGTTCACCGACGCGCCGCGCGAGCTGGCGGAGATCGCGCTGGCCCACGCGGGCGCGGCGCGCCGCGTGGACGTGGTCGGGACGCTGGAGGACGTGCGGCGCGAGCTCGGCGGCGATCCGCTCGTCGTGCGGTCGCGCGAAGAGCTCGTCACGCTTTCGTGACGGTTTCGTGACGGTACTTAGTACCGTGACGAAGCCGTCACGCCGTGACGGTTTCGTGTGGGTAATAGGTACGCGCCTATCATGAGCCGCATGGAGCGCAACGACCTGTCCGACCGGCGCTTCGACGTCCTGCTCGAGCGGCTCGACCGGATCGGCGACGAGCTGGCGGAGCTGAACCGCCGCGCGAAGAGCGACGAGACGATGCTCCGGCTGACCCGCGAGGTCGCCAACCTGAACGAGTCGCTGCAGGCGATCGCCTACGCCGCGCTCGGCCAGCAGGCGCCGCACGTGCGCCGCCGCCGCACCGGCTGAGCCCCGGCTACGGCAGCCGCCAGATCAGCAGCGACCCGGCGGTCACGTGGTCGTTCGCGTTCCCGACCGGCAGCGCGACCCGCCCGTCGACGACGATCGGGCTGTTCCAGTGCCCGACGCCGGCGTCGAGCCGCGTGACGAGCTGCCCGTTGAACGGCGTGTAGACGTTCAGCCCGCCGTCGGGGCCGTACACCCAGAGCAGCCCGCCCGCGACGACGGGGCTCGTGCCGCCCGTCGAGTTCCGCCACATCGTCCGCAGCCGCCCGTTCCGGAACCGGTACGCGGCCGTGCCGCCGTTGTCCCCGGCGAACAGCCACGTGCCGCCCTTCGTGCGCAGGACGGCGGGCGCGGTGAAGAGATCCGTCCCGGACGGCGTCGCGACGACGTCGAGCTCGCCGCCACGGTGCGGCCGCGTGCCGCGCATCCGCTTGGCGCTCAGCAGCCGGATCTTCCCGTCCTTGCCGCCCTGCGCGACGTAGCCGGAGCCGAGCAGCACGGGCGAGGTCGAGCCGAGGTCGACGTCGGCGGCGTTCAGCTGCTCCGTGTTCGACGGCGTGTAGTTGCCGAGGATGCGCGTCGCGTTCGGGTCGAGCCGCAGCACCGAGTCGCCCCAGTTCGTCCGCCCGTTCCAGGGCGCGTTCCCGGTCGCGACGAGCAGCTGCCCGTTCGACGGGTCGACGACGGCGCCGGCGCGGCCCCAGATCGCCGAGTCGCTCGCCGGGCAGCTGGACGGGGCGATCAGCCCGTGCCGGTTCGAGCAGAGCGAGTTCCAGACGTGCAGCAGCCGGCCGCTCGCGGCGCTGATGATCGCCACGTGCCCCTGGTACGGCGGCGCGTCGCCGATGTAGCCGCCCGTCGTCGCGATCACTTTGCCGTCGAAGTAGTTGAGCGAGGCGGCGATCTTCTCGCGCGAGGGAAGCTTCGTGATCGTGACGCTCCAGACGGGGCGGCCGTCGGCGACCGACAGCTTGTAGATCTGCCCGCCCGGGGACGCCGCGTAGACGAACTTCCGGCCCGGGTCGGCGACCGGCGTCGCGGTCGTGATCTGCGGCGACCCCGCCCACGACGAGTAGCCCGGCGGCGTGAACCGCCAGAGCACGCTCCCCGACGACGCGTCGACCGCCTCCGTCTTCCCGTACGTCGTCGTCACGAAGAAGACGTCGTGCGTGGAGCCGCCGACCTCCACCGCGTGCAGGTAGATCGGCGACGCGTCGACCGTGCCGTCGAGCTGCACCTCCTGGCGCCGCAGCGAGCGCACGTTCGACGCCGTGATGCCGGTCGCGAACGTCGGCGCGCTCGTGCGCGCGGGCGACCAGCCGAAGCGCGTCCAGTCGTGCCCCGGCGTCGTCGCCCCGGAGGAGCTGCCGATCCAGATCCCGACCCCGAGCGCGAGGACGGCGGCCGCGGCGAGACGGCGGATTCCCATGCTGCGTATGACGTGCGGCACGGAGAAAAGCTTGCTCGGGCCGCGAACGGTCGAAACTAGCGGCCGAGCCGGTACAGCGAGCCGGCGAGCGACGTCACGTACAGCTTCCCGTCGCTGGCGACGCGGATCGCGGACGGGCTGTCGACGTGCGCGACGCGCACGGCCGGTGACAGGCGGCCGCCGGCGCCGACGCGGAACGACCAGATCGTCCCCGAGCAGAAGTCGCCGAACCAGTAGCGGCCGCGGTAGACGGCGCCGCCGCTGACCGAGCAGCCCTCGTCGTGCGTGTACGTCCACGTCGGCCCGACGAGCTGCCCGCGGGCGCTCAGGCGGTGCGCCGCGTCGAACACCGACCGCCCCTCGTACCGGCTCCAGCCGTAGTTCGCGAGCCGCCCGACCGCCGAGGCGCGCCGGAAGTCGATCTCCTCGACGTGGTCCTGGCCGACGTCGGCGATCCAGAGGTTCCCGTGCGGGTCGAACGAGAAGCGCCACGGGTTGCGCAGCCCGAGCCCGACCGTCTGCCAGCCCGCGCCCTCGCGCCAGCGCAGCAGCTTGCCGAGCCTCGTGCCGAGGCTCTGCGCGTTCTCCTGCGGGTCGCCGCCGGAGCCGCCGTCGCCGAGACCGAGGTAGAGGAAGCCCTTCGCGTCGAACTGCAGGTCGCCGCCGTTGTGGTTCGCGTACGGCTGGTGGACGAAGAGCAGCTGCTTCGACGGCGCGCGCCGCACGTAGCGGACGACCCGCGAGTCGCCGTTGCGGTCGGTGTACGAGACGTAGACGCGCCTGTTCGCGCGGTAGCCCGGGTCGAACGCGAGCGCGAGCAGGCCCTGCTCGCCGCCGCTCTTCACCTTCGACGTCAGGTCGAGGAAGGTGCCGGCGACGCGGCCGCCCCGCACCGTCCGCACGCGGCCCGTCTGCTCGACGACGTACAGCGTCGACGGGTCGCCGGGCGCCGTCCGCACGTCGACCGGCGCCGACAGCCCGGACGCGACGCGGACGAACGTCGCCGCCTCCCCCTTCGACGCGCTGCCCGCGAGGAGAGCTCCTCCGAGCGCGGCCGCGACCGCGCAGAGCAGCCGCATCAGCGCTTGAGGAGGACGCGGCGCAGCTCGTCCTCCTTGCCGGGCTCGAGGATCGCGAGCACCTGGTCGCCGGCCTCGAGCGTCGTCGAGCCGACCGCGATCTCCGCCCGCCCGTCGCGCATGACCGAGATCAGGCGCGCGCCCTCCGGCAGCTTCAGCCCCTCGACCCGCTTGCCGGCGGAGGGGGAGCCGCGGTCGATCTGCACCTCGACGATCTCCAGGTTCTCCTTGCGCAGCTCGAGCAGGTGGATCAGCTCGTGCTCGGGCACCTCGTGCTCGACGAGCGCCATGATGCTCGAGGTGGCGCAGATCGTCGGCGAGATGCCGAGCAGGTCGAAGTGCGCCTGGTTCCGCGGGTCGTTGACGCGGGCGATGATCTTCGCGACGCCGTAGCGCTCCTTCGCGAGCTGGCAGATGACCATGTTGTCCTCGTCGTCGCCGGTGAGCGCGAGCACGATGTCGGGCGGCCGCGCGATCCCGGCGCGCTCGAGCACGAAGAGCTCGGTCGCGTCGCCGCGCTGCACCTGGTGCTCGAACTCGTCCTCGAGCCGCTCGAAGCGGTCGCGGCGCTGCTCGATCAGCGTCACCTCGTGCCCGAGGCGCAGGAGCGAGCGCGCGACGTTCGCGCCGACCTTCCCGCCGCCCGCGATGATCACGTACATCGGTCGAGGGCCACCTAGACGGAGACTCCGGGGATCTCGCAGGCCCGCACCGCGTCCGTGAGCGAGTCGATCGCCGTCTTCGTCGGGCAGACCGTGCGCAGGCCGCGCTCGGCGTAGAACTTCGCGCGGGCGGGGTCGAGGATCCGCGCGACCACGCACTGGATCCCGAAGCGCTTCTGCGCCACCTGGCCGATGACGATGTTCGTGTTGTCGCCGTCGGTGGCGGCGACGACGGCGTCCGCCTCCTCGATCCCGGCCTCGCGGAGCAGGTCGGTGTCCATCCCGTGCCCGACGACGAACCGGCCGGGCCAGTTCTCGCCGAGCCGCGAGAGCGCGTCCTCGCTCTCGTCGACGACGGTGACGTCCCAGCCTTCCTTCTGGAGCTGCAGCGCGATCGTCGAGCCGACGCGGCCGCAGCCGATGATCAGTGCGTTCACCCGCTCAGGTTAGCCCTCCAACACACCCTGGGGGAACGCGACGATGAGCACCTCGGCGTTCGCCTTGCGCAGGACGTAGTCGACCGTCGGCGAGAAGAAGCGCGACTGCCGCCGCCAGCGCGGCGAGGAGCCGAGCACGATCAGGTCGGCGCCGTCGGACTCGGCGGCCTGCACGATCGCGTCGCCGATCGAGCGCGCGCGGACGGTGCGGCCGGTGACCATGACGCCGTTCTCGGCGCCGAGCGCGTGCGCCTCCGCGAGCGAGGCGGCCGCCTGCTCCTCGAGGTCGTAGAGCGGCGCGTCGAGCGGCTGGTCGAGCGGCACCTTCAGCACGTACAGCGCCTCCACCTCGGCTCCGCGCTCCTGCGCGAGCCGCACCGCCGTCGCGACCATCTCCTCGCCGATCTCGCCGAGCTTCATCGGCACGAGGATCCGCCGGAACTCCGCGCCCGGCAGCTGCTGCTCGTCGGCGGAGACGACGTGCTCGAGCAGGCCGGCGCCGCGGCCGCGGCGGACGGCGACGTAGACGCCGACGCCGAGCGCGAGCCAGATCGGGCCGCCGTAGCGCGCGCCCGCGTGCGTGACCATCGCCGCGACGAAGACGGCCGCCGTCAGCACCGCCCCGACGACCGTCGGCAGCGGCACCCGGCCGACGGTGAACGGGACGCGGAACGGCCGCCGCAGGTCCGGCCGCGTCAGCCGCAGCCGGATCACGGCCAGCTGCGCGGCCGTGAACGCCAGCAGCACGCCGAAGCTGAAGAGCGAGGCGAGGAACGGCACCGCCTGGATGAACGCCGTCCCGACCAGCATCCCGATCGCGATCGCCGCGGCCGCGACGACGGACACGGGCGCGACGAGCGTCCGCCGGTGCAGCCGGCCGAAAGCCGGCGGCAGCTGGCCGTGCTCGCCGAGCGAGTACGCGAGCCGGCCGAAGCCGGAGATCGAGGTCGTCGCCGCCGCGACGAGGATCAGCGCGCCGGTGATCCCGACGTAGACGCGCAGCGCGTGGTCGGCCCAGCCCGGCAGGTGCGCGCCGAGCGCGGAGACGATGCCCATCAGCGGCGCGCGCTGCCAGTCGACGCCGAGGTCGGTGGTGCCGGTGCTCGAGGGGAAGGCGGAGAGCGCGACGAGCGCGATCAGGACGTAGATGACGACGACGATCCCGATCGCGCTGAACAGGCTGCGCGGCAGGTCGCGGCCCGGCCGCCGCACTTCCTCCGCGTAGTTGGCGACCGTCTCGAGCCCGGTGTACGCGAGCATCGCGAGCGGCAGCGCGAACGCGATCGCGTGCCACGTCGGGTTGCTGCCGAGCGAGAGGCCGCGCGTGAGCGCGCTGCCGGAGAAGAGGAGGCCGAAGCCGAGCCCGACGAGCAGCAGCTGGGTGACGACGTCGAGCAGCGGCACGGCGACGCTGAACGTGTGCACCCTCGGCCGCCGGAAGAGCCGGCTGAGCGCGATCGCCGCGACGAGGCAGCAGGCGAAGACGACGTCGCCGGGCCGCGTCGCGATCGAGTCGATCCCGAGCCCGATCCCGAGGTAGTGCGGCACGAACAGCGTCGAGAGCGCGATCACGATCAGGTAGTCGAGGAAGAGCGCCCAGCCGGTGAGGAAGCCGGCGAGGTCGTTGAAGGCGACGCGCACGAACGTCGCCGCGCCGCCGGTCTCGCGGATCGACGCCGTCCCCTCCGCGTACGAGAGCGCGACGAGCAGGAAGAGCATTCCCATGACGCCGAGCACGAGCGGCGTGAAGCCCAGCGCGTGCAGCGCGATGATCCCGAGCGCGAAGTAGATCGACGAGGCGATCTCGCCGTACGCCACCGAGGCCAGCTCGGGGGCGTCGAGGACGCGCTGCAGCTGCGGGAGCTTACGGGCCACTCAGGTTCGACGAAGGATGTACAACCGCGCCGCCCCGAGCACGACGAACAGGACTCCGACGGCCCAGCCGACGGTGCCGCCGCCGGCGAGCGCCGTCCGGATCAGGATCGCGAAGCCGAGCACGATCGCGAGCAGCCCGAACACGAGCACGCTGCGCCGGTAGAGCGCGTTCACGCCGCCGCCTTCCCGGCCGCGACCATCACGCGCACCGGCGAGTGCTTGAGCACGAAGTCGACGACGTCGCCGAAGATCGCCCGGCGGCCGCGCTCGAGCCGCACCCGCCGCGGCCCGCCCATGACGATGATCTGCGCGCCGCGCCGGATCGCCTCGTCGACGATCGCGCGGCCGGCGTTGCGGGCGCGCACGATGCGGGTGACGACGCCGACGCCGTACGACTCGCCGATCGCCCGCGCCTCGTCGAGCTGCCGGTTCGCCTCGGCGACCTCCTCCGGCAGGTCGGCGTCGAGCGGCAGCTCGAGCGGCACCTCCAGCACCGTGATCGCCGTGATCCGCGATCGCCGCTCGCGCGCGAGCCGGCAGGCGACGTCCATCGCCTCGTCCGAGGGGTACCCGGCGGCGACCGGGACGAGGATGTTCGCGTACTCGAGCGCCTCCGCCGGCCCGATCTGCACCGGCGCGCGCACGGTCTCGCGCACCGGCCGTTGCACGACGCGCCGCCGGTAGAGGAGGTAGAAGACGAAGCCGATCACGAGCCAGCCGATGCCCGTGTAGCGGATCGACGGGTTCTGGATCACGATCACGAACCAGGAGAGCCCGGTGCCGAGCCCGCCGACCAGGGCGAAGACCGGCCACTGCACGCCGCGGAAGCGGAGGTTGACCGGCGAGCGGAACTCGACCTCGTCGCGCTCCCGGTGCTTCATCCGGATCCGGACGAGCGAGGCGTGCGCGACGGTGAACGAGAACGTCGCCCCGAACGCGTAGATCGAGCCGAGGAACGAGGTCTGCCCCGACAGCGTCAGCACGATCGGGATCGCGCCGGCGAAGACGACGAGCGCCAGCCACGGCGTCTTGAACTTCGGGTGGATCTTCCGGAAGACGAGCGGCAGCTGCCGGTAGCCCGACATCGCGTACGTGATCCGCGAGGCGCCGATCACGCCCGCGTTGGCGCCGATGAAGAGGATCGTCGCGGCGAGGATGCCGAGGTACACCTGCAGCACGTGCGTGATCGTGTGGCCGATGCCGAGGTTGTTGACGAGGCCGAGCACGGGGTCGTTCTGGTAGCCGTGCTGGTGGTGGAACTGCTCCGTCGGCGGCAGCGCGAGCAGCGTCTTGAACGAGTGGCCGACGTGCTCGACCGGCATCGCGGAGAGCGCGACCCACGGCAGCGTGAAGTAGATCGCGAAGACGGCGATCGCGACGTAGAGCACGGCGCGCGGGATCGTCCGCACGGGGTCGCGCGCCTCCTCCGACATGTTCGAGACCGTCTCGATGCCGGTGTAGGCGAGCATCGCGATCGGGATCGAGAGGAAGAAGTCGCTCCACGTCGGCGCGAGCCCGAAGTGGACGTTCGAGGAGATCGTGTGCGGCGAGAAGACGAGCACGAAGCCGAGCACGACGAGCAGCAGCTGCGTCGCGAAGTCGACGACGGCCAGCAGGACGTTGATCCGCGCCGACTCCTGCACGCCGACGATGTTCACCAGCACGAGCAGCGCGATCACGACGATCCCGACGACGATGTCCCACGGGTTCTGCTTCAGCGGCGGCCAGAACACCGACAGGTAATGCGGGACGAAGAACGCGGAGACCGCGATCGTCGCGATGTAGTTGAGCATCTGCGCCCATGCGGCCTCGAAGCTGACGAGCTCGTTGAACGCGTGCCTCGCGAAGCTCGAGGAGCCGCCCGCCTCGGGGTAGCGCACCGTCCCCTCCGCGTAGGTGGCGGCGGTGCAGGCGAAGATCAGGCCGGCGATGATGAAGACGACCGGCGTCAGCCCGAGCGCGTAGACCGCGACGACGCCGAGCGCGTAGTAGATCGACGAGCCGACGTTGCCGTAGGCGGTCGCGAAGAGCGCGTTCGTGCCGAGGACGCGCTCGAGCTCGTGGGCCTGCCGCCTCCGCCTGGGCACGGGCGGGACTGTACTCAGGCGACCAGCGGGCCCGGCGGGCGTCAGCGCAGCAGCTGGTACGGCACCGACGCCAGGACGACGCCGGGCTCGAAGAGGAGCAGGCGCTTGATGTAGAGCGCCCGCTGGTTGTGCAGGAGCCGCCGCCAGCCGCGGACGACGAGCTCCGGCATGACGACGAGCACGCCGGTGCCCGGCTCGGCGGTCAGGGAGCGGAGGTAGCTCCGGAGCGGCCCGCCGATGTCGCGGTACGGCGCCGCGTCGACCTCGAGCGGGATCCGCGGCCCGTGCGCGCGCCACTCCCGGCGCAGCGCGTCGGCGTCCTCGTCGCTGAAGGCGAAGTGGACGCCGGTGGTGTCGTCGATCCCGAGCGTCGTCGCGTAGTTGACCGCGCGCATCGAGGCGGCGTCGACGCCCGAGACGAGCACGCGGACGACGAACCGGCGCGGCAGAGGCCGATTCGTCGCCTCCACCCGCGGGACGTCGGCGACGACGACGCCCGGCTCGTAGAGGAGCCGGAGCTTGAGCAGCAGCTCGTGCGGGTTGCGGAGCTGGTCGCGGAGCGACTCGCGCCGGAAGCGCTCGGGGACGACGACCGTGACGAAGTCGGATTCGCCTCGCGGCTCGCGCCACACCTGCTCGAGCACCGCGTCGGTGACGCCGCCGCTCGCGTCGAGCTCCTCGAGCAGCGGCTCGGCGCCCACGCGCCGGAACCAGCGGGCGTGGATCCCGGTGTCGGTGCGCGGGCCGGGCACGTGGATCGCGCGGTAGCCGTCGGGCGAGATCGCGGCCGCCACCCGGCGTGCGCGGTCGGTGGCGTCGTCGAGCGACTGCGCGAGCACCAGCGTCGTGTTGTGAGCCGGCGGCGCCGCGGCGACCGCGGCCGCGCCCGCGGCGAGCCGGCGGGCGACCCGGCGGTAGTGGCGGCGGACGCCGTAGAAGCCGGCGACCATCAGCGGCACCGCGACCATGACCATCCACGCGCCCTCGGCGAACTTCGTCAGGACGACGACGATCGTCACGACGAGCGTCGACGCGGCGCCGACGCCGTTGATCGTCGCGCGCTTGCGCCAGCCGCGCCCGCGGACGCGCCGCCAGTAGCGCACCATCCCCGTCTGCGAGAGCGTGAACGCAGTGAAGACGCCGACGACGTAGAGGTGGATCAGGTTGTCGACATTCGCGTGGTAGACCCAGATCAGCAGCGCCGCGGCGGCCGCGAGGACGACGACGCCGTTCGAGTAGACGAGTCGGTCGCCGAGGTTCGTGAACTGCCGCGCGATGAACCGGTCGCGGGCGAGCAGCGCCGACAGGCGCGGGAACCCCTGAAACGACGTGTTCGCGGCCAGGATCAGGACGGCGAACGTCGTGGTCTGGACGAGCCAGAAGAGCCACGACGCCGACGTGCCGCCCGGGAACACCGCGCGCGCGACCTGCGAGACGACCGACGCCGACGCGCTCGGGCGTGCGTGCGTCGCGACGGCGAGGTACGAGACGCCGACGAACATCGTGATCGCCACGCCGGCGAGCACGGCGAGCGTCCGCGCCGCCTGCTCCGCCTGCGGCCGCCTGAACGCGCTGACGCCGTTCGCGATCGCCTCGACGCCCGTGAGCGCGCTCGCCCCGGACGCGAACGCCTTGAGAACCAGGAAGGCTCCGAGGGCCTCGGCGCCCGGCGCGAGCGCGTGCGGCGCCTGCGCGACCGGGCAGCCGGTCGTCGCGCACTTGCCGACGCCGACGCCGACGGCGACGAGCATCGAGAGGATGAAGAGGTACGTCGGCAGCGCGAACGTCAGCCCCGACTCCCGGACGCCGCGCAGGTTGACGAGCATGATCAGCCCCACCCCGACGAGCGCGAGCTCGGTGTCGTAGCGGTGGAGCGACGTGACCGCCGAGGTGATCGCGAGGACGCCGCTCGAGACCGAGACCGCGACGGTCAGGACGTAGTCGACGAGGAGCGCCGCCGCCGCGATCAGGCTCGGAAGCGTCCCGAGGTTCTCGCGCGCGACGACGTATGCCCCGCCCGAGGTCGGGTATGCGTGCACGGTCTGCCGGTAGGAGGCGATGACGATCGCCATCAGCGCCGCGACGGCGATCGAGATCGGCAGCGCGAGCCGGAGCTCTCCGAGCCCGGCGACGAGGAGGACGACCATCGCCGCCTCGGTGGCGTAGGCGACGGACGAGATCGCGTCGGCGGCGAAGATCGGCAGCGCGATCGCGATCGGCAGCAGCTCCTCCTCGGCCTCGTGCGTGCGCATCGGCCGGCCGACGAGGAAGCGGCGCCGGTGCCGGGGCTCGAGCGGGAGCGTCCCGGCGCTCACGGCTCGAGCGCTCCGCGGACCCGCGAGAGGCCGCGCGCGAGTAGCGCGTCGGCACCCTCGGCGTAGAGCGGGCCGGCGGGATCTCGCAACAGCTCGCGCGCGAGCACGATTCCGCGCGCCGCGATCGGCTGCTCGTCGCCGACCCGCGCCGCGATCTCGCGCAACGCCGCCTCGTGCCTCCGGGCCGGGGCACGCCGCAGCGGCGACGAGGACGGCAGGCGGACCGGGTCGAGCTGCCGGAGCGTCCGCTCGATCTCGCGGACGAGCGCCTCCCTGGCGTCGCCGCTCGTCAGCTCGCGCGAGCGCCAGCGGACGAGCTCGCGCGCGTCGTTCGTGCGCGGCTGGTCGACGATCAGCCGGTCGGCGGTACGCCGGACGGCGGCGAGGTCCCGCCGCTCGACCGCGGCGCGCACCGCGGCCGCCGCGCCGAAGCAGGCGGCGGCGACGAGCCCGGCGACGACCGGGAGGCGCGGGTCGGCGGAGAAGCCGAGGGCGGCGAGCGCCGGCACCGCGAGCGGCAGCGCCGCGCGCCACGGGTGCGGCAGGTCGAGCGCCGGGTGGCGAGGCTCACGGGTCGCCATGACACGACCGTACGACGGGTCGCGTCAAGCGGACGTCAGGATCGCGCCGGTTCGCCTCAAGACGGTCTCAAGGCTGCACGAGCCTGTAGCCGGCGCCGGGCACGGTGAGGATGTAGCGGGGCCTCGCCGGGTCGCGCTCGAGCTTCCGGCGCAGCTGCGAGACGTAGACGTGCAGGTAGTGCGACTCGTCGCCGTACGCCCTCCCCCACACCTCGCGCAGCAGCATCTGGTGCGTCATCAGCTTGCCAGGCTCGCGCGCGAGCGCGCGCAGCAGCGCGAACTCGTGCGGGGTCAGCTGCACCGGCCGCCCGTCGAAGTGGACGGACTGCTTCTCGAGGTCGACGCGCAGCTCGCCCAGCTCGAGCACCGGCTCGCCCGACGGCTCGCCGCGCCGGAGCGCCGCGCGCAGCCGCGCGAGCAGCTCGTCGATGCCGAACGGCTTCGTCACGTAGTCGTCGGCGCCCGCGTCGAGCGCCGCCACCTTCTCCCGCTCGTCGCCGACGACGGAGAGGACGATCACCGGCACGTTGCTCCAGGTGCGCAGCTCCCGGGCGACGTCGGTGCCGTGGCCGTCCGGGAGCACGAGGTCGAGGATCACCGCGTCCGGCGGGTTGACCGCGGCGGCGGTGAGCGCCGCCTCCCCCGTCTCCGCCGTCTCGACGTCGTACCCGGCGCCGCGCAGGCTCGTGCGCAGCGCGCGCAGGATCTGGGGCTCGTCGTCCACGACGAGGACGCGGGTCACGCCGCCGCTCCGGCCGTCGGCAGGGCGAGCACGAAGTGGCCGCCCGTCGGGTCGTCCTGCGCCCAGACCTGGCCGCCGTTCACCTCGGCGAAGCCGCGGGCGATCGCGAGGCCGAGGCCGCTGCCTTCGCCCTCGAACGGCCGGAAGAGCAGGTCGCGGTCGGCGCCGTCGAGGCCGGGCCCGTGGTCGAGCACGTGGACGCGCAGCTCCGTCGCGCCGTGCTCGACGCGCACCGTGACCGGCGAGCCCGCGGGCGAGTAGCGGAGCGCGTTGTCGATGAGATTCGCGAGCGCGCGTTCGACCTGCGGCCCGTCGACGCGCACCGGCGGCGCCACGTCGTCGAGCTCGACCTGGATGCGGTCGCCCGGCGGCAGCGCCTGCGCGACGAGCTCGTCGGCCGACCACAGCTCGCGATGCGGCTCGACGGCGCCCGCCTGCAGCCGCGAGAGGTCGAGCAGGTCGCCGACGACGCGGTTCAGCCGTTCCGCCTCGGCGCGGATCGCGTGCGCGAGCTCGGCCCGGTCGGCGTCGTCGAGCGTCAGCTCGTCGTTCGTCAGCGCCCCGGCGGCGGCGAGGATCGCCGTCAACGGCGAGCGCAGGTCGTGCGAGACGGAGCGGAGCAGCGCGGTCTTCAGCGCGTCGCTGCGCCGGAGCGCCTCCGCCTCGAGCGCGTCGGCCTGCACGGCGAAGAGCGCGCCGAGCGCGGGCAGCAGCCGCTCGGCCGCGGCCGCGGCGACGGGCAGCCGCTCGTCGACGAGCACGGTCGCGACCGCGCGGCGCCCGGCCCGGACAGGCAGCGCGCGCTCGCTCGGCGCCGGCTCGGGCGCGCCGGGGACGAGGCGGACGGCCTCCGCGCCGAGCGCGCGCGCGAGCGGCTCGGCGAGCCGCCCGAGCGCCTCGTCCGCGGGCGTCCCGTGCAGCAGGTCGGCCGCGGCGCCGGCGAGCACGTCGGCCTCGCGCCGCCGCTGCTCGGCGTCGGCGCTGCGCCGCCGGGCGCGCGCGGCGAGCAGCCCGACCACGACCGCGGTCGAGCAGTAGACGGCGAGGGCGAGCCAGTTCTCGCCCTGCCGCAGCTGCAGGGTGTGCGTCGGCGGCAGGAAGAACCAGTTGAACGCGAGCATGCTCGCGACGGAGGTCGCGAGGGCGAGCGCCGTCCCCCAGAACGTCGCGACGGACAGCACCGCGAAGACGTAGAGGACGCCGAGCGCAAGCACCGGCACGTGCGGCGAGAGCACGTCGACGACCGCGGAGACGAGCGCCACCGCACCCGCAGCGGCCGGCACGCTCACGACCAGATCGCGACGCACGGGCACAGCGTACGCCGACGACTGGGGCCCGGACGAATCCAGGCCCCAGCGCCCTCGTGCGCTAGCCGTGGATCGAGATGACGAGCGGGATGATCAGGATCGCGACGAGGTTGGCGATCTTGATCATCGGGTTGATCGCAGGGCCGGCGGTGTCCTTGTAGGGGTCGCCGACCGTGTCGCCCGTGACGGACGCCGCGTGGGCCTCGGAGCCCTTGCCGCCGTACTCGCCGTCCTCGATCAGCTTCTTCGCGTTGTCCCAGGCGCCGCCGCCCGCGGTCATCGCGATCGCGAGGAAGAGGCCGGTGACGATCGTCCCGATCAGCAGGCCGCCGAGCATCCGGGCGTTGATCACGCCGACGATGATCGGGATCGCGATCGGCACGAGCGCCGGCAGCAGCATGCTCCGCAGCGCCGACTTCGTGACGATGTCGATCGCCCGGCCGTACTCGGGCCGTGACGTCCCCTCCATGATCCCGGGGTTCTCCTTGAACTGCCGCCGCACCTCGACGACGACCTCGCCGCCGACGCGGCCGACCGCCTGCATGGCGAGCGACGCGAACAGGAACGGCATCAGCCCGCCGATCAGCAGGCCCGCGATCACCCAGGCGTTCGACAGGTCGAACGTCAGGTTCGCGAGCTCGGAGCCCGCCTTCGCCTGCGTGTGCAGCCCGTCGGCGTAGGAGCCGAAGAGCACGAGCGCGGCGAGCGCGGCCGAGCCGATCGCGTAGCCCTTCGTGACCGCCTTCGTCGTGTTGCCGACGGCGTCGAGCGGATCGGTGATCGCGCGCACCTCCGGCGGCAGGTCGGCCATCTCGGCGATGCCGCCCGCGTTGTCGGTCACGGGGCCGTACGCGTCGAGCGCGACGATCAGGCCGGTCATCGAGAGCTGCGCCATCACGGCGACGCCGATCCCGAAGAGGCCGGCGACGTGGTTCGCGACGAGGATGCCGATCGCGATCACGACGACCGGCACGGCCGTCGCCTGCATGCCCATCGCGAGCCCCTCGATGATGTTCGTCGCGTGGCCGGTCTGGGACGCCTTCGAGATCGCCTTGACCGGGTTCCAGCGGCTGCCGGTGTAGTACTCGGTGATCGCGACGAGCAGGAACGTGACGATCAGCCCGACGAGCGCCGAGACGTACAGGTGCCAGAAGCCGAACTTGCCGCTCGAGTCGAAGCCCATCGTGATCGGGATGAACCCGAACGCGCTCAGCACGGTCGCCACGAGCACGCTGCGGTACAGCGCGTTCATGACGTTGCCGCCCTCGCGGACGCGCGCGAACTGGACGCCGACGATCGACGTGAGGATCGACAGCCCGCCGATCGCGAGCGGATAGAGCCAGAGCTTCGTGCCCGTGGTCGCCGCGCCGCCGACCGTGGCGAGCAGCATCACCGCGACCGCGGTGACGGCGTACGTCTCGAACAGGTCGGCCGCCATGCCGGCGCAGTCGCCGACGTTGTCGCCGACGTTGTCCGCGATCACGGCCGGGTTGCGCGGGTCGTCCTCCGGGATGCCCGCTTCGATCTTGCCGACGAGGTCGGCGCCGACGTCGGCGGCCTTCGTGAAGATGCCGCCGCCGAGGCGGGCGAAGACGGAGATGAGCGAGCCGCCGAACGCGAGCCCGACGAGATCCTTGATCGCCGACTCGTGGGAATGGCCGAGCCAGCCGGTCAGCGCCCAGTAGTACCCCGCGACGCCGAGCAGGCCGAGGCCGACGACGAGCAGGCCCGTCACCGAGCCGGCGCGGAACGCGACGTTCAGCGCCGGCGAGAGCCCGGAGCGGGCAGCCTCGGCGGTGCGCACGTTCGAGCGGACGGCGACGTTCATGCCGATGAAGCCGGCCGCCGCGGACAGCGCTGCCCCGATCAGGAAGCCGATCGCGGCCCCCCAGCCCAGCTTGTCGTAGAAGCCGAGCAGGAGGAACGGGACGATCGCCACGATCGCGATCGTCGTGTACTGACGGCGCAGGTACGCCGCGGCGCCCTCCTGCACGGCGCGGGCGATCTCCTGCATGCGCTCCGTGCCCGCCGGCCGGCCCAGGAGCCAGCTCGTGAGCCAGAGGCCGTAGACGACCGCCGCCGCCGCGCAGAGGAGCGCGAAGAGCACTGCGTGGTGCGAGAACCAGCTCATGCGTGTGAAAGCTCCCCTGTGCGTTTACGCGTTACAAAGTCAGCCCCCGACCCGGCGGGAGCGGGCAGTTATGTATCACAAAGGCCGGTCGGAGCCGCCGGCTCAGGGGAGGCGCGCGTAGCCCTGCGGCGTGCGGACGACGAGCGGCT
>DASSSR010000002.1:0-20574 GCA_035708345.1 Gaiellaceae bacterium
AACTCGATGCTCGCGTTCGTGCTGCTCCGGCTCGCGCGCATCTGGGGCGACGACGAGCTCGAGCGCCGCGCGGTCGGTGCGCTCCGGCTCGTCCGCGACGTGATCCCGCGCGCCCCGTCCGCGTTCGGCTGGGCGCTCTGCGCGCTCGACCTCCACCTCTCGCCGCCGCGCGAGCTCGCGATCGTCGGCACGCCCGACGACGCGGTCGCGAGGCGCGCGCTCGCCGGGTACGACCCGAACGTCGTCGTCGCCTTCGGGCCCGACGACGAGATCCCGCTGCTCGCCGGCAAGCGGCGCGTCGACGGGAAGGCGGCGCTCTACGAGTGCGAGCGCTTCGCCTGCCGCGCGCCGGTCACCGACTGACGACGAAGCTGCTTTTGCCGATCATGGCGCCGTACTCGTGCCGCGAGCGCGCGCCGAAGCCCGGCCAGACGACCCACGTGTAGCGGCCCGGCGCGAGGCGGTGCGTGCGGTAGCTCGTCCCCGCCGGCCAGACCGAGACGACCTTCCTGCCGCCGTGCCAGATCTGGACGTTGTAGTAGGCCGCGCGCTTCGTCGCCCGCCAGCGCAGCAGGACGCCGCCGCTCACGTGCGCCGACTCGCGCGGCGCGATCAGCGGCGCGCTCGGGGTCGCGGTCGTCTTCGTGGTCGCGACGTTGCCGGCGACGTCGAGCGCCTCGATCGTGTACGTGTAGCGGTTGCCGTCGAGCGCGGTCCTGTCGGTGTAGGCGAGCACGCGCTTGCCGCTGAAGAGCGTCACCGGCGCCGCGCCGCCGCGGGCCCGGAGGACCTTGACCGAGGTGACGTCGGTCGACGCCTTCCAGGCGAGCGCGACCGAGTGGTCGCTCGCGGTCACGAGCAGGTCGCGCAGCGTCGGCGGCGTCGAGTCGTACTGGAACGGGAAGGTCGAGGGCGCGCTGACGTTGCCGGCGTTGTCGGTGCAGCGGCCGGTGACCGAGGCGTCCTTGGCGTCGGGATGGTCGTAGGTCGGCGCGTCGCAGGAGGCGATGCCGGACGTCGCGTCGGTGCCCGCGAAGGCGACGCCGAGCGCGTGGTTGTACCAGCCGTCCGCGTCCGGGGCCCGGGCCGGCGTCGCGCCCGTCACCGACGGCGGCGTCGAGTCGTACTTGAGCGAGACGGTGGCGGTGCCGGTGTTCCCCGCCTTGTCGCGGCAGCTGCCGGAGACCGTGGCGCCGCCCGAGTCGGGGCCGCTGTAGGTCGTCGACGTGCAGGAGTCGACGCCCGAGACGGAGTCGCTGCCGGAGAAGGCGACGGCGACCGGGTGGTTGAACCAGTCGCCGGCGTCGGCGCCCCGCGCCGTCGCGCCCGTCACCGACGGCGGCGTCGCGTCGTACGCGAACGTCGTCGTCAGCGGCGCGGACACGTTGCCGGCGTTGTCCCGGCAGGTGCCGCTCACCGTCGCCGAGCCGGCGTCGGGGCCGGCGTAGGTCGTCGAGGTGCAGGAGGCGATGCCGGAGAGCGCGTCCGTCCCGCTCGTCGTCACCCCGACCGGGTGGTTGTACCACCCGCCCACGTCGGGAGCGCGGGCGAGCGCGACCGCGGTCGCGGTGGGCGGCGTCGCGTCACGCTTGATCGTCACGTCGAGCCGGCAGCACTGGGAGCCGGAGACGACGACGCTGCACGAGAGGGTCTGCCCACCGGTGTCCTGCGTGATGTCCTGGTCCCCGCAGCCCTGCGGGTTGCTCGAGTGGTCGGGGAGTATGAAGGAGACGTGCACGTTCGTCGTGTACCAGTCGGCGCTGCACGGCGCGCCGTTGCACGAGACCGTGATCCCGGTGTCCGCCTGTGCCGAAGCTGGCAGCAGCAGCACGAGGAGCACGAGCGTTACGAGCGCGATCCTCATGCCGCCGTCTCCCGCGCGACCCGGGCCACGAGCGTCGCGCTCGCGAGCGTCAGCACGGCGAGCGCGACCACGAGCGCGAGCGGCACGCGGCGGTGGGCCGCGCCGAGCACGGCGGTCGCGACGAACGCCGGCGGCGCGTGGTCGGGGATCCGCAGCGGCGGCGTGACCGCCGCCCGCCGGACGACCGCGTGCCGGTGGTGCGCGCGGCGATGCGGCCGCGGGCGCGCCGCCGGCTTCGTCCGCGCCGCCGGCGGCGCCACCGGCCGGGCCGCGACGGCGACCGGTGCGGGCAGCACGACCGTCACGGTCGGCCGCACGACCGGCGCCGCCGCGTGCGGCCTGACCGGTGCGGGGGAGGGGAACGGGTCCGGCTGCGGAGCGAAGGCCGGGCTGGGATCCGGGGTCGGCGACGCCGCCTGGGCGGCGACCGGCCCGAGCAGGGCCAACCCGCTGCACAAGGCGAGTACCGGCCGCAGCATCCCCGAAGTGCCGGCCATTCTCATCCGCCTCCGGTCGGGTGCTTGTTGCAAATGGTACGCCCCTCTCCGTCGCCTCTCTACTGGACGATCGGCCGGGGGCCCCGGCGGGCGGCACGGGGCCCCGGCCGAGCTTCGGCTAGGCCATCAGCATCCTCCCGTGCTGGACGACGCGGGCCGTGTTCGGCGCCGAGGCGTCGCTGCCCGCGCCGTTCCACTGGAACGAGCTGCCGCCGCCGCCGTCGCTCCAGACGCGGACCGGCGAGGCGTCGTTCGAGGCCCCGGCCTGCCAGGCCGAGCTGAGCGCCTTCGCGAACTGGTCGACGGAGCTCGACTGCCCGAGGGCCTGGACGCCGAGGCCGCTGCAGCCGCAGCCGCCCTTGTCCTGCTGCGTCCCGTCCTGGAGCACCGAGCCCAGGTTCGACGCGTCCGCGTGGGAGTAGGCGCCGTTGCTCTGGTGGACGTAGCCGTCGCTGCCGTCGCTGCCGATCCGGACGGGGCTCGCGACGTTGCCGCCGCTGCCGCCGCCGCATCCGCACGGCGACCGCTCACCGAACAGCTGCGCGGTGGACGACGCGGCGATCGCCGCCTGGCCGATCCAGGACTCCTGGCCGATCGCCTGCACGCCGCCGCCGCCCTGCTGCTCGCTGGCCGTCTGCGTGACGGGAGCACGGTTCGCAGCGTCGGCCGACGACCGGGCGTCGTTCGACTGGTAGACGCTGCCGCCGGAGCCGTCGCTCCAGACGCGGACCGGGCTCGCGTCGTTCGAGGCACCCAGCTGCGCGGCCGAGCTGTACGCGCCGGCGAGCTGCCCGACGCCGCTCTTCTGGCCGAGCGCCTGGATGCCGGGGCCCGAGCAGCCGCAGCCGCCCGCGCCCGTCTGCGTCGCCGACTGCGTCGGCCGCGCGTCGTTGGACGCGTAGGCGTTCGAGCCGACGTCGTTCGACTGGTGCACGGAGCCGTCGGAGCCGTCGCTCGCGATCCGGACGGGATCCGCCGTGTTCGTCGGGTCGTGCTGGAACGCCGACGACGCGGAGTACGCCGCCTGGCCGACCCAGGACTCCTGGCCGGCCGCCTGGATCCCGCTGCCCGACTGCGAGTCGGTCTGGGAGACCGGCGCGCTGTTCGTCGCATCCGCGGACGAATGGACGTCGTTCGACTGGTGCACGCTGCCGCCGGAGCCGTCGCTGCCGATGCGGACCGGGCTCGCGTCGTTGCTCGCGCCGGTCTGCGTCGCCGAGCTGAGGGCCGCGGAGCCCTGCTCCACGCTCGACTGCTGGCCGGCGAACTGCACGCCGGACCCGCCGGACTGCGTCGCCGTCTGCGCCGTCGGCGCCGCGTTCGCGGCGTCGCCGTGCGAGCCGGCGTCGTTCGCCTGCGACGTCGAGCCGGCACCGCCGGAGCTCGCCACCGCCGCCGGATCCGCGGCGTTCGCCGGATCCGCCTGCTGCGTGGACGAGCCGGCGAGCGAGCCCTGGCCGCCCGTGGCTGCCTGCGTCGCCGCCTGCAGCCCCGAGGAGCCGCAGCCGCACGAGGACGGCGCCGCCGTCTGCGTGGCGGTCTGCGTCACGGGAGCCGTGTTCGTCGCCGTCGCACCGGAGTAGGCCGAGTTCGTCTGCGACACGTTCCCGTCACTCCCCGGGCTGAGGACACGGATCGAGAGCGTGCTGTTGGACGGGTCGACCTGCGTGGTGGACGAGCCGGCGAGCGCGCCCTGCGTCGTGTCGGCGCCCTGCGTCGACGACTGCACGCCGGAGCCGCCGCCGGTCTGCGTGCCGCTCTGGGCGGTCGAGCCGGTGTTGGCGGCGTCGGCGGTCGACGCGGCGTTGTTCGACTGGGTCGTGCTGCCGTTGTTCCCCGGGCTCAGCACGCGGACCGAGATGTTCGAGTTGCTCGGGTCCGTCTGCTGCGTCGCCGAGGAGGCGCCGGCCAGCTGGCCGGTCGACGCGTCCTGCTGCGTCGACTGGACGCCGCCGGGCAGGCTGCAGCCGCAGGCGGCCGCGGCGGCCTGCGTCGCCGACTGGGTCGTCGAGGCGGTGTTCGCTGCATTCGCGTGCGAGCCCGCGTTGTTCGACTGCGTGACCGCGCCGTCGTCACCCTCGCTGAGGATGCGAACCGAGATGTTCTGGTTCGACGGCGCCGTCTGTGTCGCACTCGACCCGGCGATCGCCCCCTGGTCCGTGCTCGACGACTGGGTCGCCGACTGCACGGGATCCGCGGCGAGCGCCGTGGCCGCAGTGGCGATGAACACCGCCAGTGCGACGACGAGCGTCGTGATCAACCGTTTCATGTCGGAAGTCCTCCTGATATCGCTGGTATCGCGCGCGTGCGCGCGCCGTTTCGACGACGGCGGCGCGCTACCCGGGCCCGGCGGGGACGTCGTCGACCCGGCCGCGTGGGGCGCGCCCGGTGCGCCGGCGGCGGACGGCGACGCCCGTGGGGAGCTGCAAGAGGAGGTAGAGGCCGGCGACGGCGGCGACGCCCGCGCCGCCGCCGCCCGAGCCGCCCGAGCCGCCGCCGGCGCCGGCTGCGGGCGGCGCGTCGGCGGACCAGGACACGAGCGGCAAGGCCGGAAGGCGTTTCCGCGCCGCCGGGCGCGACGACCGCCGCTGCGGCGACGACGACGCCGCGACCGCGACGGCGCGGACCGGGTCGGCGCGCCCGAGCGCGCGCACCGGCAGGACCGGCGCGCGCGCGGCTGCGCGCCGCAGGAACGGAGGCTGCGAGACGTCGGGCGGCCGCACGCGCGCGGGCGGGACGACGACGGGCGGCGGCTCGAGCACGGGCAGCGCAGCCCCGGCGAGCGGCGGCAGCCCGGCGCCGATCCACGGCCAGCCCGACGCGACGTCGGGCGGCGGCGGCGGCGCCGCAGGGAACGGCGGCGGCGTGGGCGGTGCCGGCGGCAGCACCGCCGGCACCGCCGGCAAGGCCGGTGCGGTGGGCGGCACCGGCGGGGATATCGGCGGCTGATTTACCGGCGGAGATTCCGGCTGTATTCCCTGTGCTGTCGAGCAGTCGCGCGTCCAGTTCCAGGTCCAGTTCCATGTCGGCACCGCCGCCTGGATCGTTCCGGCGATATCGCCGGCAGTAGCGTCGGCGCACGCCCATGTCCACGTCCAGACCCAGCTCGACGGGGCCGCCGGCGCCGGAGCGGCGGGCGCGGCCGACGCCGCGGAGGGCGCCGGCTGCGCGGATTCCGTGGGTTGCGCGGCCGGCGGGGCCTGCACGTCGGACGCCGGCTGGGCGGCGGGCTGCGGCGCCGGTGCGGCGGCCGGAGCGGGCTGGGCGGGCTGATACTGGGGCGCCGGCGGCTGGTACTGCGGTGCCGCGGCCGCCGCGGCCACGGTCTGCGACACCGCCCCGTCGCTGCCGGCGCTGCCGACGCGGACGGAGACGGCGACGTTCGTGGCGGCCGACTGCACCGCGGACGCCGTCTGCTGGGCTGCCGCCTGCTGGGCTGCCGTCTGCGGATCCGCGGCCGCGGCGGCGGCGGCGGCGATCGTCTGCGTGACGCCGCCGTCGTCGCCGGGGCTGTCGACCCGTACCGAGACGGCGACGTTCGTCACCGCCGCCTGCACAGCCGCCGCCTGCACCGCCGCCGCCGCGGCGGCGGGATCGGGTGCCGCCGGAGCGGCCGCTGCCGCCGGCTGTGCCGGCGCGGCGGCGGCGGCGGCGACGGCGGCCGCGGCCGGATCGGCCGGCGCCGTGTCCGCGTACGCCGAGGCGGCCGTGCCGAGCCCGAAGGCCGCGGCGGCGCCGACGGATGCGAGCCACAGATGAGAGCGGTGGGGGACTGGTCGTCTCCGGGTGAGGTTCCTCGACCGGGAAATACCCCGCCCGCAATCCGGCGATGCATCGACCGGCAAATCTGTTGACCTTTTCGCTCGGGAGGCGCATGATCGTCGCGTGGATCGGCTTCGCGATCCGGCGGACGATCGGGTTGTCAGCTACCTGCCGCTCGTCCGCGCGCTCGCCCGGCGGCACACGCGTCCGGGCGCCGGCTTCGACGACCTCGTCCAGGCCGGAGCGGTCGGGCTCGTCGCCGCCTCGCGCCGCTACGACGCCGCGCGCGGCGCCTTCGGGCCGTACGCGGCGGCGACGATCGAGGGCGAGATGCGCCGCTACCTGCGCGACCGCGCGTCGACGGTGCGGGTGCCGCGGCGGGAGCAGGCGCGGGCGCGGGCGCTGCGGGAGGCGCCGCAGGGGACGCCGCTGCCGGCGGCGGCCGCCGCCGCCGGGCTCTCGCTCGACGAGGCGCGGCGCGCCCTCGCCGGCGCGTCCGCGACGGTGCCGCTCGGCGCGCTCGACGACCGCGAGTGCCCCGAGGCCTCGGAGGCGATCGAGGCGTGCGAGCGGCGCGCGCTCGTCGAGGAGCTGCTCGCCGCGCTCAGCCCGCGCGAGCGCGCCGCGGTCGTGCTCCGCTTCGGCTCCGACCTGCCGCAGCGCGAGATCGGCCGCCGGCTGCACCTCTCGCAGAGCCAGACCTCCCGCGTCCTCTCCGGTGCGCTCGAGAAGCTGCGGCGAACCTACGAGGCGGCGTAGTTGGCGGCGGCGGCGGACCGTGTCACACTTGCTGCCATGTCGTCGGCAGCGGCTCCGCGTGAGTCCCGCACCGGCTCGCACAGCGGGCGGCTGCTCCTGCGCATGCCGGAGGCGCTGCACGCCGAGCTCGCGCGGGCCTCGCAGAAGTCGGGCAAGAGCCTGAACGCCTTCATCAACGAGGCGCTCGACTCCGCCGTCAGCCGGCGCCGCCGGCCGCCCGCCGGGCCGCCCGTCCGCCGCTACGACCGGCTGCTGCTCGCGAACCTGATCGTCGTCGGCGTCGTCGGCGTGCTCTGCATCGTCCTGCTCGTGCAGACGCTCCGCTAGCAGGCCTCGCTCAGCGCGCGAGGAACACCGTCGGCTCGCCGTGGGCCTCGAACGGCTCGACGTCCTCCGGCACCTCGGCCGCGCGCGACATCGACGAGACGTACCGGACGACCGCGTCGCGATCGGGGAAGCGGGCGCGCGTGGTGAAGTCGCGCCGCTCGACCGAGGCGAACGACCGGCGGAGGATCCCGGCCCCGTTCTCGCGGCTGAACGGCAGGGCGAAGCGCGGCAGGCCGACGCGCTCGAGCAGCTCGGCCAGGTGGCCCTCGCCGTTCGTCGCCGCGACGAGCAGCCCGCCGGGCCGGAGCACGCGCCGCAGCTCGGCGACGCCGCGGTCGAGGTCGCGCACGTGGTAGAGCATCCACGCGGCGAGGACGCAGTCGAAGGCGGCGTCGTCGAACGGCAGCGTCTGCACGTCGGCGACGACGGCCTCGAGCCCGCGCTCCGCCGCGAGCTCGACCATGCGGGGCGACTGGTCGGCCGCGACGACGTGGGCGCCGGTGCGCTCGGCGATCCGGGCGCCGTGCCAGCCCGGCCCGCAGCCGGCGTCGAGCACGCGGGCCGGCCGCTCGCGCGCGATCGCCTCGAGCAGGAACGCGACCGGGCCGTGCGGGTCGTTCTCCCAGACCGAGGCGCGCGCGACGAGGCGATGCTCGGTCGTGTACTGCAGCTCCAGCTCCTCGTGCATCAGACGACGAACCGCTCCGGGCGGGCCGCGCCGGCGGCGAACCGCTCGGCCGAGAGCGCCGAGAGGTCGAGCGTCGGCTGCGCGCCGACGACGAGCTCGGCGACGTGCTCGCCGACCGCCGGCGCCTGCTGGAAGCCGTGGCCCGAGAAGCCGGTCGCGTAGAGGAAGCGCGAGACGGCGGGCGATTCGCCGACGAGCGCGTTCCAGTCCGGGGAGACGTCGTAGTAGCCCCACCACGACGTCTGCACCGGCAGCTCGGCCAGGACCGGCAGCCGGTGCGCCGCCGCCTCGAAGACGCCGTCGTCGCGGCCGCCGAAGGCGAGGCCCGGCCCCTCGCGGTGGACGTAGAAGCCGGTCGCGAAGTCGATCGTCAGCGGCAGCCGCTCCGGCAGGCCGCCGTCCGCCGGCGTGAACCACATCGACCGCGGCACGCCCTCGACCGGCAGCGCGACGCCGGCGAGCGCCGCCACCTCGCCCGACCACGCGCCCGCGCAGCAGACGACGCAGCCGGTCGCGATCCGCTCCCGCGTCGTCTCGACCGCCTGCACGGCGCCGTCGTGCACCTCGATCCCGGTGACCGCGCAGCCCTGCAGGACGCGTGCGCCCGACTCCCGCGCGTACCACTGGACGACCGCCTCCGGCGTCGCCGTCCCGTCCCGGGGGCAGAACGTCGCCGCGACGAGGTCGTCGACGACGAGCTGCGGCACGAGCTCCCGCGCCTGCGCCGGCGTCAGCAGCTCCGAGGGGGCGCCGAGCGAGCGCTGCAGCTCGACCGCGGCCCGGAAGGCCTCCGCGTCCGGCTCGGAGTCGAGCAGGAAGAGGTAGCCGTGCCGCCGGAAGGAGATCTCCTCCGCCATCGCCTCGAACTCGCGCAGCGAGCGGAGGGCGATGCGGACGTTCAGCTCGTCCGCGAACTGGGCGCGGATCCCGCCGGCCGACTTCGAGGTGGAGCCGGAGGCGAGGGCGTCGCGCTCGACGAGCACGACGTCGTCGACGCCGAGCCGGCGCAGGTGGTAGGCGGTGGCGGCGCCGAGGGCGCCGCCACCGATCACCACGACGTCTGCTACCGAATCCCGCCCTGGAGCTTCCCGATCGGCTGGAAGTCGGCGCTCGCGCCGCTCCCGGTCCACTTGATCAGGATCTCCTGCTCGATCGGGAAGTTGTCGTGCACCTTCTTGGTCATCTTGGTCTGCAGCTTGATGCCCGGGTACACAAACGGGTTCTTCGAGGTGTTGAGGCTGTGCATCGCCTTCATCAGCCCGGCCCGCGTCGGCGTCTTGCCCGACCGCTGGAGCGCGTTCACGAATGTCCACGCGACCCCGAGCCCGTACATGATGTTCGCGTCGCCGAGGTCGTAGTTCGCCTTCAGCGACGGCGCGTACTGGTCGATGATCTGCGTCGCGAGCTTCACGCCCGGCAGGTTCTTCTGCGTCGTCTGGCTCGCGACGTAGTTCGTCGAGTAGACGTTCGACAGGTCGGCGCCGTTCTGGAGCGCCGACAGCATGAACAGCCGGTTCGAGGACACGTTGCCCACGAAGGTCGCGTCGCGGGTCCAGCCGATCTTCGTCGCCGTGACGAGCGCGGTGATCGCCTGCGTCGGGATCGCGAAGATCACGAGCGTGTTGGCGCCCTTGCTCTTGAGGGCGATGATCTGCTGCGTCACGTTCGTCTGCGTCGCGTCGTACGACTCGGCGTCGACGACCATGCTCTTCTTCGCGCCCAGCCCGACGCGGAGGCCGGCGTAGTAGTTCTTGCCGAACGCGTCGTTCTGGTAGAGCACGCCGATCTTCGCGTTCGGCATGTTCTTCGCGATGTACTTGCCGTAGAGCTTGCCCTCACCCGGGTAGTCGGGCTGCCAGCCGATCGTGTACGGGTACTTCTTCCACGAGAAGCCCCAGTAGGAGTCGCCGGTGGCGACGAGGACCTGCGGCACCTTCCGCTGGTTGTAGTAGCCCCAGGTGGCCAGGTTCGGCGCCGTGCCGAGGCTGCCGACGACGGCGAAGACCTTGTCCTTCTCGACCAGCTCCTGGGCGAGCGGGACGGTCTTCGACGGGTCGTAGGCGTCGTCGAGGATCGTGAAGTCGATCTTGCGGCCGTTGACGCCGCCGTGGTCGTTCACGTAGTCGTAGTACGCCTTCTCGGCCGCCGGAATCGTCTTGTACAGCGACGCGGGGCCGGTCAGCGGGAACGTACCGCCGATCTTGACCGTCGTCGCCGAGACGCCCGGGTCCGCCTTCACCGCGCCGCCCGCGGCCGACACCGCGACCGCTGCGACCGCTGCCAGCACGGTCAGGACCGCGAGGAGCCTGCCTTTCATTCCCATCCGACCCTCCTACGCATGGTTGAGCCCGGAGTGAACCCGGGTGCCGATTATGACGCCGTCGGATCCGATTTGATAGCGGATTTGAACCGGGAGTCAATAGTCCTGAGCAGGCCGGCGACCCCGTTCGGGAGCAGGATCATCACGAGGATGACGATCAGCCCGAAGACGACGTCCTGCCCGTGGCCGGAGCCGATCAGCGGCACGCTCGTCGACACCTCGGGCAGCAGCCCGACGAAGAGGGCGCCCGCGAGCCCGCCCCAGAGCGAGCCGAGGCCGGCGACGGCGGCGCCGATCAGGATCTGCAGCGAGAGGATCACCCCGAACTCGTTCGGCTGCGCGAACCCGTTCGTGACGAGCACGAAGAGCGAGCCGGCGACGCCCGCGAAGGCGGCGGAGACGCCGAAGGCGAGCGTCTTGTAGATCGGCAGCGAGACGCCCGAGGAGGCGGCGGCGAGCTCGCTGTCGCGGATCGAGCGGAACGCCCGGCCGGTGCGCCCGCGCAGCAGCAGCCAGGCGCCGACGAAGGCGAGCGCGGCGCACGTCCAGCTGACGGCGTACAGCCATTCGTTCGTCGGCGTCGTGTGCGTGCGGATCCCGTTCGAGCCGCCCGTCCACTTCGACCACTTCAGCGGCAGCTGCGGGATCGAGACCGCGAGCGCGAACGTCGCCAGCGCGAGGTAGACGCCCGAGAGCCGCAGCGCCGGGATGCCGACGGCGATCCCGCAGGCGAAGCTGATCGCGAAGGAGAGCGGCAGCGTCGCGATCAGGTTCGTATGGTGGTAGTTGGACATGATCGCGGTCGTGTAGCCGCCGATCGCCATGAAGGCCCCGTGCCCGATCGAGATCTGGCCCGTGTAGCCGATCAGGACGTTCAGGCCGACGATCGCGATGTAGTAGATCGCGACCCGCACCGCGAGCCCCTTGTGGTAGTCGCTCAGCCCGAACGGCAGCAGCGCGAGCGCGGCCGCGACCGCGGCGATCACGACGAGGCGGATCGCGAGCCCTCTCATACCCGTCGCACCTGCCTGCGCCCGAAGAGCCCGGTCGGCTTCAGCAGCAGCACGACGAGCAGGACGAAGAAGGCGATCGGCAGCCGCAGCTCCGAGGTGGCGAAGCCGACGTACTGGCCGACGAGGTTGAGGAAGACCCCGATCGCGAGGCCGCCGATCACCGAGCCGGCCGGGCTCTCGAGGCCGCCGAGCACGGCGGCGGCGAAGGCGTAGAGCAGGATCGGCTGCATCATCGTCGGCGTCAGGAAGACCGACGGCTCCGTCATCAGCCCGGCGACCGCGCCGAGCACGGCGGCGAGGCCCCAGCCGACCGCGAGCATCCAGTCGACGCGGACGCCGACGAGCGCCGCCGCCGCCGGCCGCAGCGCCGCGGCGCGCATCGCCAGCCCGAGCTTCGTGAACTGGAAGAGCACCCAGAGCAGGATCACCGACAGGATCGAGACGAGCAGCACGCCGATGTCCTGCCGCGCGAAGGAGACGCCGCCCGCGTGGTAGACCTGATTGCCGAACGGCGCCGGCATGAACTTCAGGTCGGCGCCCCACTTCCACGTCACGAGGCCGTCGATGAGGATGAACAGGCCGACGGTGACGATCACGAGCGCGATCACCGAGCGGTGCTGCACCGGCCGGATCAGGACGCCGTAGACGACGATCCCGAGCACGAACGAGATCAGCAGCGTCAGGAAGAACGAGAGCCAGTACGAGAGGCCCCACAGCGTCAGCTGGTAGGCGATGTACGTCGTCGCCATCGCCAGCTCGCCCTGCGCGAAGTTGATCACCTCGGTCGCGCGGTAGATGAGCACGAGCGCGAGGGCGAGGCTGCCGAAGATCGCGCCCTGCGCGAGGCCGGCGACCGTCTGCTGCGCGAAGATGTCGCTCGTCGCCGAGCCGATCGCGAGGAAGACGCAGGCCGCGACGATCCCGAGCACGACCGGCAGCGAGGCTCCGGTCGAGACCTTCGTCTTGCGCGTGAAGCCGAGCATCAGTAGCCCAGGTAGCTCCGCCGGATCGACTCGTGCTGCTGCAGCTCCTCGCTCGGCCCGGAGAGCGCGACGCGGCCGACCTCGAGCACGTACGCGTGCCCGGCCAGCTGCAGGGCGATGTGCGCGTTCTGCTCGACGACGAGGACGGTCAGGCCCTCGTGCTCGTTCAGCTCGCGGATGATCCGGAAGATCTCCGTGACGAGCAGCGGCGCGAGCCCGAGCGAGGGCTCGTCGAGCAGCAACAGCCGCGGCCGCTGCATGAACGCGCGGGCGAGGGCGAGCATCTGCTGCTCGCCGCCGCTGAGCGTGCCGGCCTGCTGCGTCCGGCGCTCCTCGATCCAGGGGAAGTAGCGCTGCATGCGGGCGAAGTCGTCGCGCATCGCGCCGCGGCGGGTGTACGCGCCGAGCCGCAGGTTCTCCCAGACGGAGAGCTCGGCGAAGGTGCCGCGTCCCTCGGGCACGTGCGCGATCCCGCGCCGCGCGGCTCCGTCCGGGCCGCCGCGCAGCGCCCGCCCGGCGAAGCGCACCTCGCCGCTGCGGCGTACCGTGCCGCTGACCGCGCGCAGCGTCGTCGTCTTGCCGGCGCCGTTCGCGCCGAGCACGGCGACGATCTGCCCCTCGCCGGCGTCGAGCGAGACCCCGTGCAGCGCCTGGATCGGGCCGTAGCGCGCGTCGACGCCGCGCAGCTCCAGCAGCGCGGTCAGGACGCCTCCTCCTCGAGCTCGCCGCCGAGGTACGCCTCGATCACCTGCGGGTCGCGCTGCACGTCGTAGGGCGAGCCGTCGGCGATCGAGCGGCCGAAGTTGAGCACGTGCACGTGGTCGCTGATCCGCATCACGAGGTTCATGTGGTGCTCGACCAGCAGGACGGTCAGCCGCAGCTCGTCGCGCAGCCGCCGGATGAAGGCGGCGAGCTCCTCGACCTCCTCGTGGTTGAGCCCGCCGGCGGGCTCGTCGAGCAGGATCAGCTTCGGCTCCGAGACGAGCGCCCGCGCGAGCTCGATCCGCTTCAGCGTCCCGAACGGGAGCCCGGCGGCGACGCGGTTCGCGACGCTGCCGATGCCGACGTAGTCGAGCGTCTCGCGCGCCTTCGCCCGCATCGCGCCCTCGCGGCGGAAGCGCGAGACCGTGTGCGCGCCGACGAGCACGTTCTCGAGCACCGTCATCGTCGGGAAGAGCTCGACGTTCTGGAAGGTGCGCGCGATCCCGAGCCGGACGACGCGGCTCGGCGGCGTGTGCAGCAGCGACTTGCCGTCGAAGACGACGTCGCCGGAGTCGATCCGGTACAGCCGCGTGATCACGTTGAAGGCGGTCGTCTTGCCGGCGCCGTTCGGGCCGATCAGCCCGAAGATCGTGTGCGGCTGCACGTCGAAGCTGACCTCGTCGAGCGCGACGATGCCGCCGAACCGAATCGACGCCTTGTCCAGCGAGAGCAGGGCCACGACCGGATCGGAGCCTATAACCCCCGGGCGTCGAGGTACTCCCGCCAGAGCCGCTCCATCGTCGTCCCGCGGCCGCCCTCGCGGTGCGCCGGGTCGTACGGCGTGTGGTTGACGGCGCGGACGACGAAGGCGCCGTCGGCGTCGACGTCGAGCACGTTGACGCAGCCGGGCGCCTGCTCGAAGGCGCCGAGGAACGTGCGGCCGCCGGTGAGCGCGCGGCCGAGCAGGGCCCGGTTGACCCCGCCGTGCAGGACGAGCAGCGCCACGTCCCAGCTCCCGTCGGCGAGCAGCGCGTCGAGCTCGGGCAGGACGCGGTCGAACAGTTCGCCGACGCTCTCGCCGCCGAGGAAGCGCGACTCCTCCGGGACGACGCCGCGGAACGCGGCCGTCATCATCGCCTGCACCTCGGCCGGGTCGACGCCGCGCAGCTCGCCGCTCTCGATCTCCCGCAGCGCCTCGTTCCGCTCGGGCTCGGCGGCCGGGGCGACGATCCGCGCCGTCTCGACCGTTCGCGGCAGCCCGCTCGTGACGACCCGGTCGAAGGGGATGCCCGCGAGCGCGTCGCGCGCGGCGGCCGCCTGCCCGCGGCCGGTCTCGGTCAGCAGCACCTCGCGCGGGTGGACGCCCTCGAAGTAGCGCACCTGCGCGTGGCGCAGCAGGTAGATGCGCCGCCGGTCGGCCCCGTTCACTGCTGCGCGCGGAGCGAGCGGCCGCCGGCCGCCTGCATCCCGGCGACCATCCCGGGCGGCGCGACGCCGTCGGGGAAGCGGTCGAGCAGCTCCTGCAGGAGCGCGTCCGGCTCCCAGCGCCCGTCCGACTCGAAGAGCTCGCCCGCCGACCAGCCGCGCAGCGCGTTGACGGCCCCGCCCCAGACGTGGAAGACCTGGCCGGTGATCGCCTGCGCCTCGTCCGCGCAGAGGGCGACGACGACGGGCGACATGTTCGCCGGGTCGAGCGGGTCGAACGCGCCTTCCTCGGGCGCGCTCATGTCGAACGTCTCCTCGGTCATCCGCGTGCGCGCGTTCGGCGCCAGGCAGTTGACCGTGACGCCGTAGCGCCGGAGCTCCTGCGCCGCGATCAGCGTGAAGGCGGCGATGCCGGCTTTCGCGGCGCCGTAGTTCGACTGGCCGACGTTGCCGAAGACGCCCGACGGGCTCGACGTGTTGATCACGCGGGCCCTGACGTCCTCGCCGGCCTTGCTCAGCTCGCGCCAGTGCGCCGCCGCGTGCCGCGTCGGGGCGAAGTGGCCCTTGAGGTGGACGGCGACGACGGCGTCCCACTCCTGCTCGCTCATGTTCACGAGCATCCGGTCGCGCAGGATCCCGGCGTTGTTGACGAGGATGTCGAGCCGGCCGAACGCCTCGAGCGCCTGCTGCACCATCCGGCCGGCGCCCTCGAAGTCGGCGACGTTCTCGCCGTTGGCGCGCGCCTCGCCGCCGAGCGCCTCGATCTCCCGGACGACCTGCTGCGCCGGCGACTCGTCCCGGCCCTCGCCGGAGAGCGCGGCGCCGAGATCGTTGACGACCACCTTCGCACCCGCGCGGGCGAGCGCGAGCGCGTGCTCGCGGCCGATGCCGCGGCCCGCACCGGTGACGATCGCGACCTTGCCCCGCAGATCCGGCATGCTCCGGAGCATATGGACTTCGAGCTGAGCGACGAGCAGCAGCTGATCCGCGAGACGGCGCGCGCGTTCTGCGACCGCGAGATCGTCCCGCACGCGCGCACGTGGGACCGGGACGAGGCGATGGACCGCGCGATCGTCGGCAAGCTCGCGCACGTCGGCTTCCTCGGCTGCGCGCTGCCGGAGGAGTACGGAGGCATGGGGCTCGACACGATCTCCTACTGCCTCGTGATGGAGGAGCTCGGCCGCGCCGACTCGTCCGTGCGCGGGATCGCCTCCGTCAACAACGGCCTCGCCGGCAAGACGATCGCGAAGTGGGGGACGCCGGAGCAGAAGGCCGAGTGGCTGCCGCGTCTGTGCAGCGGCGAGGCGCTCGGCTGCTACGGGCTGACGGAGCCCGGCAGCGGCAGCGACCCCGCGTCGCTCGTCACGCGCGCGGAGCGCGAGGGCGACCACTGGGTGCTGAACGGGGCGAAGATCTTCATCACGCTCGGCTCGTGGGCCGGCGTCTGCCTCGTGTTCGCGCGCACCGGCGGCGAGGGGCCGCGCGGGATCACCTGCTTCCTCGTCCCGACCGCGAGCGAGGGCTTCAGCGCAGCGAAGATCGACGGCAAGCTCGGCCTGCGCGCGCAGGACACGGCGGAGATCTTCCTCGACGGCGTGCGCGTCCCGGACTCGGCGCGGCTCGGCGGAGAGGGCGAGGGCTTCAAGGTCGCGATGAGCGCGCTCGACAACGGGCGGATCTCGCTCGCCGCCGGCTCGGTCGGGATCGCGCAGGGCTGCGTCGACGCGTGCCTCGCGTACGCCGCGGAGCGGACGCAGTTCGGCAAGCCGATCGCGACGTTCCAGCTCGTGCAGGAGCTGATCGCCGACACGGCGGTCGAGACGGAGGCCGCGCGGATGCTCGCCTGGCGCGCCGCGTTCCTCGCCGACGCCGGCAAGCCCTACACGCTCGCCGCGTCGCAGGCGAAGTACTACGCGAGCGAGGTCGCCGTGCGGGCCGCGAACGCCGCCGTGCAGGTGCACGGCGGCTACGGCTACGTCGACGAGTATCCCGTGCAGAAGTACCTGCGCGACGCGCGCGTGTCGACGCTGTACGAGGGGACGTCGCAGATCCAGAAGCTGCTGATCGGCCGCGCGCTGACCGGCGAGTCCGCGTTCCTGTAGGAGCCGCGGGCGGGCGGACGCCGCCGTTCAGGACGAGCGCCGGTTGCGGAACTGGTGCAGCAGCCTCGACTTCCGCGCGGCCTTCGGCTCGGCGGGCGGCGGCGGCGGATCGTGCTCGGCGAGCCAGCGCGCCGCCTCGTCTTCGGCGTCGAGGCCGACCGACGCCTCCCGCTCGCGCATCCGCGCCACCTTTCTCCTGCTCGGCGGCGTTTTCACGCACGCACCTTACCGAGACTTTACGCATTTGAACCGGTACGGCCGGGCAGGCGGGAAGCATGAGAAGAACAGCGATCATCCCGCTGCTCGCGGCGGCCGCGCTCGCGCTGCCGTCGGCTGCGGCGGCACACCACGGACGGCATCACCACCATGGGCACGGGGCGGCTCTGCTCGCGAAGCTGTCGGGCAAGGGCACGCTGGCGTCGGCGAGCGGCACGCTGACGAGCCGCACGCTCGGCACGGGCACGTTCAGCTCGACCGTGACGACGACGGGCGCGGCGACGACCCGCACCGGCGACCGCGGCACGCTCACGTGCGCGCCGGCCGCCGCGACGATCACGCTCGCCGGCTCGAAGACGCTGACGGCGAGCCTGACGGGCACGTCGTGCACGTGGACGGCGAAGGGCTCGACGTCCTCGACGGCGATGTTCTTCGGCAAGGACGCCGACCTGAGCGGGATGCACGCGCGCGCGATGCTCGTGCAGCGGCAGGACGGCACGGTTCGCGGCGTCGTCGCGGCCGGTACGCGCGGCTGCGACCACCGCCGCTAGCGATACTCGTCGAGGAAGCGGGGCGAGGCGACGCGGAGCCTCGCCTCCACCTCGGCGGTGACGCGCGCGAGGTCGCCGTCCCGCACGTCGCCGGTGCGGATCCGCGCCGAGAGCGCGCGCTGCTCGGCGTCGTCCTCGAGCGGCAGCCGCTCGAGCTCCCGGTAGACGATCGAGAGCGCGTTCATCGCGACGAGCGTGCGGAAGCGCAGCCGCCGGTCGGTCAGCGTCGGCAGGACCTCGCCGCCGAGAAACTCGAGGATCGCCTCCGCGAGCTCCGCAGCCGTCGGCCGCTCGCTCACGCGCCGATCTTTCGCTCGAGCAGCTTGCAGATCTCGTACTCGACCTCGGCGCCCAGGCGGCCGAGCACAGCGAGCTCGACGCTGCGGTCGCGCCCGGACAGGTGGCGCTGCATCTGCGTCAGGCAGCCGATCGCCCAGCCGACGTTGCCGGCGAGCTCCCAGTAGTCGAGCTCCGCCGCGGTGACGTCGAAGCCGGTCAGCTCGTTGTAGCGCTCGAGGTACGGCTCCGCGTCGCCGATGCCGCCCAGCCGCTTCTCCGGCACGCCGAAGCGCCACGCGCGCACGAGCCCGAACGCGACGTCGCGCACGGGGTCGTCGACGTGCGCGAACTCCCAGTCGAGCACGCCGCGCAGCCCGTCGGGGCCGACGACGACGTTGCCGATCCGGTAGTCGCCGTGGACGACGACCGGCTCGCGCGCCGGCGGCCGGTGCTCGCGCAGCCACCACAGTCCGAGCTCGATCGCCGGGCGCGGCTCGCCGACGTCGTCCAGCTCCTCGACCATCCGCTCCAGCCGCGCCTCCGGCAGGAACGGCAGCCGTCCGCGCGGGATCGCGTGGATCTTCGCCAGCTCCTCCGCGAGCTCGAGCGGCAGCGAGGGCGGCACCTCGCCGCGCACGATCCGCCGGCCGATCGTCTCCCCCTCGAGCCGCTCCATCACGAACGCCTCGCGGCCGTCGAGATCGGCGATGTAGGCGACCGGCCGCGGCACCTTCACGCCCGCCTCGTGCGCCGCCTCGAGCACCGCGTACTCGTCGGCGAGCGAGAGCGTGTGGCGGTGGATCACCCCGCCCGCCGCGCGGCGGACGAGCAGCCGCTCGCCGCCGGCGTCGACCGCCCACGCCTCCTTCGACGCGCCGCCGGCGAGCAGCACCGGCTCGGAGACCTCGGCGCCGAGCACCGCCTGGAGCGACTCCCGCATCTCTGCGATCATCGCAGCCGTGACCGTCGCCGCCGTCCCGGACGCGATCGCCGAGCGGCGCGCGCGCGTGCGCGCGTTCATGGAGGAGCACGTCTATCCGAACGAGCGCGCGCTGACGCGCGAGGACGAGGCGGCGGACGCGCTCCTGCGCGGGCTGCAGCAGGAGGCGAAGGAGGCGGGGCTGTGGGCGCCGCACCTGCCGCCGGACGCGGGCGGCTCCGGCACCGGCTTCCTCGAGTACGCGTACCTGAACGAGGAGATCGGCCGCAGCTTCGTCGCGCAGCTGATCTTCGGCTGCCAGGCGCCGGACGCCGGCAACGGCGAGATCCTGCACCTGTTCGGGACGGACGACCAGAAGCAGCGCTTCCTCGCGCCGCTCGTCGCCGGCGCGACGCGCTCGTTCTTCGGGATGACCGAGCCCGAGGTCGCGGGCTCCGACCCGACCCTGCTGCAGGCGCGCGCCGTGCGCGACGGCGACGAGTGGGTGATCAACGCGCACAAGTGGTTCTCGTCGGGCGCGGACGGCGCCGGCTTCGGGATCGTCATGGTCGTCACCGACCCGGACGCGCCGCCGCACGCCCGCGCGACGATGATCCTCGTCCCCACCGACGCGCCCGGCTACGAGCTCGTCCGCCGGGTCTCGGTGATGGGGCACGAGGGCCGCGGCTGGGGCACGCACTGCGAGACGCGCTTCACCGACGTGCGCGTGCCGGTCGAGAACACGCTCGGCCCCGTCGGCTCCGGCTTCCGGCTCGCGCAGAAGCGGCTCGGCCCGGGGCGCATCCACCACGTGATGCGCTGGCTCGGCCAGATGCAGCGTGCGTTCGAGCTGATGTGCGCCTACTCGCTCGAGCGGAAGGCGTTCGGCGGCCCGCTCGCGGAGAAGCAGACGGTGCAGAACTGGATCGCCGACTCCGCCGCGGAGATCCAGGCGTGCCGGCTGCTGACGCTGCAGACGGCGCACCGGCTCGACGAGGGCGACGAGGCGCGCGTCGAGGTGTCGCTGCTGAAGTTCTACGCGGCGCGCGTGCTGAACGACGTCGTCGACCGCGCCCTGCAGGTGCACGGCGGGCTCGGGATGAGCGACGACACGCCGCTCGCGCTGATGTACCGGATGGCGCGCGGCGCGCGCATCTACGACGGCGCCGACGAGGTGCACCGGATGGTCGTGGCGCGACGGATCCTGCGCGAGTTCGAGGACGGGGGCGTCTGGCGCTTCACGTGACGCTCGAGGGCGGCCGCGTCCGCCTCGAGCCGCTGCAGCCGCACCACCACGAGGAGCTGCAGGCGATCTGCGGCGACCCGCGCATCTGGGCGCTGCAGCGGGTGTGGGGCAACGAGCGCTTCGACGAGTGGTGGGAGAGCGTCGACATGGGCTTCGCGCACTACTTCGACGGCGAGCTCGTCGGCCACACGAGCTTCCTCAACGACCGCCCGCACGACAGGGCCGTGGAGATCAGCAACACATGGCTCGTGCCGGCGGCGTGGGGAACCGGTGCGAACGTCGGCGCGAAGCTGCTGCTGCTCGAGCACGCGTTCGAGCGCGAGGGCTATCACCGCGTCGAGTTCAAGACGGACGCCGCGAACGAGCGCTCGCGGGCCGCGCTCGCGGCGCTGCCGGCCGAGTTCGAGGGCGTCTTCCGCAAGCACATGCTCGTGCGGGGCGGCGAGCGGCGCGACTCGGCGTGGTACGCGGTGATCGACGACGACTGGCCGGCGGTGAAGGCGAACCTGCTGCACCGGCTCGACCGGCGCTGGTAGAGGACGGCGAGCCGCGCCGGCGCGCGGCGCTCCGCCTCACGATTGCACGCTTCGTGGCGACGTCACAAGCCGCCCGCGCCGTCTCTCGGCGAGCAGGGGCAGCGCGACGAGCGCCGGCGTCGCGAGGCCGAGGAAGTAGTAGGCGTTGTCGAGCGGGTCGAGCAGCAGCCGCACGGCCACGACGACGAACGGGGCCAGCCAGACGACGTGCTCGCTCCGGCGTCCGCGCCGGGCGATCGCGCCGCCCGCCGCGAGCGCGGCGCCGCCCTGCAGCAGCCGGAGCGGCCAGCCGAACGTCGTGCCCGGATCGACGAGGTGGCCGAGCAGCGAGCGGCCGTCCACGAGCCACTGGAACCCGGTCGAGTGGAAGTCGCCGGCGAGGACG
>DASSSR010000003.1:0-25055 GCA_035708345.1 Gaiellaceae bacterium
GCCGAGGACGCGCTCCTGCTCTCCCCTGCGGCGCAGCTGATCTCGGGCCGCGCGGAGATCGAGGCGTACTGGCACGCCGGGCTCGCGCTCGGCCTCGCCCGGATCGAGCTGACGGCGCTCGAGCTGCGGGTCGAGGCCGACACCGCGATCGAGGTCGGGCGGTACGTGCTCGGGGTCGAGGGCGCGTCCGACGGCGGCAAGTACCTCGCCCTCCATCGCCGCGACGGCGACGGCGCCTGGCGCCGCGTCGTCGACGTCTTCAACCCCGACGCCCAGGAGGAGCGATGACCAGATCCAGAAGGACGACTCTCTTCGTCGTCCTTGCCGCTGCGCTCGCCGCCGTCGCGGCCGGCGCGGCGAACGCACGCACGTCCGCGTGGACGCAGACGACGGTCGCCACCGGCCTCGACTCGCCGCGCGCGCTGACGTTCTCGCCGAACGGCGACCTGCTCGTGGCCGAGGGCGGCCACGGCGGCGACGTCTGCCAGCCGATGGGGCCGCTCGGCGACCACTGCATCGGGCTGACGTCCCGGATCACGAGCGTGGACACGGGCACGGGCGCGCTGACGCCGCTCGTCTCCGGCCTCTTCTCGAGCTCGCTCGGGCAGGAGGGGATCACCGGCGTGGACGGCGTCGCCGAGTCCGGCGGGAAGCTGTACGCGACGATGACCGGCTTCCACCAGATGTTCGACGGGTGGACGTGCGCGAACCAGCCGGCCGACTGCGCTGCGGTGCTCGCCGCCGCGAAGACCGAGGCCGGGCAGCTGGAGCACGTGTCGAACGGCGGCACGGTGCAGCCGGTGGCCGACGTCGGCGGGCACGACTTCGACCTGACGGTCGCCGATCCGACGCTCTCCAACCCGATGGAGGGGCCGAACGCGAACCCGTACGGGCTCGTCGCGCTGCCGATGGGCGTGTGGGTCGCCGACGCGGGCGCGAACCTGCTCGACTGGGTCCCGAACGACGGCTCGATCGACGTCTCCTCGCGGATCGCGAAGAACGCCGCGGGCGGCTTCCCGAACGACGGCGTCCCGACGTGCGTCGCGGTGATGCGCGGCAACCTCTACGCCGCCGACCTCTCCGGCCGGCTGTGGGAGCGGCTCGGCAGCTTCGAGCCGACGCCGGTGACGCTGGCCGGCGTCCACCACTTCACCGGCTGCGTCTCCGACGGGCTCGACCACCTCTACCTCGTCGACATGTGGTCGACGCCCGGGCCGCCGATCCCGGCCGGGCCGCAGAGCGCGGCCGGCACCGGCGCCGTGCTCGAGTACGACCGCAGGACGGGAGCGACGACGACGCTCGCGAGCGGGCTCGACTTCCCGAACGGGATCGCGCTCGCGAAGGACGGCTCGCTGTACGTGAGCGTCGGCAGCACGTGCACGGCGACCGGGACGCCGTTCCCGTACTGCGCCAAGGGCGGCTCGATCGTGAAGCTGGTCGCGCCGTGACGACGGGCTACTCGGTCGCGCTCGTCGTGCACCTGTTCGCGCTGCTCGCGGCGTTCGGGGCGTCGACGGTCGTGCACCTCGCCATGCACCGGGCCCGGACGGCGGAGCGCGGCGCCGAGGCGCTGCCGTGGCTCCGCGTCGCGAAGGCGTTCGCGCGCGTGTTCCCCGTCTCGCTCGTGCTGCTGCTGGCGAGCGGTGCGTGGCTCGTGCACGAACGGTGGACGTGGGACGTCGGCTTCGTCTGGGCCGGGCTCGCGGGCGTCGCCTTCCTGCTCGTCTGCGGCGGCGCGGTCGCCGACAGGCGCGGTGCAGCGGTTGCCGCGGCGGTCGCGGCGGCGCCGGGCGAGCCGGTGCCGGCGCTGATCCGCGACCGCGCCTGGTGGCTCGCGTCGTACGCGAGCTCGGGCGTCGCGCTCGGCGTCGTCGCCGCGATGGCGGCGAAGCCGTCGGCGGCGGCCGCCTTCGGACTGCTCGCGGGAGGCCTGTGCGTCGGCCTCGCCGTGGGCGAGGCTGCGCGCTCCGGGCGGGAACGCGCGGCCGCTGCTCCCGCGCGGCAAGGCGCGGGCTGAGGGGGAGAGAGGCCGCGGGCGGCTGTTGCGGCACGGCCGCCCGCGGCTCGCTCGGTCGAGCGGCCGCCTAGACGCCCTTCGGCGCCTCGGCGCCGACCGGCTCGCGCGCGGGCTCCGGCTCGGGGCGCGGATGCGCCTCGAAGCCGTACTTGACGACCGGCTGCTTGACCGCGCGCACCTCGTCGAGCCGGCGGACGGGGCGGTCGTGCGGCGCCTCCTTCAACAGCTCCGGCGTCTCGGCCGCTTCGCGCGCAATCGCGAGCATCGCGTCGCAGAACGCGTCGAGCGTCTCCTTCGCCTCGGTCTCCGTCGGCTCGACCATCAGCGCCTCCGGCACGACGAGCGGGAAGTAGATCGTCGGCGGGTGGAAGCCGTAGTCCATCAGCCGCTTCGCGACGTCGAGCGCGGTCGCGCCGTGCTCGCGCTTCAGGGTGCGCGCGCTGAGCACGAACTCGTGCATGCAGAGGCGGTCGTACGGAAGGTCGTACGCGTCGCGCAGCCGCGCGAGCATGTAGTTCGCGTTCAGCACCGCGGCCTCGGACATATCCCGCAGGCGCGGCCCGAACATCCGGATGAAGGCGTACGAGCGGACGAAGACGCCGAAAGGCCCCGTGAAGCCGCGCACCTTGCCGATCGTCTGCGGCCGGTCGAAGTCGAGGCCGAACGCGCCGTCCTGCTTCCGGACGACCGCCGGCACGGGCAGGAACGGCTCCAGCTGCTTGCGGACGGCGATCGGGCCGCCGCCGGGGCCGCCGCCGCCGTGCGGCTGCGAGAACGTCTTGTGCAGGTTGATGTGCACGATGTCGAAGCCCATGTCGCCGGGGCGCGAGATCCCGCAGACGGCGTTCAGGTTCGCGCCGTCGTAGTACATGAGCGCGCCGGCGCCGTGGAAGATGCGCGCGATCTCCTCGATGTTCTCGTCGAAGAGCCCGAGCGTCGACGGGTTCGTGAGCATCAGGCACGCCGTGTGCTCGTCCACCTTCGCGCGCAGGTCGTCGACGTCGATGTTGCCGCGGGCGTCGGTCTTGACCGGCGTCACCTCGTAGCCGGCCATCGTCACCGACGCCGGGTTCGTGCCGTGCGCCGTGTCGGGGATGACGACCTTGCGTCGCTGCTCGCCCTCCGCCTTGTCCTCGAAGTACGCGCGCACGAGCATCAGGCCGGTCAGCTCGCCCTGGCTGCCGGCGGCCGGCTGCAGCGAGACGGCGTCCAGGCCGGTCACCTCCTGCAGGATCTCCTGCAGGCGCCACATCAGCTCGAGCGCGCCCTGCGCTCCCTCCTCCTCCTGCAGCGGATGCAGGTTCGCGAAGCCGGGCAGCGCCACGAGCCGCTCGTTGATCCGCGGGTTGTACTTCATCGTGCAGGAGCCGAGCGGGTAGAAGCCGTTGTCGATCCCGAAGTTGCGCGTCGAGAGCTCCGTGAAGTGGCGCATGAGCTCGAGCTCGTGCACCTCCGGCAGCCGCGGCGGCTCCGTGCGGCGCAGCCCCTCGGGGAGGTGCGGCTCCGGCAGGGCCTCGTGGCGCGGGATCGCGGACGCGCGGCGGCCGGGCTCGGACTTCTCGTAGATCAGCTTCACCCGGCGCCTCCCACCTCGGCGAGCACGTCGGCGAGCCGGTCGATCTCCTGCGGCGTCCGCTTCTCGGTGACGGCGACGAGCAGGACGTCGTCCATGCCCGCGTAGTCGCGGCCGAGCGCGTAGCCGGGGTGCACGCCGCGCCCGCGGGCGGCCCTGACGACGTCGCGGGCGTTCCGTCCGACGCGCACGGCAAACTCCTTGAACGTTGTCCGTTCTGGAAACAGCAGCTCGAGCCCCGCCCGCTCCGCGAGCTGCTGCTGCGCGTACGCGGAGAGCGAGAGGCAGGCCTCCCCCAGCTCGCGCAGCCCCTGCGGACCGAGCCAGGTCAGGTAGACGAGCCCTCCGAGCGCCAGGAGCGTCTGGTTCGTCGTGATGTTCGACGTCGCCTTCTCGCGCCTGATGTGCTGCTCGCGCGTCTGCAGGGTGAGGACATAGCCGCGCTCGCCCGCGGCGTCCACCGTCTCGCCGACGATGCGGCCCGGCATGCGCCGGATGTAGTCGTCGCGCGCGGCCAGGAACCCGTAGTGCGGCCCGCCGTACGACGGGAAGTTGCCCGCCGCCTGGCCCTCGCCGAGCGCGATCGCGCAGCCGTAGCGCCCGGGCGCCTCGAGCACGCCCAGCGACAGCGGGTCGACGTGCGCGACCGCCAGGGCGTCCGCCTCGTTCGCCGCGGCCGCGAGCTCCGGCGCCGGCTCCAGGCAACCGAAGACGTTCGGGTGCTGGAAGATGACGGCGGCGGCGCCGTCCGCGGCCCGCCGGACGGCGTCCGGGTCCGTCGTCCCGCCCTCGTGCGGCACCTCCACCACCTCGAGGCCGAAGCCGACCGCGTACGTCTTGACGACCTGGCGGACCTGCGGGTTCGTCGCCTCGGTGAGGACGATCCTCGAGCGGCCCGTCGCGTGCTTCGCGATGAAGCAGGCGTCCGCGGCGACGGTCGTGCCGTCGTAGCCGGACGCGTTCGAGACGTCCATGCCGGTGAGCTCGCAGATCGCGGTCTGGTACTCGAAGATCGCCTGCAGCACGCCCTGGCTCATCTCGGGCTGGTAGGGCGTGTACGCCGTCAGGAGCTCGCCGCGCTGCAGCACGGCGTCGACGACGCCCGGCACGTAGTGGTCGTAGATGCCGGCGCCGAGGAACGACAGCTCCCGCGTCGTGTCGACGTTGCGCGAGGCGAGCTCCGACAGGTGCGCCGACAGCTCGTGCTCGGAGAGCGCGGGCTCCAGGTCGAGCTCGCGGCCGAAGCGGACGCCGGCCGGCACGTCGCGGAACAGCTCCTCGACCGACGCGACGCCGATCGTCCGCAGCATCTCATCCCGGTCGTCGTCGGTGAGCGCGAGGTACGGGTGCTGCGTCACTGCTCGGCCAGGACCTGCCTGTACGCCTCGACGTCGAGCAGCTGCTCGACCTCGCCCGGGTCGGAGAGCCGGACGCGGATCAGCCAGCCGTTCCCGTACGGGTCCTCGTTCACCGTCTCGGGCGCGTCGACGACCGCCTGGTTGACCTCGAGCACCTCGCCGGAAAGCGGCGCGATCACGTCGGAGACCGCCTTCACCGACTCGACCTCGCCGTACGAGCCGCCGCTCGTCACGGCCGCGCCGACCGCGGGCGCCTCGAAGTGCACGAGCTCCCCGAGCGAGTCCTGCGCGAACCACGTGATCCCGAGCACGGCCTCGTCGCCCTCGATCCGGGCCCAGTCGTGCTCGCGGTGGTACTTCAGGTCGTCCGGATACCCCTCGGCAGCGGCCATCAGCCCTCCCTCTTGTAGAACGGCTTCTTCACGACCCGCGCGCGGCGCTGCTTGCCGCGCACGTCGATGCTCAGCTCCGTCCCTACCGCGGCCTGCGCCGCCGGGACGTACCCCATCCCGATGCCGACGTCGAGCGTCGGCGAATGCGTGCCGGAGGTGACCTCGCCGCCGCCGTCGATCCGCATCCCGTGCCGCGGGATCGCGCGCTCCTCCATCGTGAACGCGACGAGCCTGCGCTCCGGGCCGTCCGCCTTGATCCGGCGCAGCTCCTCGACGCCGGCGAACTCCTTGTCGAGCGCGCACGTCCAGCCGAGGCCGGCGGAGATCGCGTCCGTGTCGGGCGTGATGTCGTTGCCGTGCAACGCGAGGCACGCCTCGAGCCGCAGCGTGTCGCGCGCGCCGAGCCCGCACGGCGTCACCCCGCGCGCGAGCACCCCGTCCCACAGCCGCACGGCGTCCTCGGCCATGCAGAGGATCTCGCAGCCCTCCTCGCCCGTGTAGCCGGTGCGGTTGACCATGCACTCGACGCCGGCGACCGTCTCCTCCGAGAACGTGAAGGCGGGCGCCGGCTCCAGCCCGAGCTTCGCGAGCGCGCGCGGCCCCTGCACGGCGAGCAGCGCGTACTCGTCCGAGACGTCGCGCACGTCGGAGCCGCTGATCTCGCGCTCCTTCAGCCGCCGGAAGTCGGCGTCGCGGTTGGCCGCGTTGACGACGAGGAGCCAGCGGAACGGGTCGAGCCGGTACGCGATCAGGTCGTCGACGATCCCGCCGCGCTCGTTCGTCAGCAGCGTGTAGCGCGCGTGGCCCGGCTCGACCTTCTCCAGGTCGCTCGAGAGGAGGGACTGCAGCAGCTCGAGCGCGCGCGGCCCCTCCACCTCCAGCTCGCCCATGTGCGAGACGTCGAACACGCCCGCGTCGCCGCGCACGGCCCGGTGCTCCGGGATGACGCCCTCGTACTGCACGGGCAGCTCCCACCCCGCGAACGGGACGATCCGGCCGCCGAGCGCGACGTGCCGTTCGTACAGGGGCGTGCGCAGGAGGGTGGCCGACATCGCGGCACGATCCTAGTGGTCGATCCTCGGGCGGCAGCGCCGGAACTCGCCCCGAAACGGGGCCGCCCCGGCTGCTTCCGTGGAAGGGCCGGGGCGGCGGACCGGGTCGTGGGGTTGACTCTTAGCGGTCAACCCTTTGAGGGCACCCGTCGTGTATCCGGGCGCCCGCCGGTCCAAACCTCGCCCTGAGGAAACCGAGAGGTTGGCTACTCGTCGCGCAGGAACGACGGCACGTCGAGCGGCTCCTCGAGCGGCCGCCGACTCGCCGGCTCGCCGCCCGCGTCGCTTCCGGCGCCGGCCGGCAGCGGCGCCTCGAAGCCGCGCCTCGTCCGGCCGCGGCGGCCGCTGCCGCCGAACCCGGTCGCGATCACCGTGACGCGGATGTCGTCGCCCATCGCGTCGTCGATGACGGCGCCGAAGATGACGTTCGCGTTCTGGTCGGCGGCGCTCGTGACGACCTCCGCCGCCTCGTTCACCTCGAAGAGGCCGATCGCAGGCCCGCCGGTGATGTTGAGCAGGATCCCGGTCGCGCCGTCGATCGCCGTCTCGAGCAGCGGCGACGACACGGCCGCGCGCGCGGCCTCGGCCGCGCGGTTCTCGCCGGAGGCGGCGCCGATGCCCATCAGCGCCGAGCCGGCGTCGCGCATGATCGTCCGCACGTCGGCGAAGTCGAGGTTGACGAGCCCGGGCACCGTGATCAGGTCGGTGATCCCCTGGACGCCCTGCCGGAGGATGTCGTCCGCCATCCGGAACGCGTCGACGACCGACGTCTTCTTCTCGACCACCTGCAGCAGCCGGTCGTTCTCGATCACGATCAGCGTGTCGACGCGGTTGCGCAGGTTGTCGATCCCGAGCTCGGCCTGCTGCGAGCGCTTGCGCCCCTCGAAGACGAACGGCTTCGTGACGACGCCGACCGTGAGCGCGTTCAGCTCGCGCGCGAGCTCGGCCACGATCGGCGCGCCGCCGGTGCCCGTGCCGCCGCCTTCGCCGGCGGTCACGAAGACCATGTCGGCGCCCTTCAGCGCCTCCTTCAGCTCGTCGCGGCTCTCCTGCGCGGCGGCCTGGCCGACCGCCGGGTCGGCGCCGGCGCCGAGGCCGCGCGTCGCCTGCGAGCCGATGTGGATCTTCACGTCGGCGTCGCACATCATCAGCGCCTGCGCGTCGGTGTTCACCGCGATGAACTCGACGCCGCCGAGACCTGCGTCGACCATCCGGTTGACGGCGTTCGTGCCGCCGCCGCCGACGCCGACGACCTTGATGACCGCGAGGTAGTTACCCGATTGGTCGCGCATGCTCATGGGGCCGACACCTGAACCTTCAGTGGAGAATTGGGCCGGAAATTGCGTACGTCGGGGGCAGGGTAGACACGTCGAATCTCGCTGTCAATCGGAGGTGGAGCGTTTCCACCGTCAACCTCTACCTGAGAGTTGAGAGTTGCTGCCGGCCACCGGTCGGCCGGGGACGGCGACGTCGAGGTAGGCGCTCCCGGGCGGCAGCACCCGCAGCGCGCGCGCCGCGATCGCCAGCTTGAGGCGGATGTCGGTCGGGTCGCCCAGCCGGAGCTCGAGCCCGGAGCGGAGCCGGAACGAGAGGCCGTCGCGCCGGAGCCGGGCGCCGGCGATCCGGGCCGGGAAGTGCGCGGCGAGCGCGAGCGACCGGGCGATCGCGCCCGCGTGGTTCGAGGGCAGGAAGCCGCCGACGACGACGTGCGTCGAGCGCGGCACCCACACCCGCGGCAGCTGCGGGGCGGCGTGAACCTGGACCCCGGCGGTCGCCCTCCCCCGCGCCGAGATCAGCCACGCCTTCGAGCCCTGGCGGATCACGGCGACCGGGCGCTCCGGCACGACGGTGATCCGGAGCGTGTGCGGGAAGGCGCGGTCGTAGCCGGCCGAGACGACGGTCGGCAGCGCCTCGACGCGGCGCACGAGCGCGGCGCCGTCGAGCGCGAGCAGGCTCGTGCCGCGCAGGTCGGCGGCAGCCCGGCGGACGTCGGCGCGCACCTGCGGCGAGCCGCCTTCCACCACCACCGAGTCGACCGCGAACGCGGACGTCTCGCGCGCGACGCCGTAGATGCCGCCGGCGAGCGCGAGCAGGCCGAAGCCGACCGCGAGCGAACGCGGCGAGGGCAGGAAGCGGCCGAGCCGCGGCGCGGCCCGGGAACGGGGCGCGACGGCCGTGCGGGCGCGCGAAGGGGCCACGCGGCCTCGTTCGGCGCCGGCGCGGCGGCTCCTACAGGGCGATGTCGCCGAGCAGCTGCACCTCGTGGTGCAGCTCGACGCCGAATTGCTCGCGGGCGCGCCGCCGCGCCTCCCGCATCAGCGCGAGCGCGTCCTCGGTCGTGGCCTCGCCCGCGTTCTCGATGAAGTTCGCGTGCTTCGGCGAGATCTGGGCGCCGCCGATCCGGTGGCCCTTGAGGCCGCAGGCCTCGAGCATGCGGCCGGCCGTCAGCTCGTGCGCGGGGTTCTTGAAGACGCTGCCGAACGTGCGGCGGTTCGTCGGCTGCGCCGCCTTCCGGATCGCGTTCAGCTCGCGCACGTCCGCCTTGATCTCCTCCGGCGGGCGCGGGTGCAGCCGCAGCTCCGCGGCGACGACGACCTGCCCCGGCCGCAGGTCGGAGCGGCGGTAGGAGAGCCCGAGCTCCGCCGCGCTCAGCCAGCCGCTGCCGTCGGCGGTGGCGACGAGCGCGCGCTCGAGCACCTGCGAGAAGTCGCCGCCGTACGCGCCGGCGTTCATCCGGACGCCGCCGCCGATCGTCCCCGGGATCGCGCACGCGAACTCGAAGCCGCCGAGCCCGGCCGCGCGGGCGCGGTGCAGCGCGACGGCGTTCGCGGCGCCGCCGCCCGCGCGCAGCAGCCCGTCCCCCGCCTCGACCGCCGCCAGCTCGCCGCGCAGGTGCAGCACGAGCGCGTCGACGCCCTCGTCGGCGACGAGCAGGTTCGAGCCCAGCCCGACGACGGCGACCTCGCTCCCCTCGTCGCGAGCGCGCCGCAGCAGCTCCTCCACCGCGGCGACCGTCTCCGGCTCCGCGAACGCGCGTGCCGGACCGCCGGTGCCGAGCGTCGTGTAGCGCGACAGCGCCGCCGTCATGCGAGCCGCTCCAGCAGCGCCGGCGCGGCCGCGTCGACGTCGCCGGCGCCGAGCGTCAGCACGACGTCGCCGGGCCGCGCCCAGCCGGCGACGATCGCCGCCCCGTCCGCGAGCGTCGGCGCCCAGCCGATCCGCATCCCGGGACGCAGCGCCGCCAGCTCGTCGACGATCAGCCGGCCGCTCACGCCGGGCAGCGGCCGCTCGCGGGCCGGATAGATCTCCGTCACGCAGGCGGCGTCGGCGGTCGCGAGCGCCCGCGCGAAGCCGTGCGCGAGATGCCGCGTGCGCGAGTACAGGTGCGGCTGGAAGAGCGCGAGCACGCGGCCTTCCCGACCGCGCACGGCGGCGACGTCGGCCTCGAGCTCGGCCGGATGGTGCGCGTAGCTGTCGAGCACGCGCACGCCGCCCGCCTCTCCCTTGGGCTCGAGCCGCCGCCCGGCGCCGCGGAACTCGACGAGCACGCGAGCCGCCTCGTCCCGCGCGACGCCCATCAGCTCGAGCGCGGCGAGCGCGGCGGCCGCGTTGCGGCGGTTGTGCTCGCCCGGCACGGCGAGCTCCAGCTCGACCGGCGCGAGCTCCGCCGCGCGCACGACGTGCGGCACCTGCCCGAGCCAGTCGGCGAACATCCGCTCCACCTCCTCGCGCGAGGAGAACGTGGTGTGGTGGTCGAGGTCGACGTTGAGCAGCACCGCCACCTCGGGACGGAGCGCCGCGACCGAGCGGTCGGACTCGTCGCCCTCGACGACGAGCCAGCCGGAGCCCGCGCGCGCGTTGCCGCCGAGCTGCGGGATCTCGCCGCCGATCAGGAACGCCGGCTCGAGGCCGAGCCGGTCGAGGCAGAAGGCGACCATGCCGGTCGTCGTCGTCTTGCCGTGCGCGCCGGCTACGACGACCGAGCGCCGCAGCGAGACGAGCTCCGCGAGCAGGTCGGCGCGCGGGCGGCCGGCGACACGGTCCGCGTATGCGGTCGAGACGTATGCCTCCCAGCCCGCCGGCGGCTGCGGCGGCTCCGGCGCGAGCGTCACCTCGATCCCGTCCAGGTGCGCGAGGTACGGCGTCTCGTTCCGGTCCCAGCCCGCGACCTCGGCGCCCCAGGCGTGCGCGAGCAGCGCGTACGCGCTCATGCCGGCCCCGCCGATGCCGGCGATCCAGATCCTCCTACCGCTGAGCGGCTGCGAGCTCGACGAGCTCATCGGCGATCCTCTCCGCTGCATCCGGCTTCGCCGCCGCGCGCATCGCGTCGGCCGTCGCGCGCAGCCGCTCCGGCTCGCGCAGCAGCTCCTCCACGACCGCCGGCACGCGCTCGACCTCCCGCTCGACGACGACGACGGCGCCGCCGGCGCGCTCGAACCAGCGCGCGTTCTTCTCCTGGTGGCCGCCGGTCGCGAACTCGCCGGGGACGAGCACGGCGGGCAGGCCGGCTGCGGCGAGCTCCCAGACGGAGCCGCCGGCACGCGCGACGGCGACGTCCGCGGCTCCGTACGCGAGCCCGATCCGGTCGACGAAGGGGACGAGCAGGTAGTCGTCGCGGCGCACGCGGTCGCGCAGCGACGCATAGTCCCGCTCGCCGCAGAGATGCAGCACCGCCGGCCCCGCCTCGCCCCACGCGTCGAGCGCGAGCTCGTTCAGCACGCGCGCGCCGAGCGAGCCGCCGAAGACGAGCACGACCGGCCCCTCCGCGGGCAGCCCGAGCTCACGGCGCGCCTCGGCGCGCGCGACCGCACGCGAGCTCTCGGGGATCGGGCGCCCGACGACACGGAACTTGGCGCCGTCGCGGCCGACGGGCAGCGCGAGGAAGAGCCGCTGCGCGAACGGGAGCGCGAGCCTGTTCGCGAGCCCGAGGTGGGCGTCCGCCTCCGTCAGCGCGGTCGGGATCCGGCGCAGCCACGCGGCGAGCACCATCGGCCCGGCGACGTAGCCGCCGCCGCCGAGCACGACGTCCGGCCGGCGGCGCGCGATGATGCGCGCGCACGCGGCGGGCGCGGCGGCGGCGCGGCCGACCGCGCGCAGCAGCGGCAGCCCCGGCCGGCGCGGAAAGCCGCTGACGCTGAAGGCGTCGAACGGATACCCCCGCTCAGGAACGAGCCGCGCCTCGACGCGATCCGGCGACCCGGCGAAGGTCACCTCCACCCCGCGCTCGCGCAGCGCCTCCGCCACCGCGAGCGACGGGGCGACGTGCCCCACCGTTCCGCCGGCCGCGATCAGCGCCCGCAGCTGCCGTTCTCCCGCCACCACGGGCGATGTTAAGGAGCACGCCCACGGACAGGAGCGACACCATCAGGCTCGACCCGCCGTAGGAGACGAACGGCAGCGGGATGCCGGTCAGCGGCGCGAGCCCGAGCACGGCGGCGAGGTTGATCGCCGCCTGGCCGGTGATCAGCGCGGTGATGCCCGCCGCGAGGCGCTTTCCGAAGGGGTCCTTGCAGGTGAGCGCGAGCCGCAGGCCCGCGTACGCGAACGCGCAGTAGCCGGCGACGAGGACGGCGGCGCCGACGAGGCCGAGCTCCTCGCCGATCACCGCGAAGATCATGTCGGTGTGCGCCTCGGGGAGGTAGTGGATCTTCTCGATCCCCTGCCCGAGCCCGCGGCCGAAGATCCCGCCCGAGCCGAGGCTGATCTGCGCCTGCACGTTCTGGAGGCCGGCGCCGAGCGGGTCCTTCCACGGGTCGAGGAAGGTGAAGAGCCGCGCGCGCCGGTACGGCGACGACCAGGCGGCGACGGCCCCGAGCGAGACGACGATCCCGTACGCGCCGGCGAGCGTCGGCAGCGGCGTGCCCGAGACGAGCAGCACGGCGCCGACCATGACGACGATCGTGATCACCGTGCCGAGATCCGGCTCGGCGAGGATCAGCAGGCAGAAGAGGCCGATCAGCAGGCCGACCGGGCGCGCGAGCCCCTTCAGCGAGCGCGGGGGCGGCGTCCGGGCGAGGTGAGCCGAGAGCCAGACGCAGAGCGCGAGCTTCGCCAGCTCGGACGGCTGGAAGGCGGCCGGACCCGCGCCGAGCCAGCGGCGCGCGCCGTTGATCCGCTCGCCGACGACGAGCACGGCGAGGCAGAGCACGAGCGCGGCGACGACGAGCGTCGGCGCCGAGCGGCGCAGCGCCTGCACGTCCATCCGCGCGGCCACGACGAGCGCCACCAGCCCGAGCAGCGCATACGTCCCCTGCCGCTCGAGGTAGCCCATCGGGTTGCCGTTGCCGAGCGCGGCCGACGCGGAGGTGGCGCTGTAGACCATCACCAGCCCGAACGCGGTCAGCGCGAGCGGGACGAGCACGAGCAGCTGCTGCTCGACGGTCGGCTGCCGCTTCACGCGAGGCCCTCCACGAGCGTGCGGAACGTGTCGCCGCGCTCCTCGAAGCTCGAGAACTGGTCGAACGACGCGCACGCCGGCGAGAGCAGGACGACGTCGCCGGCCCGCGCGTCGCCGGCCGCGTGGCGGAGCGCCGTCGGGAGGTCGCCGTCGCGCGTGTAGGCGCGGCCCGCCGCGTCGAGCGCCTGCGCCAGCTCGTCGGCGGCGGCGCCGATCAGATGCACGCTGCGGACGTTCGCCGGCAGGTCGCGGGCGAGCGGCCCGAAGTCCTCGCCCTTGAGCGAGCCGCCGAGGATCAGGTGCAGCGGCTCCGTGTACGCGGCGACGCCGCGGCGCGCCGCGGCCGTGTTGGTCGCCTTGGAGTCGTTGACATAGCGGACGCCATGCAGCTCGCGCACGAGCTCGAGCCGGTGCGGAACGCCCTCGAACGTCCGCAGCGCCTCCGCGATCGCCTCGTCGCCGACGCCCGACGCGCGCGCGGCGGCGGCGGCAGCGGCCGCGTTCTCGCGGTTGTGCGCACCGGGCATCCGCGGCTCCGCCGGCAGCGGGTCGTCTCCGGAGAACTCGACGGCGTCGTCGATCCCGAAGCCGCGCGGCGCGACCTTCGTCCCCGCGTGCTCGAAGACGCGGAGCTTGGCGTCGCGGTAGGCCTCGAAGCTGCCGTGCCAGTTCAGGTGGTCGGGCTCGAGGTTGAGCAGGACGGCGACGTCGCACGCGAAGGCGTCGACGTCGTTCAGCGCGAAGCTCGACAGCTCGAGCACGAGCTCGCTGCCGGGCTCGATCGTCTCGGCGACCTCGCTCACCGGAGCGTGCTCGTTGCCGCCGAGCGTGACGTCGCGGCCCCCGGCGGCGAGCATCGCGCCGAGCATCCGGACGACGGTCGTCTTCCCCTTCGTGCCGGTGACGCCCGAGATGCGGACGCCGTCGGGCAGCAGCCGGTAGCCGAGCTCGAGCTCGCTCCACACGGGCAGCCCGCGCTCGTGCGCGGCGCGGACGACCTCGTTGCTGGGCGGCACACCCGGCCCCTTCACGAGCACCTCGACGCCCTCGAGCGCCGCCGGGTCCTCGTTGCCGAGGCTGCGGTCGACGCCGTCCGCGTCGATCCCGCGCGTGCGCAGCGCCGTCAGCGCCGCGGCTCCGGTTCTCCCCAAGCCGACGACGAGCGCACGCCGCGGCAGCCAGTCCTCCGACATGCCGCTCTATTCGCGCTGCGTGCCCGTGACCCTGGCGACCTCCGGGTCGTCGGGCGCGAACTCGCCGACGACCCGGTCGACGCTGCCGTCGGGGAGCGGCAGCACGGGCAGCGAGCCGAGCAGGAAGTCGAGCCGCGGGTCGGCGAGCTCCGCCTCCAGCCGCTCGAGCGCGTCGACCGACGGGTCGATGACGACGATCTCGTCGAACCCGTCCAGCTGCGGCAGCGCCTCCCGCACGAGCCCGGCGCCGAGGATCGCGGCGGCGGGCATCAGCGCTGCCCGAAGTAGTAGCGGTAGAAGAGCGCGAAGCCGGCCGCGCAGAGGATGCCGGCGACGATCCAGAACCGGATCGTGATCTTCGTCTCCGACCAGGCCTTCATCTCGAAGTGGTGATGGATCGGCGCCATCAGGAAGACGCGGCGGCCGAGGTACTTGAAGGTGAAGACCTGGATCATCACCGAGAGCGCCTCGACGACGAAGATGCCGCCGATCAGCAGCAGCAGGATCTCGGTCTTGGTCATGATCGCGAACGTCGCGATCGCGCCGCCGAAGGCCATCGAGCCGGTGTCGCCCATGATCACCTCGGCGGGGAAGGCGTTGTACCAGAGGAAGCCGATCGCGGCCCCGATCAGCGCGGCGCCGACGATCGCGAGGTCGAGCTTCGTCAGGTTGCGGTGCGACGGAACCGGGGAGGAGCGGACGTACGAGACGATCATCATCGCCGTGAACGTGAAGATGGAGATGATCCCGGTCCCCGCCGCGAGCCCGTCGACGCCGTCGGCGAGGTTCGTCCCGTTCGAGGCGCCCGCGATGATCAGGAAGAGGAACGGGTACCAGCCCCAGGAGAGCGGCACCGAGACGTTCGCGATCGGGATGTAGATGTCGGTGCTGAGCGAGAGGTGGCGCGCGACGAACGCGACGACGATCGTCACGCCCACGAGCAGGAGCAGCTTCCAGCGGCCGCTCAGGCCGAGCGAGCGGCGGTGGGTCAGCTTGATGAAGTCGTCGAGGAAGCCGATCGCGCCGCACGCGAGCGTCGCGAAGAGCACCGTCAGCGCCTGCAGCCGGAAGTGCGTCATCGGCAGGAAGCCGATCGTCGCGGCGAGCAGGATCAGCAGGCCGCCCATCGTCGGCGTCCCCTGCTTGGCGAAGTGGTGCTGCGGCCCCTCCTCGCGGATGTGCTGGCCGAACTCGTTCGAGCGCAGGAACTCGATGAACTTCGGCCCGACGACGATCGAGACGATCAGCGCGATCAGGCCGGCGACGAGGATCCGGCTCACGTCAGCCCCTGCGCGACGACCTCGAGGCCGACGGAGCGCGAGCCCTTCACGAGCACGGCGTCGCCCGGGCGCACGAGCTCCTGCGCGAGCGCGAGCGCGTCCGCGGCGGTCGCCGCCCAGTGCGCGGGGCGGTACAGACGTGCGAGCTCGCCGACGCCGATCACGAGGTCAACCGTTCCAAGCTCGGCGGCGATCTCCTCGTGGAAGCGCGGCGCGTCCGCGCCGAGCTCCGCCATCTCGCCGAGGACCGCGACGGTGCGGCGGCCCTGCGCGCGCTCCTGCAGGTGCGCGAGGGCGGCGCGCATCGCGACCGGGTTCGCGTTCCAGGCGTCGTTGATCAGCAGCCCGCCGTCCGGCAGCTCGGTCTCCTGCGAGCGCCAGCGCGAGAAGCGGACCTCGACCGGGCCGGCCGGCCGCGGATAGCCGAGCGCGTCGAGCGTCGCGAGCGCGGCGGCCGCGTTCGCCGCCTGGTGGCGCGCGCCGAACGTGAACTCGACGCCGTCGACGAGCGTGTGCCCGTCCGCGCGCAGCTCGACCCGCGGCGGCGCGAAGCGGCGGACATCGAGACCGCTCGGGACGTGCGGCTCGAGCAGCGGCTCGTCCTGCGGGATCACGGCGATCGCGACGTGCTCGAGCAGCTCCGCCTTCGCGCGCGCGATGTTCTCCATGCTGCCGAGCAGCTCGAGGTGGACGGGCGCGATCGAGGTGATGACGCCGACGTCCGGCCGCGCGATCTCCGCCAGCGCGCGGATCTGGCCGAGGCCGCGCATCCCCATCTCCGTGACGACCACGTCGGTGACCTCGTTTGCGCGGCAGAGCGTCAGCGGCAGGCCGAGCTCGTTGTTGTAGCCGTCCTCGGCGGCGACGACGTTCGCGTGCGGCTCGAGCAGCGCCGCGAGGATGTCCTTCGTCGAGGTCTTGCCGACGGAGCCGGTGATCGCGACGACGCGTGCGCGCAGCCGCGCGCGGGCGGCGCGTCCGATCGCCGCCATCGCGGCGAAGTCGTCGTCCGGGACGAGCGTCGCGGCGGCGCCGCGTTCGCGCGCGTCGTCGAGGTACGCGACTCCGCCGCGGATCGCGACGAAGAGGTCGCCGGGCGCGACGCGCCGCGAGTCGATCGTGACCCCGGTCGCCTCGCGCGCCTCCCCCTCCAGCCGGCCGAGGCCGCGGAGCTCGTCGAGCGGGAGCGGGATCACGCCCGCAGCGCCTCGCGCGCGGCCTCGCGGTCGTCGAACGGGATCGTGCGGTCGGCGTACTCCTGTCCCTGCTCCGCGCCCTTGCCGGCGATCAGGACGACGTCGCCGTCGCCGGCGAGCTCGAGGGCACGCGCGATCGCGGCGGCGCGGTCGACCTCGACCTCGACCGGCCCCTTCGTGCCGGCGACGATCTCGGTGATGATCGCGTCCGGCTCCTCGCTGCGGGGATTGTCGGAGGTGACGATCGTCACGTCGGCGAGCTCCGAGGCGATACGGCCCATCACCGGGCGCTTGCCGCGGTCGCGGTCGCCGCCGGCGCCGACGACGCAGATCACACGGTGGCCGTTCGCGAGCTCCCGCGACGCGCGCAGGACGTTCTCGAGCGCGCCGGGCTTGTGCGCGTAGTCGACGATCACGTGGAACGGCTGACCCTCGTCGACCGCCTCGAAGCGGCCGGGGACGCCGCGCACGGACTCGATCCCGCGCGCGATCGCCGCGTCGTCGATCCCGAGCGCACGGGCGGCGTGAAGCGCACCGAGCGCGTTCTCGACGTTGAAGCGTCCGCGCAGCTTCAGGTCGATGCCGTCGAGCGCGGTAGCGTCGTCCGCGCTGAAGGTGATCGCGTCCGGCAGCTCCTCGGCGAGCCGGCGGCCGTACTCGTCGCCGACGTTCAGCACGGCCTGCGGGCGCGGCTCGGCGAGGAAGAGCCGCCGCTTCGCGTGGAAGTACGACTCCATGTCGCCGTGGAAGTCGAGGTGGTCCTGGCTCAGGTTCGTGAAGATCAGCGTGCGGAAGCGGACGCGGTCGAGCCGGTGCAGCTCGGACGCGTGCGACGACGCCTCCATCGCGCAGGAGCGGTCGCCCGCGTCGAGCATCTCGCGGAACAGGCGCTGCAGGTCGATCGCCTCGGGCGTCGTGCGGGTGACGCCGCGCCGCTCGCCGCCGACGCGCGCCTCGATCGTCCCGAGCAGGCCGGGCCGCCGTCCGGCCGCGGCGAGGATCGCGAAGAGGAGGAATGACGTCGTCGTCTTCCCGCTCGTGCCGGTGACCGCGGCGATCTCGAGCTCGCGGGTCGGCTCGCCGAAGAAGACGTCCGCGGCGGGCGCCATCGCCGCGCGCGCGTCGCGGACGACGACCTGCGGCACGTCCACCCCGGCCAGCTCGCGCTCGACGACGAGCGCGACGGCGCCGCCCGCCACCGCCTGCCGCGCGAAGTCGTGCCCGTCCGCCCGCGAGCCGGGCACGCAGAAGAAGAGCGAGCCGGTCGTCACCGCCCGTGCGTCGTACGCCAGGTCGAGCACCTCGACCGGCCCCGGCGCGTGCACCTCGACGGCGTCGAGCGCGCCCAGCAGCTCCTCGAGGTTCATCGGCGAGCGAGTCTAGTCAGCCCCGCCCGGTACCTGTTACGCATACGACTTCGTCACGGCACGGCCGCGCGACGGTCGCCCGGGGCCGGCAATCGCCTGGCGATCGGCCTGTGGACGAATCGTCACACTTTCGTTTGGGTAATAGGTACCGGCCGTCTCAGCGGACTGCCTGGTCCGGCGGGACCTCGAGGTACTGGAGGTCGAACTGGGCGATCTGGGCGAAGGCCGGGGCGGCGACGACGCCGCCGAAGATCGCTTCCTTCGGCTCGTCGACGGTGACGAGGACGACGAGCCGCGGGTTCGCGGCGGGGACCATGCCGATGAACGTCGCCACGTACTTGCCCGGCTCGTAGCCGTGCGGGCCCGGCTTCTGCGCGGTGCCGGTCTTGCCGGCGACGGTGTAGCCGGGGATCGCCGCCGCCTCGGCGGTGCCGGTGTCGGAGACGACGCCCTTGAGCATCTGCACGAGCTGCCGGTCGACCTGCGCCGAGAGGATCCGGCGGCGCCGCGGCGCCGGCGGCTTCTCGCCCTGCACGTGGTCGACGAGGTGCGGCTGGATCCAGACGCCCCGGTTCGCGATCGCGCCGTACACGGACGCGAGCTGGATCGCCGTCACGGAGATGCCCTGCCCGATCGGCACGTTCCCGATCGTCGAGCCCGACCAGTACGACGGCAGCAGCCCCGGGCTCTCGCCGGGGAAGTCGATGCCCGTCTTCGTGCCGAACCCGAACTGGTGGATCCACTTCTTCAGCCGCGTCTCGCCGAGCAGCTTGATCGCGATCGTGTCGACGCCGACGTTCGACGACTTCTGCAGGATCTGCGCCACCGACATCGTCTCGGTGCCGCGCTCCTCCGCGTCGTGGATCGTCCGGTCGGCGACGCGGATCGTCGGCGGCAGCGTGAACTTCGTCTGCGGCGTCACGAGCCCCTCCGACAGCGCGCCCGCGATCGTCACCACCTTGAACACAGACCCCGGCTCGTAGACGTCGCTGACCGCGCGGTTCGACGTCACGTGCTTCGCGTACGCCTTGCTGAAGTTGTTCGCGTCGAAGTTCGGCGCCTGCGCCATCGCGAGGATGTTCCCGTTGCGCGGATCGAGGACGATCGCCGTCGCGTCCTTCGCCTTCCAGCGCGCGACGGTCGCGCGCAGCACCTGCTCCGCGTTCGCCTGGATCTTGCTGTCGAGCGTGAGGAAGACCGCCTTGCCGTGCTTCGGCGGCACGACCTGCTGGATCGAGATCGGCTTCCCGAACGGGTCGCGAACGACGGTCTGGCTGCCGTTCGTCCCAGTCAGGTCGCGGTTCAGCGACGACTCGAGCCCCGCCAGGCCCTGGTCGTCGACGTTGACCGCGCCGAGCACCTGCGCCGCGACGGAGTGTTGCGGATACGTCCGCCGCTCCTCGGCGTAGAAGTAGAGCCCCGGCAGCTTCAGGTTCGCGAGCCGCGTCGCGAGCGCGGGCGGCGCCTGCCGCTGGACGTACGAGAAGTGCGTGCCGCGCACCGTCAGCCGCTTGTACACCCCGTTCGGGTTGAGGCCGAGCACGCGCGCGATCGTCATCGCCTCCCGCTTCGGCCGCGTCACTGCGGTCGGATCCGCCGTGATCGTCGTCGCCTGCTCGCCGAGCGCGAGCGGCGTCCCCATCGAGTCGAAGATCGTGCCGCGCCCGGCCGGCAAGACGACCGGCGCCTTCGTCTGCACCTGCGCCATCGCCGACAGCGAGGACGCGCGCACCGTCGCGATCCAGGAGGCGCGCGCGAGCAGCACGCCGAACGCGACGAGGATGCAGAGCAGCAGCAGGCGAATGCGGGAGTTGACGACCTTCGCGAGGCCGCCGCTGCCGCCGCGGCTACTTGCCCGCGAGCTGGACGTAGCTCGTGTCGGACGCCGGCGCCGGGACATAGCCGAGCCTGTGGGCGGCTTGCTCGATCCGCTGCGCGGACGCGGCGCTCGAGACCTCGGACGAGAGTGCGGCATTCTGCGCCTGAAGTTCGAGCTGCTGCCTGTCGAGCCTGCTCACGTTCATGTTGACGCGGAGAACGGCGACGTTGAGGGCGACGACGCCGGCGAGCACGACGGCGAAGGCGACGATCCACGCGATCCCGCCGCGCAGCCGCCGCCGGCGCGGGCGCGTGCGTGCCCGCGGCACCGCGCGCGGCCGCGTCGGACGGACGCGCGGCGCGGGAGCGGCGACCTCGTTCGGGAACCAGTCGAGCGCGGCCATCAGCTCTTCACCGCGGCCCGCAGGCGCGCCGACGCGGCGCGCGGGTTGGCTGCGACCTCGGCCTGGCTCGGCCGGATCGGCCGCCGCTGGACGGCCCGCAGCTCCGGCTCGCGGCCGCAGACGCAGACCGGGAAGTCGGGCGGGCACGTGCAGCCGCGCTCGCGGTCGCGCAGGAAGTGCTTGACGATCCGGTCCTCGAGCGAGTGGAACGAGATGACCGCGAGCCGCCCGCCCGGGCGCAGCAGCTCGAGCGCGGCCGGCAGCGCCTCCTCGAGCGAGCCGAGCTCGTCGTTGACCGCGATGCGGAGCGCCTGGAAGACCCGCTTCGCGGGATGGCCGTCGCCGAAGCGCGCCGGCGCCGGGATCGCCGACTTGATCGTGTCGACGAGCTCGCCGGTGCGCTCGAACGGCCGGTTGCGGACGATCGCGCGCGCGATCTGCTTCGCGTAGCGCTCCTCGCCGTAGCGGCGGAAGATCTGCGCGAGGTCGCGCTCCGACCACGTGTTCACGAGCTCGCTCGCGTCGAGCTCCTGCGTCGTGTCCATGCGCATGTCGAGCGGCGCGTCGACCGAGTAGGAGAAGCCGCGCTCGGGCCGGTCGACCTGCATCGACGAGACGCCGAGGTCGAGCAGGATCGCGTCGACGCGGACGTCGTTGGCGGCGAGCTGCGGCAGCACGACGCCGAAGTCGCCGCGCAGCAGCCGCGTCTGGATGCCGCCCGCGCGCTTCGCGAAGCGCTCGAAGTAGGTCTTGGCGGTCGGGTCGCGGTCGACGGCGATCAGCTTGCCGCGGCCCTGCAGGTCGGCGGCGAGCAGCGACGCGTGGCCGCCCGCGCCGAAGGTGCCGTCGAGGACGGTCTCCCCCGGCTGCACGGCGAGGCACTCGCGCACCTCGGCGGCGAGGACGGGGACGTGGTCAGTCGCGCTTGGCTGCAAGACGTTCGGCAACATGCTCCGCACTCCCTTCGACCTCTGCCAGCTCGCGGCGCCAGGCGTCGCGATCCCAGATCTCGAGGTGGTCGTGGACTCCCGCGACGACGACGTCGCGGCCGAGCTTCGCGTGCTGCAGGAGCGCGCTCGGCACACCCACGCGTCCCTGCTTGTCCGGCTCCGTCTCCGCCGCGCCGGAGAAGAAGAAGCGCTGCATCCGGCGGCCCTCCTGGCTCAGCGGGTCGAGCGTCGCGAGCCGGCTCCGGACGAGGCGGTCCCAGTCGTCGCGCGTGTACGCGAACAGGCACCCGTCCATGCCGCGGGTCACGACGATCCCGTCCGCAAACGCCTGCCGGAACTTCGACGGCAGCGTGAGCCGGTTCTTGTCGTCAAGGGTGTGTTCGTACTCGCCGAGCAGCATCTTGGGGCCGTTCCCTTCTCCACCACTTTACCCCACGATAAACCACTCTCCCCCACCTGTCCACCCCCTGAAAGGGGCACGGCGGCGCCCGCCGCTCGTAGCATGGCCGGGTGGAGATCGGCGCCTTCGGCGTCTGGACGACGGCGGCCGCCGTCGGGGAGGACGACCTCGGCCGGGCGGCGGCGCTCGCCGAGCGGCTCGGCTACGCCACCTTCTGGCTCGGCGGCTCGCCACGGCTGACGCAGACGCGCCCGCTGCTTGAGGCGACCGAGCGGCTGACGGTCGCCACCAGCATCGTCAACGTCTGGGCCTACGAGCCGGGCGCCCTCGCGGCCGAGTACGCCGTGCTCGAGCGCGACTTCCCCGGACGCCTGCTCGTGGGGATCGGCGTCGGGCATCCCGAGGCGACGCGCGAGTACCGGACGCCGCTGACGGCGATGCGCACGTTCCTCGACGGCCTCGACGCGGCGGGGTCGCCGCCGCCGGAGCGGCGCTGCGTCGCGGCGCTCGGCCCGCGGATGCTCGCGCTCAGCGGCGAGCGCTCGTGGGGCGCGATCCCGTACTTCGCGCCGGTGGCGCACACCGCGGCGGCGCGGGCGACGCTCGGGGCGGGCCCGCTGCTCGCGCCGGAGGTCGCGGTGGCGATCGCCGGGGACGAGGGCGAGCGCGACGCGGTGGCGCGTGCCTACGCGGCGCGGTATCTCCGCCTGCGGAACTACGTCGGGAACCTGCTTCGACACGGCTTCGACGAGGCGGACGTCGCGGACGGCGGCTCGGAGCGGTTGCTCGAGGCCGTCGTGCCGCGGGGATCGGCAGACGAGGTGGCGGAGGTGATCCGCGCGCACCTCGCGGCGGGCGCCGACCACGTCGCCGTCCAGGCGCTCGGCGAGCCGGGCGTCCCGGAGCGCGGCTGGACGGCGCTGGCGGACGCGCTGATCCGGTAGAGGCGGCGGCTCAGTCGAGCGCGGCGGCGTCCAGCTGCGCGCCGTAGGCGCCGCGGCCGGTGAGGACGGCCGCGCCGCAGCGGGCGGCGAGCGCGACCGCCTCCTCCATCGAGCGCTGCTGCGCGAGCCCGAACGTCAGGCCGGCGGCGAAGCAGTCGCCGCAGCCGTAGGCGTCCTCGACCGGCCCCGGGAGCGGCGCCGCCCGGAACGGGCCGCCGGGGCGGATCCAGCCGCCGAGCGCGCCCGAGGTCGTGACGAGCGTGCGCGGCGGCGGCTCGAGCTCGCCCGGCTCGAAGCGCTCGCCGGGATCCTCGCCGCTGCCGACGACGACGTCGACCTGCTCTGCCGCCCGCCGCAGGGTCGCCAGCTCGCGCGCCGTCGCGACGAGCACGCGCGCGCGCCGGGCGGCGCGCAGCGCCGAGACGTCGCCGCTGACGAAGAAGACCGCGTCGCAGCGTCCGAGGAGCTCCCACGGCAGGTCGCCGCTCTCGCCGGACGGCAGCAGCTTCTGGCCGATCACGGTGATCGTCCGCTCGCCGTCGCCGTCGACGTGCGTGAACGCGCGCCGCTGCGGCTCGTCGCGCACGGCCGAGTGCACCGTCACGCCCTGGCCCTCCAGCTGCTCGCGCGAGCGGCGACCGAGCTCGTCGTCGCCGAGCGCGGTGAAGAAGTGGACGCCGCCGTTCAGCTTCGCGAGCTGGACGGCGGCGACTGCGCCGCCGCCGGCCGCCTCCTCCCAGCGCTCGAGCGAGTGGACGATCTCCCCCGCCCGCGGCACGTGCTCGACCCGGACGAACTCGACCCATTCGACGTGACCCACCACCGCGACCTCCACGGCTCACATCTTCGCGCCGGAGTACGTTTGACGTACAGATGATCCCGCCGTTCGAGACGTTCTACGCCGCCCACCGCGACGAGGTCTTCCGCTACCTCCGCAGCCGGCTGGGGCGCGAGCGGGCCGAGGACGCGTTCCAGGAGACCTTCCTGCGCGCGCTGCGCGCGTACGACCGGCTCGAGCACGCCGAGCACCTGCGGGCGTGGATCCTGACGATCGCGAGCCGGATCGCGATCGACGACGTCCGACGGCGGCGGCCGCAGGAGGAGCTGCCGGAGGAGCTGTGGCACGAGGACGCCCGCCCGGCGTTCGAGGAGCTGGCGCCGCTCACGGACGGGCTGCCGCCGAAGGAGCGCGCGGCCGTCGTGCTCCGCTACGGCTACGGGCTCGACTACCAGGAGATCGGCGGCGCGCTCGGCTCGAGCGAGTCCGCCGCCCGCCAGGCGGCGTCCGCCGGCGTCCGTCGACTGAGGAAGGAGCGCACGTGATCACCCCCGAGCTCGACGACCGCTTCCGCACCGCCGCCGCCGCGTCCGGGCTGCTCGACGCCGCCTACGACGTGCTGCCCGACACGCCGATCGGCGACCTGCTCGTCGGCGTCACCGACCGCGGCGTCTGCCGCATCCAGTTCGACCCCGAGCCGGAGCGCGAGCTCGAAGCGCTCGCGCGGCAGTTCGGCCCGCGCGTCCTGCGCGCGTCCGCGCCGGTCGAGCGCGTGCGCCGCCAGCTCGACGAGTACTTCGCCGGCCGCCGCCGCGCGTTCGAGGTCGACCGGGACATCCGGCTCCTGCCCGCGTACAACCGGCGCGTGCTGGAGGAGCTCGCGCGCGTCGAGTACGGGACGACGACGACGTACGGCGAGCTCGCGGCGCGGAGCGGCAACCCGCGTGCGGCGCGCGCGGTCGGGACGATCATGAACCGGAACCCGATCCCGATCGTCCTCCCGTGCCATCGCGTCGTCGGCGCGAACGGACGGCTGACCGGCTACGCCGGCGGCCTCGACCGCAAGGAGCTGCTGCTGCGGCTCGAGGGCGCGCTCTAGCCGGTCAGGCGCCCCCAGCGGACGGCGACGACCCAGAGGACCCCGGCTGCGATCAGCAGCAGGCCGCCGAGCGCCTGGCCGCCGCGACGGCCGAAGGGGACGCCCGAGCCGAGGAAGAAGAGCGCGCCGGCGACGGCGGTGGCGGCGCCGGCGACCTCGAGCAGCCGCAGCGTCGTGTGGTGGGTGATGACGAGCGCGAGTGTGTGCATCCCGCGATCGTCCTCCCACCGCCGGATGGAGCGCTCACGTCACGGGCGCAGCCGGTAGCCGACGCCCCAGACGTTCAGCACCCAACCCTCGAGGCCGGCGGCGGCGAGCTTGCAGCGGACGCGCGACGCGTGCGACTCGACCGTGCGGGTCGGCGCCCAGCTGCGGTAGCCCCACACGTCGCGGAGCAGCTGCTCGCGCGTGAAGACGCGGTCGGGCGCGGAGGCGAGCTTCACGAGCAGGGCGAGCTCCTTCTGCGAGAGCAGGACCTCGTTCCCGTGCACGAAGACGCGCCGGCCGGCGCGGTCGATCGCGAGCGGGCCGAGGTCGAGCAGCTCGCTGCGCGGCGGGCAGCGCCGCAGGACGGCCCGGATGCGGGCGACCAGCTCCTCGTACGCAAAGGGGCGGGACACGTAGTCGTCCGCGAGCTCGAGCGCGCGGACGGTCGTCGTCGGGTCGGAGCGGCCGAGCACGATCACGGGACAGTCGGGGACGCGCACGCGGTCGAGCGCTTCGGGTTCGCCGAGCACGAGCACGTCCGGCTGCGCCGCGCGCGGCAGCTCCGCGGCGGACGGCACCGAGAGCACGTCGAAGCCGTCGCTGCGCAGCTGGCGCTCGAGGAAGCCGCGC
>DASSSR010000004.1:0-14422 GCA_035708345.1 Gaiellaceae bacterium
GTCGGCTCGATGCCGGCGATCTGCGTGACGCCGTAGTTCGTGAACGAGTAGTAGGCGCTGAAGATCATCGGCCCCAGCGTCAGCACGAGGAAGCCGAAGATCCACGGGAAGATGAACAGGTAGGCGGTCCACGTCTCGCGCTCGCGCCAACCGGAGAGCCAGCGCCGGGCCCACGAGGGGCCCGGCGCCGTCGTCGAAGCTGTGACGGAGGTCACAGAGCTCCGCTTACTTGTTGGCGTTGATCGCCGCCTGCGCTTCCTTCTGCGCCTGGGCGAGTGCCGCCTTGATCGACTGCTGGCCGGTCAGCACGCGCTGCACGGCGTTGTTGTACGCGGTCGCGAACTGCGCGCCGGCCGGAGTCGGCGGGAGCTCGAACCCGTACTTGGACGCGTTCACGAGGTACTTGACCGCGTTGTCGTAGTCGGCGCTGCCGCCCGTCGAGTGGTAGACGTCCTCGTAGAGCTTCTTGTCGGCGACTGCGTTCGCCGTGTAGAGGCCCGTGAACGCCTGCGGCGGGTTCGCCGCGCGGCGGGCCGCCATGCGCTTCGCGCCGGCGAACTCCCACGCGCCGACCGACGTGACGGCCTTCATGTAGTCGCACGCGGCCTGCGGGTTGCCCGAGTTCTTCGGGATCGCCCAGCCGTTGCCGCTGAAGAAGGAGATCGGGCCGCCCTTCTGGTTCGTGAAGTAGCGCGCCGCGATCGGCTGGTTCGGCGTGTTGTTGGCGAACACGTTGTAGATGAACGACTCCATCGGCCAGAACCCGAGCTGATCCTTCGCCAGCGGGTTGCCCTTGCCGAAGAAGTCGAACGTGTTCCGGTAGGCGACGAACTTGTTCCAGCCACCCTCGGCGTTGATGACCGCGGTGGTGAAGTTCAGCGCCTTGACGGCAGCCTTCGTGTTGATCTGCGCGTGCAGGCCGTCCTTGCTGATGATGTTGCCGCCGAAGTACTTGACCCAGAGCGGGAAGCCGAAGCCCGAGTCGATCTTCGGGTCGAAGCCGATCCGCACGAGGTTGCCCTTCGAGTCGAACTTCGTCAGCTTCTTCGCCGTCTTCAGCAGCAGGCCGAGGTTCTTCATCTGCGCGTCCTTGAGCGGGACGCCGGCCTCCTTGAACGCCTGCGTGTTGACGATGAGCGTCACCTGGTTGGTGAACTCCGGCAGGCCGTAGATGTGGCCGCCGTAGGTCATCGCGCGCATCGCGCCCTTGCGGTACTGCGAGGCGACGCCCTTGACGCACTGGTCGACGGGCTGCAGGACGCCCTTGGCCGCGTAGAGCGCGAGGCTCGGGCGCGGCATGCGGACGAGATCCGGCACGTCACCCGACGCGAGGCGCGTCAGGAACGCCTGGTCGTCGAACGAGGCCGGCTCACGCTTGATCGTGACGCCGTTGAGCTGGTTCGCCGCGTACGTGGCGCGGTTCTCCTGCACGTCGTCACCCGGGCCGTACCCGTAGATGTCGAGCGTGCCGGCGGACTTCGCGTCCACCCGTGCGCCCGCGGTCCCGGCGACGACGGCGGCGAACGCCGCAGCCACGACCAGGAGCACCGCCCAGCGCTTCTTCCGACCCTCCATGTGCTTCCCTCCAGACAGACGAATCAGTTGTGACCGGTCCGGTCTGTGGCAACGTAACCACATCCCGGCCGGAAGATCAATGGGTCTTTCTGCGTTCAGAGAGTTAAGACGTCCTAGGCGGTGGAAAGTTCGGACTGGCGGATGCGGAAGCGCGGGCGCCAGTCCCAGAAGCCCGGGTTCGAGCCCGCGACCATCAGCCCCATCCCCCAGTCGACGTGATCCTCGACCCCGTCCCCGTTCGGCACCGGCGGGTCGGCGGGATCGCGGTACTGGAAGAGCACGTTGCGGCGCGTGCGCGTGCTGCGGTTGACGCCCGAGCCGTGGATCGTCAGGTAGTTGAAGAAGAGCACGTCGCCGGCGGCGGCCGGGCACGGCGTGCCGCTCTCGAGCGGGTAGTCGACCGTGTGCGAGTCGCCGTCCGCCTCGAGCGGGCCGAGCTTGTGCGTGCCCGGGATCACGTGCAGGCAGCCGTTCTCCTCGTCGGTATCGTCGAGGTGGACGCTCGCCGCGAGGACGCTGTGCCGCTCGTGCGGGAAGTAGGGATGGTCCTGGTGCATCGGGAACGGCGCCCCCTGCTCCGGCGGCTTCACGAGCATCTTCGAGTGGTGCAGCTGCACGTTCGGCCCGATCAGGTCGGTGAGCACCTCGACGAGCCGGGGGTGCGCGACCATCCGCGTGAAGACCGCGTCGTGGTACTGCAGGTCGTGGAAGCCGCGCAGCTTCAGCGTCGAGTCGCCGACCGCCGACCACGTGTGGTCCCGGTCGTGCTCCGTCTGCTCGACCACGTCGAGGATCCGCGCGAGCGCGTCGCGCATCTCCTCCACCTCGGACGCCGAGAAGACGCCCGGCACGAGGAGGTATCCGTTCTCCTCGTAGAAGTGATTCATCGCTTTCTTCCTCCTGTCGACCCCCGGGTGATCAGACGCGGCTCGAGCACCTCGACCGTGCGCCCGCACGTCGGGTCCTCGAGCCTGCGCAGGAGCAGGAGCGCCGCGCGGCGGCCCATCTCGAACGTCGGCTGCGCGACGGCCGTGATCGCGGGCTGCACCATGCCCATCCACGGGACGTCGTCGAAGGCGACGAGCGAGATGTCGCGCGGGATCGAGAGCCTGCGCGCGCGGAGCACCTGCCAGGCCTGCTCCGCGAGGACGTTGTTGGCGGCGAAGATCGCCGTCGGCCGCTGCTCGTCGAGCAGCGCCGCGATCCGCCCCGTCGCGTCGGCGGCGTGGGTCGCAACCTTGACGACGAGCTTGCGGTCGACCTTCAGGCCGGCCGCGGCGAGCGCCGCCCGGTAGCCCTGGAGGCGGCCGGCGTCGGTCGTCCAGGTCGTCTTCGCCATCAGCAGGCCGATCCGCTCGTGGCCGAGGCCGAGCAGGTGCTCGACCGCCTGCCGCGCGCCGCGCTCGTTGTCGATCACGACCGCGTCGCAGGTCGAGGTGGCGAGCCGGCGGTCGACCTCGACGACCGGGACGCCGCGCGCGACGAGCAGGTCGGCGGCGCTGTTCGAGGCCGGCGTCATGATCACGCCCGGCGCGCGCATCGAGAGGAACGTGCGCACGCCCGTCAGCTCCTGGCCGGCGTCGCTGTTGTCGCCGAGGAGCAGCATCTGGTAGCTCGCCGCGCGCAGCGTCGTCTCGATCCCGGCCGCGAGCGCGGCGTAGAACTGGTTGCCGAGGTCGGAGACGACGACGCCGACGACGCGGCTCGTCCGCTGCTTCAGCGTCCGCGCCGAGAGATTCGGGATGTACCCGAGCCGCTCCGCCGTCGCGAGCAGCCGCTTCCGCACGTCGGGCGCGACGTAGCCGCGGCCGCTCAGCGCGCGGGACGCGGTCGACGGCGAGGTGCCGGCCTCGCGGGCGACGTCGGCGAGCGTGATCGGCCGCGCCGTCACCGCTCCCAGACCTCCCGCAAGGCCGCGTAGTCCTCCTCCTCGAGCTCCTCGCCGGTCGCGTCGAGGTGCGAGGCGTAGTAGAGCGAGGGGACGCCGATCGCCGGCTTGCGCGCGAGGAAGGCGCGCCACGAGGCCTTGTCCGGCACGCGCCAGTCGTCGGTGTCGATCGGCAGCTCCGGGCAGGCGGCCCGCACGACCTCGGCGCGGAGCTCCATCTGCTCGACGAGGTCGACGCCGCCGAGCACGTCGTTCAGCCGGATCATGTCGGTGACGTCGACGAACGCCGGGTGCGGCGTGTGCGTGATCACGAGCGCGTCCGGCTTCGCCTCCTTCGCGGCCGCGTAGAAGGTCGCCAGCAGCTCGTGCAGGAGCGCGATCCCCCACGTGCCGGCGGCGGTCTGCAGGCCGCGGCCGGCGGGGGTGCGGGCGGTGAAGTCGACCTTGAAGCCGTCGGCGTCGAGGTCGACGAGCATCGAGCGCACGGCGGCGCGCAGCTCCTCGCGCGCGGCGGCGGGATCGACCGCCACCGGCGCGCCGTCCGCGTTGCGGATGCAGAGCTCCGGGTCGAGGCCCTCCGGATCCCACGCCTTCCACCAGAGCAGCACCCTCTGCCCGGCGGCGTGCCGCCCCGCGATCCAGGCCTTCAGGTCGGGCCATTTTGCGGTGTCGGGCTCGTTGCGGCCGTAGGTCGCCTGCCACTTGTCGTCGAGAACGACGGTGCCGGGCACGACCCCGTGCTCGGCGAGCCGCGCGAGGAAGCGGTCGTAGCTCTCCTGCGTCGCGAAGTCGCGCGCGAGCCGACCGGAGCCCACCTCGAGATGGCACTGCGCGCCCCAGCCGCAGAAGATCGGCCGGCGCCACCAGCCCGGCGTCTCGCGCGGGGCCGGCGCCGGCGCGCAGCCGCGGACGGCGAGGTCGTCGCGGTGCCGGCGCAGGCCGCGCCAGACGTCGTCCACGCCGGGAGTGAGCAGCAGCACCGGCGCGCGGAACTCGCCGTCGACGCGCGTGCGGCCCTCGTACTCGAGCCGGAGCGAGAAGCCCCTCGCCGCCGCCTCCCACGCCGCCTCGGGGAAGCGCAGCTGCTCGACCGGCGCCGCGACGCCGACGTCGAGCCAGCTCGTGCCGTCGCCGGACGCGCCGGCGGCTGCTGGGCCCAGCGCCCAGTAGAGCGGCGCCGGCGTGAAGAGCCAGCGCGCCCGCCCGGGCTCCCCCTCGCCGAGGACGCCGGTGACGGCGCCCTCCGCCGCCGGGCGGAACGGCGCCGCGCCGTCCTCCGGGTTCGGGCTGAAGAGGGTCGGCAGCCGCGTGCCGCTGAGCATGCGGCCGAGCGGCGCGCCGTTCGCGAGCGCGGAGACGCCGCCGAGCAGCCGCACCGTGGTCAGGTCGCCGCGGCCGCGGACGCAGGTGTGCACCTCGACGGCGCCGTCGAGGCAGCGGAGCTCGAGCCACGCCCGTTCCCAGAGCGTCGAGCGGCGCTCGACGACGATCGTCCCGTCGCCCCGCAGCTCCGGCTCGAGCAGCTCGAGCGTCTCGTCGGCGCCCGTCGTCGTGTCGAGCGCGGCGAGCAGCGAGAGCGAGAGGTCGCCGCCGTTCAGCTCGATCCGGCGGCCGGCCTGCGTCAGCGCGAGGCGGTAGGCGCCGTTCTCGAACAGCACGCTCACGAGACGATCGCCTCCGCCTGCTGGCCGTACGCCGTCTCGCCGACGGTGAGATCCGCGGCGAGGACGCCGGGGCCGTCCGCCCGCACGTCGAAGGACACCTCCGCCTCGCCGCGCGGCCCGAGCTCGACCTCCCGCTCGGCCGGCTCGACCCGCCAGCCGTCGGGCACGACGAGCCGGACGCGGGCGGTATCGGCACGGTCGAACGGGTTGCGCACGGTGACGGTGAACGCCGTCTCGCCCGGCGCCGCGCGGTACGGCTCGATGCGCGCGCCGAAGCCCTCGGTGCCGAAGCTCTCCGCCGGTGCGAGCAGGCGGTGCAGCTCGACGAGCCGCTCCGCGTCCTCCGTCAGCTGCGCGAGCCGCGCGTCCGTCAGCTCGAACGGCAGCCAGTGCCCGCCGAGCACGAGGTCGGGGCGCAGGTGCCGGTAGAGCTCGGCGCTCGCGCGGAAGTCCTCCGGCACGCCGCGGTTCCGGTACTGGATGTTCAGCAGCGACTTCCCGCCCGGCTCGTCCGTCTGCTGGTCGCCGGTGACGAGGATGCGGCGGCGGTCGACCTCGAAGCCGATCGCGGCCGCGTAGCGGGTGTGCCCCGGCAGCGGGTAGAGCGTCAGCTCGTGCTCGTGCCAGCGGAGCGGCTGCTCGAACGGGATCGTGCGGTCGACGGGGATCGGGTCGAACCAGAGGCAGGGCAGGTCGTAGCGCTCCGGCCGTTCGAGGATCGGCGCCACGTTCGCCGGCGCCCACACCTCCGCCCCCTCCACCTCGCGCAGCAGGTTGAGGCCGGCGACGTGGTCGTCGTGGTAGTGCGTGACGAGCGCGGCGTCGATCCGCTCGACGCCGAAGTCCCGGCGCAGCGCGTCGAGCGACCAGAGCAGCGTCCGCCGGGCCGTCCGCTCCGTGGCCGTCGCGGTCGTCGAGACGTCGTAGCCGAAGTCGATCAGCAGCGCGGCGCCGGTCTCCGAGAGCAGGACGTAGCTCGTCGCGAACATCGTCCGGTTGCGCAGCAGGTGCGGCGTGATCGCCTCGAACGGCTCCCGCACCCGCTCGGAGGCGTCCCACGGCTGCGGCAGGCGCAGGTCGATCAGCCCCTGCAGCCGCCGGCTCAGCGTCTCGAGCGAGCCGCGCGGGTCGTCGACCGGCTCGCCGTGCGACGGCAGCAGCAGGTCCGGCTCCCGTGCCGCGAGCACGGCGGCCGAGGTGATCGAGGCGACCCAGCCCTCGATGCCGCTGTACGTCCACTGGGTCGCGGCGGGCGACCAGAGCTGCCCGTGCCCGTAGACGAGGTCGCCGGTGAAGGCGAGGCGGCGGCCGTCGAGCTCGACGAGGTAGCTGACCGAGCCGAGCGTGTGGCCGGGCGTCGGCAGCGTGTAGACGTCGATCCCGCCGTAGCGCTGCGTCAGGTACTCGGCGACCGTCCCGGTGACCGGCACCGACTCGAGCAGCGAGAAGCGGTCCTGGCGCAGGTCGTAGTCGTTCCAGGTCCGGCGCGTGCGCCAGCGCTCGTCCATGCCGGCGATCAGCTCGACCTCGACCGGCGGCGCCCAGATCCGGATCCCGGCCGCCGCGGCGCGGGCGAGGCCGCCGAGCTGGTCGCGGTGGTGGTGCGTGAGCAGGACGTCTGTGACCAGCCGGACGCCGAGCTCGTCGAGCCGGTCGAGCACGCGCCCGTCGCCGAAGTCGACGAGCACGGCGGCGCCGTCCCCGGCATGGAGCACGTAGACGTTGCACGTGTCACGGAACCGCGTCACGTGCGGAGCGATGGCAATCGACGCTGCAGCCACGACCGGCTCCGAGTCTAGGTCGGCATCTCGGATGTGGCAACGATTGCAGTCCGGACGCGTTCCCGGTATCGTCGCGCCCGATGGGTGAGATCGTCCTCGACCACGTCTCGAAGGAGTTCCCGAACGGCGTCCGCGCCGTCGACGACGTCAACCTGACGATCGGCGAGGGCGAGTTCATGGTCCTCGTCGGCCCGTCCGGCTGCGGCAAGACGACGCTGCTGCGCTCGATCGGCGGGCTCGAGAAGATCACCGCCGGCCGGATCCTGATCGGCGACCGCGACGTCACGCGCGCCGAGCCCGCCGCGCGCGACCTCGCCATGGTCTTCCAGAACTACGCGCTGTACCCGCACATGACGGTCAAGAAGAACCTCGGCTACGGGCTGCGCGTCCGCAAGGTTCCGCGCGCCGAGCGCGACCGGCGGGTGCACGAGGTCGCGAAGCTGCTCGGCCTCGAGGAGATGCTCGACCGGCGGCCCGGTCAGCTCTCCGGAGGCCAGCAGCAACGCGTCGCCATGGGCCGCGCGATCGTGCGCGAGCCCCAGGCATTCCTGATGGACGAGCCGCTCTCGAACCTCGACGCGAAGCTGCGCGTCGGCATGCGCACGTCGCTGCAGCAGCTGCACACCCGGCTCGGCACGACGACGGTCTACGTGACGCACGACCAGGTCGAGGCGATGACGCTCGGCCAGCGCGTCGCCGTGATGCGCGAGGGCGAGATCCAGCAGGTCGACGCGCCGCAGCGCCTCTACGACGAGCCCGTGAACACGTTCGTCGCCGCGTTCATCGGCTCGCCGGCGATGAACCTCGTCGAGGCGCACGTGGAGGGCGACACGGTCTCGTTCGGCGGGCATACGATCCCGCTGGCGCGCGACCGCCGCCCGGACGCGCTGACGGACGGCCGCGTCATCCTCGGCATCCGCCCGGAGGTCTTCGAGGACGCGTCGTTCGCGCCGAGCGGCCTCCCGACGCTCGACGTCGACGTCGACGTGCTCGAGGAGCTCGGCTCCGACGCTCACGTCTTCTTCCCCGTCGCGGCGGAGCAGATCGTGATCGAGGACGCGCTCACCGACGACCCGGACGACGAGGCGTCGATCCTCGCCGACGCGCGCGACCGCACGCTGATGACGGCGCGCGTCGACGCGCGCACGACCGCGAGGATCGGCAGCAAGGTGACGCTCGCGGTGGATCCCAGCCGCCTCTACTTCTTCGAGCCCTCGACGGGCGAGAGCATGCTGCACGGCAGTACCGCGGCCCTCGCGGTGTGATCCAGCACCTCGAGTACACACGGCGACGGTTCGTCCGCACGTCGGAGCGACTGCAGGCGGCCGTGTGGACGGACGTGCGCCCGGTCGACGAGCTGCTCGTCGCCGGCCCCGTCGACCGGATCCCCTACGAGGCCGCGCAGGCGCTCGAGTACCGCGCCGCCGAGCTCGGCGAGCGCTTCGGGCCGCTGTGGGCGACGTACTGGTTCCGCGTGCGCGCCACGGTGCCGGAGGCGTGGCGCGCCGAGCGGGTCGAGCTGCGCTGGCACTCGGACAGCGAAGCGACGCTCTGGCGCGACGGCCGCGTCGTCGCCGGGCTGAACCGGCACCACGCGGAGGCGACGCTCGCGGACGCCGCCGAGCCGGGCGAGCTCGCGGTCGAGGTCGAGCTCGCCTGCAACGGGCTCTTCGGCCGGCAGGACCGGCCCGTCGAGCTGACGCGCTGCGAGCTCGCCCGCTTCGACGCGGCGGCGTGGAAGCTCGCGCACGACTTCGAGCTGCTGCGCGCGCTCGAGGCGCATCCCGCGACCGACCCGGCGCTCGCCGGCCGCCTCCGCGCGGGGCTCGAGCGCTACTGCGACACGCGCGACGCCGCGCACCTCGACGAGCTCTACGAGCTGCACAACCCGGAGCACGTGCACGAGATCGTCGCGACCGGGCACGCGCACATCGACACGGCGTGGCTGTGGCCGCTCGAGGAGACGTACCGCAAGACGCTGCGCACGTTCTCGACCGCCGTCCGCTACATGGACGAGTACCCGGAGTACCGCTTCGCCTGCTCGCAGGCGCAGCAGTACGCGTGGGTGAAGGAGCGGAACCCCGACCTGTACGAGCGGATCCGCGCCAAGGTCGAGGCGGGGCAGTTCGTCCCGGTCGGCGGCAGCTGGGTCGAGCCCGACCTGAACCTGCCCTCGGGCGAGTCGCTCGTCCGCCAGCTCCTGCACGGCCAGCGCTTCTTCGAGCGGGAGTTCGGCCGCCGCTGCGGCGAGTTCTGGGCGCCTGACGCCTTCGGCTACACGGGGCAGCTGCCGCAGCTGATGCGCGGCGCCGGGATCACGCGCTTCCTGACGCAGAAGCTCTCCTGGAACCGCTTCAACCGGCCCGACGACCACACGTTCGTCTGGCAGGGCGACGACGGCAGCGAGGTGCTCGTGCACTTCCCGCCGGCGGACAACTACAGCTCGATGGCGGACGCGAACGAGCTCGTGAAGACGGCGCACGAGTACAAGAACCTCGACCGCTCGCACACGAGCATCCTCCTGTTCGGGCACGGCGACGGCGGCGGCGGGCCGACGCGCGAGATGCTCGAGAGCCTGCGCCGCGCCCGCGACCTGCAGGGGCTGCCGCGCACGCGCGTCGACGCGCCGGGCGCGTTCTTCGACGCGCTCGAGGCGGAGGACGGCGAGCGGCCGGTCGTCGTCGGCGAGCTCTACTTCGAGTACCACCGCGGCGTCTACACCACGCAGGCGTTCGTCAAGCAGGGCAACCGGCGCGGCGAGCGCGGGCTGCACGACGCCGAGCTGCTCGCGGTCGCGCGCGGCGGCGCCTACCCGCGCGCCGAGCTCGACCGGCTCTGGAAGCTCCTGCTGCTGCAGCAGTTCCACGACATCCTCCCCGGCTCGTCGATCACGCTCGTCTACGACGACTGCCGTCGCGACTTCGCCGAGCTGGAGCGCGGGATCGCGGCCCTCGTCGGCGACGGCGCCGCGCTCGTGAACACGACGCAGTTCACACGGCGCGAGGTCGTGGACGGCGCGCTCCGGGAGGCGGAGCCGTTCGCGGCCGCGCGCCCGGCGGCGCCGGACGACGAGGTGCGCCGCGACGGGCTGACGCTCGAGAACGCGCACCTGCGCGTGACGCTGTCGGAGGACGGGCTCGTGCAGAGCGTGCTCCACAAGCCCAGCGGCCGCGAGACGCTCGCCGCCCCCGGCAACCGGATCGAGCTCTTCGACGACGAGCCGAACGACTTCGACGCCTGGGACATCGACCCGTACACGTTCGGCACCGCGCGCGACGCGCAGCCGGCCCGGTCGTTCGCGGTCGTGACCGAGACGCCGCTGCGGGTCGAGATCGCGTTCGAGCGGCCGCTCGGCGAGGCGTCGCACCTGCGGCAGGTCGTGCGCCTCGACGCCGGCTCGCGGCGGCTCGAGCTCCACACCGAGATCGACTGGCACGAGTCGCACACGCTGCTCAAGGCCTGCTTCCCGCTCGCCGTGCGGTCGCGGAACGCGACCTACGAGATGCCGTTCGGCTACGCCGAGCGGCCGACGCACTACTCGACGTCGTTCGACCGCGCCCGCTACGAGGTGCCGGGCCACCGCTTCGCCGACCTCTCCGAGCACGGCTTCGGCGCGGCGCTGCTGAGCGACTCGAAGTACGGCTTCTCCTGCTACGGCGGCGACCTGAAGCTGACGCTGCTCCGGTCGCCCAAGTCGCCCGATCCCGAGGCGGACATGGGCCGGCACTCGTTCGCGTACGCGCTGCTGCCGCACGCCGGCGGCTGGCGGGAGGCCGGCGTGCTGCGGGAGGCGGCGCTGTTCGACGCGCCGCTCGTGCGGACGGACGGCGCCGGGCTGGAACGGCCGTTCGCGGTCGTCGAGGGCGAGCTCGTGCTCGACACGGTCAAGCGCGCCGAGGACTCGGACGACGTCGTGCTCCGGCTCTACGAGCCGTACGGCGGCCGCGGCGTCGCGCGCGTCCGCGTCGCGTGCGGCGCCGCGCGGCGCTGCACGCTGCTCGAGGAGGACGGCGAGGAGATCGCCGTCGAGGACGGCGCGGTCGTGATCCCGTACCGGCCGCACGAGGTGATCTCCGTCAAGCTCTCGCGATGATCGTCTGCGTGGGCCTCGCGACGCGCGACACGATCTACCGGCTGCCGGAGCTGCCGGAGCCCGACGGCCGCGTCGTCGCCGACGAGCGCGTCGTCGCCGGCGGCGGCCCGGCGGCGACCGCGGCGGTCGCGATCGCGCGGCTCGGCGTGCCCGTCCGCTTCGTCGGCGTCGTCGACGAGGAGCTGCCGGGTGTCGAGACACATGCGCTGCCCGGCCGGATGGTCGAGTCGACGATCCTCGTCGGCCCCGACGGCACACGCGCGATCGTCACCGAGCAGCCGCAGCGGTTCACGTGCCCGCCCGAGCTGCTCCAGGACGCCGACTGGGTCCACGTCGACCACGTCGGCTACCACGCCCTCCCCGCAAGTAACAGCCTGTTACTTAGTGTCGACGCGGGCTTCCCGCTGCCGGACGTCGACACGGCGACCGTCGACCTGTGGTCGCCGCCCGAGCCGATGGACGACGGCCGGCGTGGGAAGCTGACCGTCGTCACGCGCGGCGCCGACGGCTGCACGGCGTACACGGAGGACGGCGGGCGGATCGACGTCCCTGGCGAGCGCGTCGAGGGCGTCGTCAGCACGCTCGGCGCCGGCGACGTCTTCCACGGCGCCCTGCTCGCCGCGTTCGCGCACGGGCTCGAGCTGCGCGAGGCGCTCGCGGCCGCGAACCGCGCCGCCGCGCTCTCGTGCCGGGCGCTCGACGGCCGCTCCGCCGTGCCGACCTGGGACGAGGTGGCCGCGGGATGAGCGGGCCGGCACCCGAGTGGTGGCGCGACGCCGTCTTCTACCAGGTGTACGTGCGCAGCTTCGCCGACGCGAACGGCGACGGGATCGGCGACCTGCCGGGGATCCGCGACCGCCTGCCGTACCTGCGCGACCTCGGCGTCGACGCGATCTGGCTGACGCCGTTCTACCCCTCGCCGCAGGCCGACCACGGCTACGACGTCGCCGACTACGTCGACGTCGACCCGCGCTTCGGCACGCTCGCCGACTTCGACGAGCTCGTCGCCGCCGCGCACGAGCTCGGGATCCGCGTGATCGTCGACATCGTCCCGAACCACTCGTCGTCGCAGCACCCCTGGTTCACCGGCCCCGACCGCGGCCGCTACGTGACGGTGCCCGCCGACGGCCCGCAGCCGCCGAACAACTGGCCCTCGAACTGGGGCGGGCCCGCCTGGACGCTCGACGAGGAGCGCGGCCACTGGTTCCTCCACCTCTTCGCGCCGGAGCAGCCCGACCTCGACTGGCACAACCCGCAGGTGCGCGAGGACTTCGACGGGATCCTGCGCTTCTGGCTCGACCGCGGCGTCGACGGCTTCCGCATCGACGTCGCGCACGGGCTCGTCAAGGACGCCGAGCTGCGCGACGAGGACGAGCCGTTCCCGGAGGCGCGCTTCTCGTTCGACTGGCGCAGGGGCGTCGACCGGCCCGAGGTGCACGAGATCTACCGCGACTGGCACCGGCTCGCCGCCGCGTACGACGGCGACCGCGTGCTCGTCGGCGAGGTGACGTTCAGCGACCAGCGCCGCGTCGCGCCGTACCTGCGCCCGGACGAGCTGCACCTCGCCTTCAACTTCTCGCTCGTCTTCCAGCCGTGGGACGCGGCGAGGATCCGCGCCTCGATCGACGAGTCGCTCGACGCGCTGCCGATCGTCACGTGGGTGCTCGAGAACCACGACGTCACGCGCATCGTCACGCGCTTCGGGGGCGAGCGGCAGGCGCGCGCGGCCGCGCTGCTGCTGCTGGCGCTGCCCGGCCCGGTCTTCGTCTACCAGGGCCAGGAGCTCGGGCTCGAGGAGGTCGACCTGCCAGACGAGCTGCGCGAGGACCCGGTCTTCCACCGCTCGAACGGAAAGCGGAAGGGCCGCGACGGCTGCCGCGTGCCGATCCCCTGGACGCGCGGGCTGCAGGCGAACGCCTGGCTGCCGCAGCCGGCCGCCTGGAGCGAGAAGTCGGTCGAGGCGCAGCAGGGCCGCGAAGGCTCGTTCCTGGAGCTGTACCGGCGCGCGCTCGCGCTGCGCCCGGGCGGCGGCTTCGCGTGGCGCGACTCGCCGGCCGACGTGCTCGCGTTCGACCGCGACGACCTCACGTGCGTCGTCCGCTTCGGCGCGACGCCGTTCGCGGTCGAGGGCGAGGTCGTGCTCGCGAGCGACGACGCGGAGACCGCAGCGTGGGTGAGGCGGGAGCGGAAGCTCTGAGCGACTACTTCGCAGCCGTCGCGGGCGCGCTCGCGGACGGGCCGCCGCCCGAGCTCGAGCGCGCCGTCGCGCTCGTGGCCGAGGCGGTCGAGCGGGAGGCGACGGTCTACACCTTCGGCAACGGCGCCTGCGCCGCGCTCGCCGGGCACCTGGCGACCGACCTCGGCAAGTCGCTGCGGGTGCGCATCGTCTCGCTGGTCGAGAGCTCGTCGCTCCTGACCGCGTACGCGAACGACCACGACTACGACTGCGTCTTCGAGCAGCCGCTGCGCTCGCTGCTGTGCGCGGGCGACGTCGCCTTCGGCCTCAGCGGCAGCGGGACGTCTCCGAACGTGCTGCGCGCGCTCGAGTACGCACGGGAGGCGGGCGGCCGCACCGTCGCGTTCACGGGCGCCATCGGCGCGACGGAGCGGCTCGACGCGTGCTGCGACGTCGTCGTGCGCGCGCCGCTCGCCGTGATGGAGCAGATCGAGGACGTCCACGTCGTCTACGCGCACGCGCTGCTGTGGGGCCTGCGGGAGAGGCTCCACGCATGACGGTGCTGGCGCTCGACGTCGGCGGCACGAAGCTCGCCGCGTCCTGGGCCGCCAACTCGGCGCGCACGCTGACGCGTCCGACCGGCGGGGAGTCGTTCGCGGCGCTGCTCGAGCTCGCGGAGCAGGTCGTCGACGGCCCCGTCGAGGCGGTCGGCGTCAGCTTCGGCGGCCCCGTCGAGGAGGGCCGCATCCACTCGCACCACACGCCGGGCTGGGAGGACGTCCGGCTGCACGACGCGCTCGCCGAGCGCTACGGCGCGCCGGTCGTCGTCGAGAACGACGCGAACGCGGGCGCGCTCGGCGAGTGGGACGCAGCCGGACGGCCGGACGACCCGATCGCGTACGTCACCGTCAGCACCGGCGTCGGCGCCGGCATCGTCTTCCACGGCGAGATCCTCGAAGGGTCGCACCGGCTCGCGGGCGAGATCGGCCACTTCGTCGTCGACCCCCACGGCGCCGTGTGCGCCTGCGGCAAGCGCGGCTGCGTCGAGACGATCGCGTCGGGGCCGGCGATCGGCCGCCACGGCGACTACGTCGAGGCCGCGCGCGCCCTGACGGTCGCGATCGACGCGCTCGTCGCCGTCGTCGACCCGCTGTTCGTCGCCGTCGGCGGCGGCGTCTCGAACGCGCCCGCCCTGTGGGAGGCGCTCGGGAGCAAGGCGATCCGCGCGCGCTCGACGCCGCTGCG
>DASSSR010000005.1:0-33839 GCA_035708345.1 Gaiellaceae bacterium
CCGCGCGCGTCGCGCAACCGGCTGCAGACGACGACGCTGCTCGACGCGATCGAGGAGCACCAGTTCGACGCGGCGATCGGCGGCGCCCGCCGCGACGAGGAGCGCGCCCGCGCGAAGGAGCGCATCTTCTCGTTCCGCGACGACTTCGGCCAGTGGAACCCCCGCGCGCAGCGGCCGGAGCTCTGGAACATCTACAACGCGCGCGTCCGCAAGGGCGAGCACGTCCGCGTCTTCCCGATCTCGAACTGGACGGAGCTCGACGTCTGGCAGTACGTCGAGCGCGAGGGGCTCGAGCTGCCCGGCATCTACTTCGCCCACGAGCGCGAGGTCTTCCGGCGCGACGGGATGCTCTACGCCGCGTCCGAGTTCGTCGAGCGGATGGAGGGCGAGGACGTCTTCACGGCGACCGTGCGCTTCCGCACCGTCGGCGACATGACGTGCACCGGCGGCGTGCTCTCGGAGGCGCGCACGATCCCGGAGGTCGTCTCGGAGATCGCGGCGACCCGGGTCACCGAGCGCGGCGAGACGCGCGCCGACGACCGTGTCAGCGAGGCCGCGATGGAGGACAGGAAGCGTGTCGGTTATTTCTGAGCAACAGGACCTGCTGCGCCTCGTCACGTGCGGCAGCGTCGACGACGGCAAGTCGACGCTGATCGGGCGGCTCCTCTACGACACGAAGCAGATCTTCGTCGACCAGATGGAGCACATCGAGGAAGCCTCGCGCCGCCGCGGCCACGCGACGGTCGACCTCGCGCTCCTCACCGACGGCCTGCGCGCCGAGCGCGAGCAGGGGATCACGATCGACGTCGCCTACCGCTCGTTCGTGACGCCGCGCCGCCGCTTCCAGCTCGCGGACGCGCCGGGCCACGTGCAGTACACGCGCAACATGGTCACGGGCGCCTCGACCGCCGACGTCGCCGTCATCCTCGTCGACGCGCGGAACGGCGTCGTCGAGCAGACGCGCCGGCACGCGTACATCACGACGATCCTGCGCGTCCCCCACATCACCGTCGCGGTCAACAAGATGGACCTCGTCGACTGGTCGCAGGAGCGCTTCGACGCGATCGTCGCCGACCTCGACACGCTCGGCCTGTCCGACCTGCACGTGATCCCGCTCAGCGCGCTCACCGGCGACAACGTCGTCGAGCGGTCGGAGCGGATGCCCTGGTACGACGGCCCCGCGCTGCTCGAGCACCTCGAGACGGTCGAGATCGCCGAGGACCGGAACGTCGAGACGCGCCGCTTCCCGGTGCAGTGGGTGATCCGGCCCCAGTCGGACGAGCACCGCGACTACCGCGGCTACGCGGGCAGCGTCGCCGGCGGCGTCTGGCGGCCCGGCGACGAGGTCGTCGTGCTGCCCTCGGGCCGCCGCTCGCGCGTCGAGGCGATCGACGCCGCCGGCGAGGAGGTCGAGTCGGCGATCCCGCCCGAGTCGGTGGCAATCCGGCTCGCCGACGACGTCGACGTCGCGCGCGGCGACATGCTCGCCGATCCCGAGCGGCCGCCGACGGTCGCGCGGGAGCTCGAGGCGCGGCTCTGCTGGATGAGCGAGCGGCCGCTCGAGCCGCGGGCGCGGATCGGGATCAAGCACACGACCCGCTCCGTGCGCGCGATCGTCGACGAGCTCGTCTCGGTCGTCGACATCGCCTCGCTCGCGGACGTCCCCGGGGCCGAGAAGCTGGAGCTGAACGACATCGCCGTCGTCCGGCTGCGCCTCTCCGAGCCGCTCGCCGTCGACCCGTACGCCGAGAACCGCGAGACCGGCTCGTTCGTCCTCATCGACGAGGCGACGAACGACACCGTCGCCGCCGGGATGATCCTCGCCGCGACGCCGTGACCTGGCAGTTCACCCTCGCCGGCTTCCTGATCGGCGCGATCGTCGGGCTGACCGGGATGGGCGGCGGCTCGCTGATGACGCCGATCCTCGTCATCCTCTTCGGCTTCAAGCCGACGTACGCGGTCGGCACCGACATCGTCCACGGCGCGATCTTCAAGTCGTTCGGGGCGCTCCGGCACCGGCGGCTCGGCACCGTGCACGCGCGGCTGACCGCCTGGATGTTCCTCGGCTCGGGCCCGCTCTCGCTCGCCGGCGTCGGCGTCGCGACGCTGATCAAGCACCGCTACGGCGACACGGCGCAGTCGGTCGAGAGCTACGCCGTCGGCGCGGCGCTCGTGATCGGCGGGCTCGGCTTCCTCGCCAAGTCGTTCATCAAGCGCGGGGTCAAGCCCGACGACGCGCCGTTTCTGCTGACGCGCCGCGACAAGCTGATCGCGGTGGCGATCGGGGCCGTCTTCGGCTTCGTCGTCGGACTGACGTCGGTCGGCAGCGGCACCTTCTTCGGGCTCGTGATGGTGCTCGCCTATCCGCTGACGATGCCGAAGATCGTCGGCACCGACATCTTCCACGCCGCGGCGCTGCTCTGGGTCGCGGGGATCGGGCACATGGTCGCCGGCAACGTCGACTACCACGCGACGCTGTGGCTGCTCACGGGCTCGATCCCGGGCGTGCTGATCTCCAGCCGCTTCACGGTCAAGCTGCCGGACGTGCTCCTGCGCGTCGCGCTCGGGACGATCCTCGTGCTCAGCGGCCTGAAGCTGCTGAACGTGCCGCAGTCGCAGTGGATCCTGCTCGGCGGCCTCGTCGCGCTCGGCCTCGGGCTGACGGCGTACGGTGTGCGGGCGTGGCTCGCACGACCGAGCATTCAGACGGCGTCTGGCTGAGGCGCGAGGACGAGCACGAGCTCGGCGCCTTCAAGTGGCGCGGCGCGCTCGCGGCGCTCGAAGCGCGGCGGCCGGACGTCGTCGTCACCGCCTCGACCGGCAACCACGGCGCCGCGACCGCCTGGGCGGCTGCGCGGCTGGGCGTCCGCGCGCTCGTCTTCGTCCCGGAGGGCGCGTCGCGCGCGAAGCGCGCGCTCGTCGAGGCGCAGGGCGCGGAGCTGCGCGTCGTCGGCGCCGACCTCGACGAGGCGAAGGCGGCCGCCCGCGCCCACGCCGAGGAGACCGGCGCCTTCTTCTTCGAGGACGGCGCCGAGCCGGCGCAGTTCGACGGCTACGCGGCGATCGGGCGCGAGCTGCTCGAGGACGTGCCGGAGCCCGGGGCCGTCGTCGTCCCCGTCGGGAACGGCGCGCTCGCGATCGGCGTCTTCCGCGCGCTCGCCGAGCGCTCGCCGGCGACGCAGCGGATCGCGGTCGCCGCGGCCGCGGCGCCGGCGATGTGGGAGAGCTGGCGCGCCGGCCGCGCCGTCGACTCCGACCGCTGCGACACGTTCGCCGACGGCCTCGCCGTCCGCGTCGCGATCCCGCTCGCCGTCCGGGAGCTGAACGCGCTCGCCCACCGCTTCGAGCTCGTGACCGAGGCGGAGCTCGAACAGGGCGTCCGCGCCTACGCCCGGGCCGGCATCCGCGTCGAGGGCTCGGCGGCGGCGCCGCTCGCGCTCGCGCTGCGCGAGGAGCTGCCGCGGCCGCTCGTCCTGATCGTCACGGGGCGGAACGTCGACGACGAGCTCTACGATCGGATTCTCGGCGGCATCTAGAATCTCGCCTGCTTTGCAGCGTGTTCTGACCTCCGTGACGCTGGTCGCGCTGCTCGTGGCGACCGCCGCTGCGTTCGCGATCACGGAGCGGCTGAAGCTGACGAAGAGCGCCCTGATGCCGGGGACGAAGGTGTCGAAGGCGTTCTCGCCCACGTGCGGCTGCGCCCGCAGCCGCGGGAACATCCGGATCGTCCTCCGGCGCGCGGACACGATCACCGTCTCGATCGTCGACGCGCGGGGCAACGAGGTGGTCGAGCTCGCGCACGGCCGCTACCCGCGCGGCGAGGCGAAGTTCGCCTGGACCGGCGTCACGGCCGCGCACGACCGCGCCCCCGACGGCGCGTACAGGGTGAGGGTGCATCTCGCGCAGCAGCACCAGACGATCGTGCTCCCGAACCAGATGCAGCTCGACACGAAGCCGCCGCAGGTCGTCTCGGTCGCGCAGAACCGCTATCTCTTCTCGCCGGACGGCGACAAGCAGGCGGATTTCGTCCGCTTCTCGTACGTGCTCTCGAAGCCGGCGCACATCGTGGTCTTCCTCGACGGGCGGCGCGTGCTGAAGACGCTGCGGCACACGCAGAAGGGAGGCGTGTCGACACAGGCGATCGCGCACGACCTGCTGAGCCGCCCGGGCCGCTACACGCTCGAGCTCGGCGCCGTCGACCTCGCCGGCAACAGCACCCCCGTCGACCAGCGGTGGCGCGTGCACGTGCGCGTCCGCTACATCGAGCTCGCGAACAGCCGGATCGTCGTGCGCGCCGGCAAGCGCTTCGAGATCGGCGTCTCGACCGACGCCGTCCGGTACCGGTGGAAGCTCGGCGCCCGCGCGGGCCGGAACGGCGGGGCGGTGCTGCGGCTGACGGCGCCGAAGAAGCCGGGCCGCTACACGCTCACCGTCAGCGAGCGCGGGCACCTCGACCGGGCGCGCGTCGTGGTGGAGAAGTGATCGGCCTGGCGCACCTCGGCGGCCCGATCGCCGGCCTCGCGCTGGCGCTGCTGCTCGTCGCGCGCACGCGGCGCGACCGGCTGGCGGCGCTCGGCTTCGCCGCCTTCGGGACGGCGGTGCTCGGAGCCTCCGTCGCGCCGCACCACCACCTGCTCGTGCTCTGCGGCGGCCTGCTCCTCGCCGGCGCGGTCGCCCTCGGCCTCGCGGCCGTCTTCCGGTCGTGGCCGTGGCTGCTGCCGGTGCTCGCGCTCGCCTGCGTGCCGATCCGGATCGGCGTCCATCTCGGCAGCTCGAGCTCGAAGCTGCTCGTGCCGCTCTACGTCGTCGTCGCGGGCGGCGTCGTCCTGCTCGCGTGGGACCTGATGGCGGGCGACGAGCAGGTGCGGGAGCTGCGGCGCGTCTCGACGCCGCTCGCGCTCTTCGTGGCGTGGACGAGCATCTCGATCCTCTGGACGCGCGACGTCCACGACGGCGCGGTCGAGCTGCTCGCGTTCTACGTCCCGTTCACGCTGCTGGCGATCTGCGTCGCGCGGCTGCCGTGGCAGGAGCTGGGGCTGCGCGTCCTCTACGTGGAGCTGCTCGTGATGGGGATCGCGTTCTCGGTCGTCGGCTTCTACCAGTACGAGACGCGGGACATCTTCCAGAACCCGAAGGTGATCACCGCGAACGCGTACGCGCCGTTCTTCCGCGTCAACTCGGTGTTCTGGGACCCGTCGATCTACGGGCGCTTCCTCGTCGTCGCGATGCTGCCGTCGCTCGTGCTGCTCGCGCGCAACCGGCTGCCACGGTGGGCGCCGCTCGCCGCCGCCGCTGCGCTCGCGGTGATGTGGGCGGGCCTGCTGATCTCCTTCTCCCAGTCCAGCTTCGCGGCGCTGCTCGTCGTCGTCGCGGCCGCGGCGTTCCTCTTCTGGCGCTGGCGCGCGCTGCTCGTGATCGCCGTGGCGGCGGCCGTGCTGGCGGGGATCGCGGTCGCGCAGCCGAAGGTGAGGCAGCAGCTGCAGCACCACACGATCCACGGCCTCAACGAGGCGTCGAGCGGCCGCGCCTCGCTCGTCGCGGTCGGGATCCGGATCGCCGAGGCCCACCCCGTCCGCGGCGTCGGCGTCGGCGGCTTCAAGCAGGCGTACGCGAAGCGGACGCACCTGAAGGGGAAGGAACCGAAGAAGGCGGCGTCGCACAATACGGCTGTGACCGTTGCCGCCGAGACCGGAGCGCCGGGGATCCTGCTCTATCTCTGGCTGCTCGTCGCCGCCTTCCGCCAGGCGTTCCGCCGGCGGACGACGCTCGCGCTGATCGGCGGCATCGGCGTCGCCGCGATCCTCTGCCACTCGCTCTTCTACAACGCGTTCTTCGAGGATCCCGTCACGTGGGCGCTGTTCGGGCTCGCCGCGATCGGCGCCCCGCGGCAGTTCGCGCGCGTGCGGGAGCCGGTGCCGGAGGTCGAGCGCGCGCAGGTGGTTGCGTGATCGAGCAGTGGCGGCGGGCGCTCGTGCTCGCCCCGCACACCGACGACGGCGAGTTCGGCTGCGGCGGCACGATGGCGCGGCTCGTCGACGGCGGTTGCGAGGTGCGCTACGTCGCGTTCTCGATCGCGACGCGCTCGCTTCCCGAGGGCTTCCCGCCGGACACGCTCGCGCGCGAGGTGCGCGAGGCGACGCACGAGCTCGGGATCGAGGACCTCGTCGTGCACGACTTCGACGTGCGGACGTTCCCGGAGCACCGGCAGGACATTCTCGAGCTGCTCGTGGCGGCGTGGGAGGAGTGGAGGCCGGACGTCGTCTTCCAGCCGTCGCTGCACGACATCCACCAGGATCACAAGACGATCGCCGAGGAGGGGCTGCGCGCGTTCAAGCGCACGACGATCCTCGGCTACGAGATCCCCTGGAACAACTTCGACTTCTCGTACCAGTGGTACGTCGCGCTGGAGAAGTCGCACCTGGAGCGCAAGGTGGCGGCGCTCGAGCGCTATGCCTCGCAGCAGCACCGGCGCTACGCGAATCCCGAGTACGTGTGGAACGTCGCGCGCACGCACGGGATCAACGTCAACCGCGAGTACGCCGAGGTGTTCGAGGTGTACCGCGTCGTCGGGTAGTTGGTGGTGCCGGCGTACGTCGCGCTCCTGCGAGGAATCAACGTCGGCGGCAACTCGCTGATCCGGATGGCCGAGCTGCGCGAGTGCGTGGCGGCGCTCGGGCACGACGACGTCCGCACGTACATCGCGAGCGGCAACGTCCTCTTCCGCAGCGGCGAGCGCAGCGCGGCGAAGCTCGACGCGCAGCTGGAGCGGGCGATCGAGGAGCGCTTCGGCTTTCCCGTTCGCGTCGTCGTGCGCAGCGCGGCGGAGGTGGCCCGGATCGTCGAGCGCGTGCCCGCGCGGTGGCGGTCGTCGCCGGAGCTGCGCGTCTCGGTCTGGTTCCTGCTCCGCGACGCGAGGGCGCGGGCGCTGTCGTCGCGGCTGACGCCGAAGGAGGGCGTCGACGAGGTCGTCGCCGCGCCGGGGGCCGTGATCTGGGCGGTGCGCCGCGACGCGCTCACGCGGACGGGGATCCGCCTGATCGGGACGCCCGACTACCGGCTGATCACGTCCCGCAACCTGAACACGGCGGTGAAGCTCGCCGAGCTGCTCGGCTGAGCCGCTGCTGCTCGCGACCGCCCGCGCGCTCGTCCCGGCGCGCTAGGGTCGGTCGATGACCGAGACGATCGTGGAGACGGCGGCCGCCCGGCTCGCCGGGCAGCGGCCGGGCCGCGGGCGCGCGCTGCTCGTGGCCGTCGCGGCGGGTGTGGGCGCCGGTGTGCTCGTCTACAAGCTCCTGCGCTCCGGCGGCGACGCCGGGTCCTGACGCTCAGAGCTCGAGCGTCTCGCCGTCGCCGGGAACGGCGACGCCCTCGATCGCCCGGTACGCGTCGCGACGCTCGATGCAGTGGTTGATCGCCTCCAGGTGGACGGCGACGACGGCGCCGTCGGTCCGCTCGCGGACGCGCCGCACGTCGGCGGCGTCCATCACGATCGGGTCGCTGCCGACGAAGCGCGCGCCGCCGGCGTTCACGACCGTGACGCGCGGGCGGTGCTCCCGCAGCGCGCGCTCCACCTCGTCGCACCAGATCGTGTCGCCGGCGACGTAGATCCCGTCGACGACCCAGCCCGAGACCGCGCCCATCGCGGCGCCGACCGTGCCCGTCCCGTGCCGGCCGCGCGTCATCGCGACCTCCGGATGCTCGGTGCGGACGTCGGCGAAGCCGCGTGCGCGCAGCTCCTCCGCGCTCTCGGGTTGCGTCAGGATCGGCAGGTCGCGCGGGAGTAGCGCGTCCGCCGCGTCGTCGAAGTGGTCGCCGTGCAGGTGCGTGACGATGCACAGGTCGACGTCGCGGACGACCTCCTCCGCGGGCACCGGCAGCTCGACGAGCGGGTTGCGGAGCGGGTTCGGCGTGTTCTCGATCGGCGGCGTCGTCCCGGCCGCGCGGAGCATCGGGTCGACGAGCACGCGGCCCGCGCTCGTCTCGAGCACGAGCGTCGCGTGGCGGATCAGGCGGACGCTTGACACGGCCTGCAGAACCTGCCAGATTCCCGTCTGCCAAGTCCCTGTGAGCCCCCGGGCTCGCGGGGACTCGGCGTTTCAGAGGACGATCTCGGCGAGGACGTCGAGCGCCTCGGGTTGCGGCGATCCGACGAGGAGCGTCGTCACCGGCGTCTCGCGCCACGCCTCGAGCCGGTCGCGGATCCGCTCCTTCGGGCCGACGAGCGAGACCGCGTCCACGAGCTCGTCCGGGACCGCGGCGATCGCCTCCCGCTGGCGTCCGGAGAGGTAGAGCTCCTGGATCCGCCCGGCCTCCTCCTCCCAGCCGTAGCGGCGCACGAGCGCGTTGTAGAAGTTCTTCCCCTTCGAGCCCATGCCGCCGACGTAGAGCGCCAGGTGCGGCTTCAGCGCGTCGCGCAGCGACTGCACGTCGTCGCCGACGAGCACGCTCACCGTCGCCGCCACCTCGAAGCCGGGCGGCGGCGTGCCGAACGCGTCGTCGAAGCGCTCCGGCGCGACGAAGAGCGGCAGCCAGCCGTCGGCGATCTCGAACGCGAGCTGCACGCTCCTCGGCGCGATCGAGGCGAGGTAGATCGGGATCTCGGCGCGGCGCGGCCGCAGCATCAGCTTCAGCGGCTTGCCGAGGCCGGACGCGCCGGGGCCGTGGTAGGGGATCCGGTAGTGCTCGCCGTCGTGCTCGACGACCTCGCGGCGGAGCGCCGCGCGGACGATCTCCACGTACTCGCGCGTCTTTCCGAGCGGCTTCCCCCACGGCTCGCCGTGCCAGCCCTCGACGACCTGCGGGCCCGAGGTTCCGAGCCCGAGCAGGAAGCGGCCGCCCGAGAGCAGGTCGAGCGTCGCCGCGGTCATCGCCGTGTTCGCCGGCGTGCGTCCGGGGATCTGCAGGATCGCGGAGCCGATCTTGATCCGGCTCGTCTTCGCCGCCATCCACGCGAGCACGCTCACCGCGTCCGTGCCCCACGACTCCGCCGCCCAGACCGAGTCGAAGCCGAGCTCCTCCGCGTGCCGGACGAGGGGCGTCAGATCGGCGGGGTTCGTCCCCGGGGGCGCGTAGCCGAGGTTCAGCCCGAGCTTCACTTACGCTGACTCTATGGCGCATCCGGAGCTGGCGCAGGAGCAGGCGTACGTCGACCACGCGTACGCGTGCCTCGAGGCGATGCGGCAGACGCTCGAGGGCGTGCAGGACCGGATGGCGACCGAGTTCGCGGCGCTCGCGATCGAGGCGTGGATGAAGCGGCGGCAGAAGACGTTCCTCGACGCCGAGCGCGGGCTCTGCTTCGGACGGCTGACGCTCGACGGGCTCGAGCGGCCGCTGTACGTCGGCCGCCGCTGGGTGCACGACGACCGGCAGGAGGTGCTGGTCGTCAACTGGCAGGCGCCCGCCGCGCGGCCGTTCTACACGGCGACGCCGTCCGACCCGCAGCGCGTGACCCAGCGTCGGCGCTACCGCACGTCGGGCCGCCGCATCGTCGACATCTCGGACGAATCGCTCGACGGCACGGCCGTCGAGGGCGCGTCGGTGTCCGACTTCCTGCTCGAGGAGCTGGAGCGGCGGCGCGAGGGGCGGATGCGCGACATCGTCGCGACGATCCAGTCCGACCAGTACCGGCTGATCACGGCGGAGCCGGACGGCGCGCTCGTCGTCCAGGGCGGGCCGGGCACGGGGAAGACCGCGGTCGGGCTGCACAGGGCCTCGTGGCTCCTCTACGCGCACCGCGAGCGGCTGCGGCGGGTGCTCGTCGTCGGCCCGAATCCGACGTTCATGGAGTACGTCTCGCACGTCCTGCCGGCGCTGGGCGAGGACGCTGTCGAGCAGCGGGCGGTGTCCGAGCTGCTGGACGGGATCGCCGTCGAGCGGGAGGAGGCGTCGGACGTCGCGCGGCTGAAGGCGGACACGCGGCTCGCCGAGGTGGTGACGCGCGCGGTCGAGCTGTCCGTGCGGCCGGCGGCGGAGGAGCTCGTCTCGTACGTGGACGGGGAATTCGTGCGCGTGCGGGAGCGCGAGGTCGCCGAGCAGCTCGAGTCGGCGCTGCAGCCGGACGTCCCGCTCGCGCTCGCACGCGAGCGGTTCCGGATGGCGGTGCTGCGTCACTTCTACGAGCGCTACGGCGAGAAGCTCGGGCCGCGCGCGCTGCGCTCGTTCGAGGAGCTGGAGCGGTCGCTGCGGCGGAACGGGTTCCTCGGCAAGTGGCTCGACCGCGTGCTGCCGGTCCCGAGGGCGGAGAAGCTCGTCGCGCGGCTGCTGACGTCGCCAGGCGCGCTCGCGGAGGCGGCCGAGGGCGTGCTGTCGCGCGGGGAGCAGAAGCTGCTGCTGCGCGACCGGCCGCGGCGGGCCGCCGACCTGCGCTGGAGCGTGCACGACCTGCCGCTGCTCGACGTCGCACGGACGCTCGTCGACGGCCCGCCGCGCGCGTACGGGCACGTGATCGTCGACGAGGCGCAGGACCTCTCGCCGATGCAGCTGCTCTGCATCTCGCGGCGGGCGGCGGACGGCTCGCTGACGATGCTCGGCGACGTCGCGCAGGCGACGGGCCCGGTCGTCTACGCGCGCTGGGAGGAGCTGGAGCCGTACCTCCCCGCGGCGGCGGACGTGACGATCGAGGAGCTTCGCCACGCGTACCGCGTCCCCGCCGAGATCATGGCCCTCGCCCTGCCCCTGCTCGACAGGATCGCTCCGGACATGGCCCGGCCGCTGGCGTACCGCAAAGGGGGAGTGTCCCCGCGCCTGGTCGCAGTGAGGGAGGGGGAGCTGATGGCGACGGCGCTGCGCGAGGCGGGCGAGCTCGACGGCCTGCTCGCCGTGATCGCGCCGCCGTCCCTGGCGGCCGAGTCTCCTTCGGGCGACGCGTTCGACGAGCTGACCGTGCCGGTGCTGACCCCGCGGGAGGCGAAAGGCCTGGAATTCGACCATGTCGTCGTCGTCGAGCCGGCCGCGATCGCGGAGGAGGGCGGCGACAGCGGCCTCCGCGAGCTGTACGTCGCGCTGACCCGCCCGACGCAGACGCTCGTGGTCGTGCATTCGCGCCCGCTGCCGTAGCGCTTTGTAAAGGGGACACTCCCCCTCAATGAGTTGTGCCAACTTCTGAGCAACTGTGTGACGCGTCGAGCCGTGTCTGCCGGGTACGGTCACTGCCGTGAAGACGCGCACGCTCGGGGCCGAGGGGCCGGACGTCTCGGTCGTCGGGCTCGGGACGAACAACTTCGGCGGCCGGATCGACTACGAGCGGTCGCTCGCCGTCGTCGACGAGGCGATCGAGCAGGGCGTCACGCTCTTCGACACCGCCGACATCTACTCGCAGGGCGCGAGCGAGGAGTTCATCGGGCGCGCGCTCGAGCATCGCCGGGACGCGGTCTACGTCGCGACGAAGTTCGGCAAGCCGATGGACGACAACCCGAGCGAGCGCCGCGGCAGCCGCGACTACGTCCGCTCCGCGGTCGAGGCCTCGCTGCGCCGGCTGCGCCGCGACCGCATCGACGTCTACCAGATGCACGAGCCCGACCCGAACACGCCGCTCGAGGAGACGCTCGGGGCGCTCGACGAGCTCGTGCGCGAGGGCAAGGTGCGCTGGATCGGCTCCTCGAACTTCAGCGCCGAGCAGATCGAGCAGGCCGACACGCTCGCAGGCGAGCGCGGCTGGGCGCGCTTCGTCTCCGCGCAGAACCACTACTCGCTCGTCGAGCGCGGCGTCGAGCGGGACGTCCTGCCGACGTGCGACCGGCTCGGGATCGGCCAGCTGCCGTACTTCCCGCTCGCCAGCGGCCTGCTCACCGGCAAGTACACGCGCGGCGTCGAGGCGACCGAGGGGCGGCTCGCCGGTCGCGAGATCCCCGACGAGCGCTGGGATCGGGCGGAGGCGCTGCAGCGGTACGCGGACGAGCGCGGCGTGCCGCTGCTGCAGGTCGCGATCGGCGGCCTGCTCGCGATGCCGGCGATCGCCTCGGTGATCGCCGGCGCGACGAAGCCGGAGCAGGTGCGCGCGAACGTCGAGGCGGCCGCGTGGGAGCCGTCGGCGGACGACCTGGAGCAGCTCAGAGCACTGGGATGAGCCGCCGCAGGCGCTTCCGCTCGGCCGGCAGGTAGAAGCCGAGCGCACCGAGCGCGACCGGGTACGCGAGCACGAGCAGCACCGACGGCGCCAGCGCCAGCCCGGCCACCCGCGCCGCCAGGGTCAGCGCCACCGCCGCGCCGACGCACGTGATCACCCGCCGCCACTGGTAGGCGACGCGGTAGACGCTCTGCGCGTACACGGTCATCCCGACGAACAGCACCACGTACGCGGCGGCGGTCGAGATCGCCGCGCCGACCATCCCGTAGCGCGGGATCAGCCAGAAGTTGATGCCGATGTTCACGGCGGCGCCGATCCCGGTCACGACCCAGTTCCACTGCGTCTTGCGCGCACGGCCGCTGCCGATCGCGAGCACCGTGTACCCCGCGTACACCGCCCCCGCGAATGCGAGCAACGCGACGCCCTTCTCCGCCCGCTGGTAGCGCGGGTTCGTCAGCAGCTCCACCCACCACGGCGCCAGCGCGCCGAGGGCGAGCGCCAGCCACGAGGCGAACGTCAGCAGGTACGTGAGCACGTACGAATACGTCCGCTTCGCGTCGCGGTCGTCGTCGATCGAGTACGCGAACGCGGGCCACGCCGTCCGGAACGCGACCATCACGAACGTGATCACACCGGCGATCTTCACCGCCGCCGAGTAGACGCCGACCTCGCCGTCGCCCTTGTACCAGCCGACGAACTCGCGGTCGACGAAGTTGATCGTCCAGAGGGCCAGTGCGCTCGGGACGAGCGGCATCCCGAACTTCTGCATCGCGCGGAAGAGCGTCCGGTCGAACTCGAGCCCGAGCTGCTCCGTCCGGTAGGCGAGCAGCGCGACGTAGACGAGCAGCGTCCCCGTGAAGTTGCCGACGATCAGACCGACGGCGCCCCAGTGGAAAACCGCGACGAACAGCACCATCGCGGCCACCGTCAGCAGCACGTTGGCGACGCTCGCGACCGCGTACTGGGCCGACCGCTCCTCGACGCGGAAGAGCGCCGTCAGCTGGTTGTAGTTCGTCTGCGCCCACAGCCCGACCGCGCCCGCGCGCACGAGCGACGGGTGCCCGCCGAGCGCGAGCCAGTGCGCGACCGGGGCTGCGAACACGAGGCCGAGCACGAGCCCCAGCGTCGACATCGCCATCGTGAACCAGAAGGACGTCCGGATCACCGTCAGCCGCGCCGGCTCCTCCTTCGCGTCGAAGTAGAAGCGGAAGAACGCGCTCGAGATCCCCATCTGCAGGACGATCGCGAGGACGGCGGTCGCGGCCGTGACGATCTCGACGCGGCCGTACGCCTTCGGCGGCAGGTAGTGCGTGTAGAGCGGCAGCAGGATCGTCGCCAGGATCCGCGAGACGAGCCCGCCGACCCCGTAGATCGCCGAGTGCCGTCCGAGCCGCTTCAGCTCCTGGCCGAGCCTCATCGCTGCAGGCCAGCGTAGAGCGCGAGCAGGCGGTCGGCCATCCGGCGCACGTCGTGCACCTCCTCGGCGTAGGCGCGGGAGGCCGCCCCGACGCGCCGCCGCTCCGCCGGCGACTCGACGAGCGGCCGCAGCACGTCCCGCAGCGTCTCCTTCGTCGCCGGGACGATCGGCACCGGCAGCCCGAACGCCTCCTCCGTCCGCCGCACCGCCTCCTCGTGCAGGAACGTGACCACAGGCTTCCCGAGCGCGAGCGCCTCGATCGCGAAGACGCCGTACCAGCCGGCGTTCAGCTGGTCGACGACGACGTCGGCCCGCCGGTAGCGCTCGAACGCCTCGCGGTGGTCGAGCCCCTCGACGATCTCGAGCTCGCAGTCGAGCGCCTCGCAGGCCGCGATCACGTGCTCCGTCCCCTTGCGCGCCCGCGACGACGGCGCGTGCAGCACGACCGGGCGCTCCCGGTCCGACGGCGGCGCCGGCTCGATCGCGCGCACGTCGATCCCGGGCGGGATCACCTGCGCGTCCGGCACCCAGCGCACCGCGTCGTACGAGCCGACGACCCGCGCGCCCGCGCGCCGCGACCACTCGAGGGCCGCCGGCGGCTTGCCGCGGATGTCGGAGCCGAGGAAGTGCATCACCGAGCGCTTGCCGAGCGCGCGCAGCAGCGGGAACTGGACCGACTTCGGCAGCAGCGTCAGCCCGAAGTAGAAGTGGAAGACGTCCGTGCGCGGCGCCAGCGCCGCGAACGCGCGCCACTGCGTCAGCTGCTGCCGCACGAGCCCGCCGCGGCGCTGCAGGTCGACGTCCGCCTCCGGGTGCAGCCGGTAGCGGTTGAAGACGACGAGCCGCGCGTCCACGCCGCGCTCGCGCAGCGCGACGACGTTCGCCCACGGGATTCCCGCCGTGTTGACGGGGCAGTGCGTGACGCGCATCAGGCGGCGAGCTTCGCGCGCAGCCGTCCCACCTGCGCGGGCGTCAGCCCGAGCTCGAGCAGGTACGCCTCGACCGAGCCGTGGCGCGCCTCGAGCCGCTCCAGCACCGGCCCGACGACGCCCGCCGGCGCGTGGATCACCTCGAAGACCTGCTTCAGGTTCGGCTCGCTGAGCATGTAGTCCGCCTCGATCTCCGCGATCGACGCGCCGCGCAGGCGCAGCAGCAGCATCGAGACGATGCCGGTGCGGTCCTTGCCGCCGAGGCAGTGGACGAGCACGCCGCCGTCCGCGTCCGCGAGCACGCGGAAGACCGCGGCGATCCCCGCCGGGTTGTGCTCGAGGTGCTCCCAGTACCAGAGGCGGAGCGCCTCGGCGCGGTCGTCCGGGTCCTCCCGCTGCGGCCGGTCGAAGTCGGACAGCCCGATCCGCACGTGCGCGACGCCGTCGCGCAGCGGCGGGTCGTCGGCGCACTCGGGCTCCGAGCGCAGGTCGACGACCGTGCGGACGCCGTGCGCCCACGCCGCCTCCCAGCCGGCGTCGCTGAGCTTGCGCACGTTGTCCGAGCGCACGATCCCGGGGCCGAGCGCACGGACGTTGACGCAGCCCTCCCATGCGAGCTCGCGGAGCACGGCAGGTCAGGGAGCGGCGACGTCGCCCAGCCGGTACCGCAGGTCCTGCAGCCGCTCGCGCCACCACTCGTTCTCGTTCGCGACCTTCTTCATCGAGCGGCACGCGAGCTCGATCAGGTCGTCGGGCGGCACGCCGTGCGTCTCCACCCACTCGCGCGCCGTCTCGGGCAGCTCGTCCGGCGGCTCGCCGGCGGTGGAGGCGACGAGCTCGGCCGCGTCGACGGCGCGCTTGATCCGCTCCTCGTCGGTCGGCTCCGCGCACGCCGCCTCGAGCGGCTCACGCAGCGAATCCCAGTCGTCCATCAGGCGTCCCACTCCACTTGGTCGAAGTACCGTAGCGCGGTGCGGCCGCGACGGATCCGGGAGCGCAGCCCCGCGAGCTCGTCGTCGGAGATCTCGCCGAGGGCGCGCTTGACGCCGAGCCACGGCAGGTTGAGGTCCTCCTGGTAGACGACGGTCGAGATGCGGGGGTTGATCTCGATCACGGCGTCGCCGACGAGCTGGATGTTGAAGAACCACTCGATCCGCAGCTCGCGGACGATCCGGTCGGCGATCTCCATCAGCTCCGCGTCGTCGAGCGTGACGAAGAACATCGCCAGCCCCGCCCGCATCGCCTCGCGCGTCTTCGGGTGGCCGAGCACGACGCGCGTCCCGTCCGCGATCCCGTCGATCGTTCGCTCGCCGCCGGTCGCGAGCTCCATCACGAGCAGCTCCGTGCCGCCCTCGTCCGGCAGCAGCTCCAGCGCCTCCTCGAGCCGCATCGCCACCGATCCCGGCCGCTCGTGCAGCAGCTGGTGCGCGCGGTCGACGCTCGGGTCGAGGATCCGGAAGCCGCGCGAGCCGGAGGAGAACACCGGCTTGAAGCAGACCGGGCGCTCCGGGTAGCCGAGCTCGCGCGCCGCCGCGTCCACCTGGCGGGCGCCCGCGACACGGCGGTACTCGACCGTCGGCACGCCGATCCGCTGCAGGAACGCGTACGTCTCCGCCTTGTCGTTCGAGCGGTGCACGGTGTCCGGCGAGGAGACGAGCATCGGCACGGGAAAATCCTCCCGCCGTGCCGAGAGCGCGTCGAGGTCGAACGAGGACTGCGGCAGCACGACGTCGACGCGCTCACGCTCGACCAGCTCGAGGATCGCGTCCGGATACGCCGGGTCGGAGCCGGCCGGGACGACGTGGAAGGCGTCGCAGAGGTGCGCGCCGATCGCGTTCGGGTTCATGTCGGTGCCGACGATCCGCACCTCCCGCTCGCCGTTCTCGTGCAGCGCGCGGATCAGGCGGGCGCTGCCGGGCGAGCCGGAGGCGCTGAGCAGGATCGTCGTCACGCGAGGTCGATCCGGTCGTCGGCCAGGTGCTCGAGCCATTCGTCCCGCTTCGCGTCGAGCATCGAGCGCATCGTCTCGCCCATCGTCGCCCCGGGGTAGACCCAGATCTCCGGGTGGACGAGCAGCTGCAGCCACTCGAAGGCGCCGGCGCGCAGCTCCTCGTGCGGGCAGCCCTCGCGCCAGTGCGCGTTCGAGTCGCTGCGGTAGCGCCCCTGCGTGAACCACGGCGGCTGCATGACGTTGACGAGGCCGTCCACAGGCTCGAAGACGTACTCCGGATCGGGGTTGTGCCAGGCCATGACCGCGTCGAAGCGTTCGTCGCGCGCGACCCGCGGGTGCACGGCGTGCAGCCCGACCGCGTGACCGAGGTCGCGCAGCTCCGCCAGCGCCGCGTGCCCCTCGTGCGAGGCGAGGTTGTAGAAGACGCTCTCGGTCAGCAGGAAGTACGTCGCCGTCGCGCCGCGCTCGCGCTCGAGCCGCGCCATCGTCAGCGCCGCCGGCAGCGAGAGGTCGACGTCGTGGCGGAGGAAGAGGTCGCCGGGCCGCGGCTCGCCGTCGAAGCGCGCCCAGCGGTAGCCGCCGGCCGCCGCGGCGTCGAGCAGCTCGGCGTAGTGGTCGAGGTCGAAGCCGCAGCTCACGCGATCTCCACGTCTATCAGCCCGGCCGCCGCCTCCGCCCGCTCGAGCGCCTCGAGGTTCGTCTGCCCGCGCGCGATCACGTAGCCGCGGCGGTCGCCGTCGGTCTGCACCGGCCGGATCGTCTCGCCCGCCTCGATCCACGTCTCGACGCGGTCGACGCCCGGGAACGCGCGCGCCTTCGCGAGCGGGCCGACCGAGCGCACGACGCCCGTCGGCAGCGGCCCCGGCTCGGCGGTGAGGAAGCGGATCGCGAACGGCTGCTGGAAGCGCGGCGTCACCAGCTCGTCTGGCACCGGCTCGCCGAGCGCCTGCTTCAGCGCCACCTCGACCAGGTCGATGCCGACGCCGTAGCGCGGCACCTCGACCATCTGCCCGCCGGGGATGCGCGCCGCGATCTCGACGACGCGCACGCCGTCCTCGGAGACGAGCAGCTGCGGGTAGGCGATCCCGTTGCGCAGGCCGATCGCGTGCACCGAGGCGAGCGCGACGCGCTCGACCTCGTCGAGCACGTCGCCGTAGAGCGTCGACGGGTAGAGGTGCGCGAGCGCGACGCCGAAGCCGACGCCCCCGGGGCTGCCGTAGGCAGCGCGGTCTTCCGGCCGCGCGCCGGCGGCTCGGCCGCCGGCGCTTGCAGCCCACGGTCGCAGCCGGTCGGAGGCGGTGACGAGCTTGACGTCGTCCGTGCGCGCGACGAGCAGCGTGTTCACCTCGCGGCCCTCGTGGAACGCCTCCAGCACCGCCTCCTGCGTCGGCGAGGCGGCCAGCGTCAGCGGCAGCGAGCGCGCGAGCTCGTCCATGTCGTGCACGAGGTAGAGGCCGCGCTGGCCGGCGGAGTCGGCGGGCTTCAGCACCGCCGGGAAGCCGATCGTCTCGCACGCCGCCTTCGCGCTCGCGTAGTCGCGGACGGCGGCGAAGCGCGGCTGCGGCACGCCCTGTTCCGCGAAGACGCGGCGCATCGCGATCTTGTTCGTCGCCAGGTGCGCCGACTCGCTGCCGATCCCCGGCAGGCCGAGCAGCTCCGCGACGCGCGCGACGACCGGCACGGCGCGGTCGGCGGCGAGCGTCAGGACGCCGTCGACGCCGTGCGCGCGCCCGACCTCGGCGACCGCCTCGACGTCCGCGAAGTCGACGGCGGCGCCCTCGTCGGCCTCGGCGAAGCCGGGCGCGTCGGCGTTGCGGTCGACGGCGACGACGCGCGCGCCGAGCTCCCGCACGCGGGCGATCGCGCGGCGCTGGTTGCGCCCCGCTCCGACGAACAGGACGGTGCTCACCGGGGTGCGAGCGCGTCGTTGAGCAGCCGCAGCTGCGCGTCGATCTCGAACGGGTCGCCGCCCGCGATCCGCAGCGCGAGCCCGTTCAGCAGCGACGTCGTGAAGCGGCCGAGCTCGGCCCACGAGACGTCGTCGCGCAGCTTCCCCGCCGCCTGCTGCTCCTGGAACCAGTCGCGGATCCGCGGCCCCGTGTCCGCAGCCCGCGCCTCGAACCGCCGGACGAAGTCCTCGTCGTGCCGCAGCCGGCTCTCCGTCTCGATCAGCACGGCGAGCCACTCGGGGTTCTCCGACGTCAGCGCCCGGAAGGCGTCGTCGAGGCCGGAGTCGAGCAGGATGTCGCCGAAGCGGGTGTTCATCTCCATCGCCAGCTCGACGAACAGGTCGTTCTTGTTCTCGAAGTAGTGGAAGATCGCGCCGCGGGAGAGGCCGGTCGCCTCCTCCAGCCGCGCCACCGTCGCCCCCTCGTAGCCATGCTCGGCGAACGCGCGCCGGGCGCCGTCGAGGATCTGCGCCCGGCGGGCGTCGAGGTGCTCCTGCGTGACCTTCGGCACGCGCGGAATCCTACTGGCTTGACAAAACCGTACGTACGTTTTATTTTCTGGGCATGTTCAGGAACCGCTCCCTGCTCGGGCTCCTCGCCGCCGAGCTCGTCTCGCTCACCGGCTCGGCGATGACGTTCGTCGCGCTGCCGTGGTTCGTGCTCGCCACCACCGGCTCGACCGCGAAGATGGGCTGGGTCCTCGCCGCCGAGATGCTGCCGATCGCGATCGTCGGCATCCCCGCCGGCTCGCTGATCGCGCGGCTCGGCGGCAAGCGGACGATGCTCGTCTCCGACGCCGCTCGCGGGCCGCTGATGCTCGTGATCCCGATCCTCCACCACAGCGGGCACCTCTCGTTCCCGGCGCTGCTCGGCACGACGTTCGCGATCGGCGTCTTCGCGGCGCCGTACTTCGCCTCCTCGCGGCTCGTCGTGCCCGAGGTGGCCGGCGAGGACGAGCAGGCGGTCGCGAGCGTCAACGCCGTCCTCTCGGGGGCGAACCAGATCACGCAGCTCGCGGGCCCGGTGCTCGCGGGCGTGCTGATCGCGGCGACGAGCCCGGCGACCGTGCTCGTCGTCGACGGCTGCACCTACGTCTTCTCGTTCCTGACGATCGCGCTCGTCGTGCGCGCGGGCCGCCGCGTCGAGGCGACCGAGCGCTCGAAGGGCATGCTCGCGGGGCTCAGGTTCCTGATGGGCGACTCGCTGCTCGGGCCGCTGATGATCGCCGCCTGCGTGATCAACTTCGTCGCGCAGGGGATCGTCCTCGGCGTCCAGGGGCTCGCCTACTTCCGCTACGACGCCGACGCGCACGTGGTCGGCTTCCTCTTCGGCGGCTTCGGCGTCGGCGCCCTGCTCGGCGCGCTCGTCGCGCAGCAGGCGACGCAGAAGGTCGACCTGCTGAAGCTCGCGGGCGTCGCGATCGTCGCGATGCCGCTGCCGCTCTTCCTGCTCTCGCCGTCGCTGCCGTGGGGCGCCGCGACGGTCGTCGTCGGCGCCTTCGCGTTCTTCACGCCGCTCGTCAACGCGCCGGTGATCGGGATGTTGACGGTGCGGACGCCGGCCGAGCTGCGGCCGAAGGTGATGACGGCGGTGATGACGGTGGCGACGATGGCGGGCCCGTTCGGCTTCATCGCGGCCGGCTACACGCTCCGCCACGTCGACCTGGGCGCGTTCTTCGTCGGGCTGCCCGCGCTGCTCGCCGTCGGCGGGCTCGCGATGGCGGCGATCCTGCTACGGAACCAGGGTGGAGCGGCGGACGACGTCGCGGTGGCGGACGTCGCGCACGGCGAGACGCACGCGCTGCCCCATCCCACGGGGACGTAGCTCGGCGAGCAGGACGGCGCCCGCGTGGTGCTCGCCGTAGCGCGCCCGGCGCGCCTCGCCGAGCGTCGCCGTCCGCCACCCCTCGTCGGAGTGCACGTACAGCTCGTCCTCGTAGACCGCGAAGCCCGCGCGCTCGAACTGCTCGACCCAGTCGAGCGGCTCGCGCTGGAGCTGCCACCCCTGGTCGTCGCGCACCCCCGTCGGGACGCTGACGAGCAGCCGCCCGTCGCGCGCGAGCACGCGCCGCAGCTCGCGCAGCGCCGCCGCGTCGCCCTCGTGCTCGCGCGGCGCGTCGACGTCGTAGACGGCGTTGTCGCGGCCGACGTGCTCGAGCGTGGAGATGCAGTGGATCAGCTCGAAGCGGCCGTCCTCGAAGGGGAGGTCGCGGACGTCGGCCACCACGGTCGCCGGCTCGGCGAGGTCGACGGTGACGAGGTCGGCCGCCCCGAGCTGCTGCAGGCCCTCCACGTACAGCGGCTCGGCGAAGGCGGTGCCGACGTCGAGCACGCGCCGCTCGCCCCGGTAGCGCGCGAGGATCCACGGGATCTCGATCGCCCGCTCGTCGCTCCAGGCCGGCGCGAGCAGCTCGCGGGGCCGTCCCTCGCGCGCGCGCTCGGCGAGCGCGCGGGCGAGGCCGTCGTCGAGCAGCTCCAGCCGCTCGAACTCGGCGCTCTCGACGAGCTCGCGGACGAGCCGCGCGCGCGAGAGCTCGCCGCGCTGCAGCCGGCCCGCCGACTCCGCGTTCGGCGCCCGGCGCAGCACGAGCCGGAACGCCCGCTCGACGAAGTCCTCCACGAGGGGGAGGCTAGAGTGGCCGTCGTGGCTCTGCACGGGAAACGCGTCTTCGTCACGGGCGGCGCCGGCTTCATCGCGACGACGCTCGCGCGGACGCTCGTCGACGACAACGAGGTCGTCGCGCTCGACAACCTGCACCGTGACGCGCTCTCCGGCACCGAGCTCGGCGAGCATCCGAACTTCACGCTGCACCAGGCGGACGTGCTCGACGCCGACGCCGTGCGCGAGCTCGCGCAGGGCGCGACCCACATCGTCCACTGCGCGGCGATCGCCGGCGTCGACACGGTGCTCGAGAGCCCGGTGCGGACGATGCGGGTCAACCTGATCGGCACCTACAACGTGCTCGAGGCGGCGGTCGAGACGCAGAGCACGCTGGAGCGGCTCGTCGACTTCTCGACGAGCGAGGTCTTCGGCACCCACGCCTACAACGTGCGCGAGGGCGCGGTGACGACGATCGGCTCGGTCGGCGAGGCGCGCTGGACGTACGCCGTCTCGAAGCTCGCCGGCGAGCACCTCGCGCACGCGTACCACGACGAGCTCGGCATCCCCGCGGTGACGGTGCGGCCGTTCAACGTCTACGGGCCCGGCCAGATCGGCGGCGGCGCGATCCGCGCGTTCATCGAGGCGGCGCTGCGCGGCGACGACCTGACCGTGCGCGGCGACGGCTCGCAGATCCGCGCCTGGTGCTACGTCGACGACATGGTCGAGGCCGTGCGCCTCTGCCTCGAGCACCCGAACGCGGTCGGCCAGAGCTACAACGTCGGCAACCCGCGCAGCGCGGTGACGATCTTCGACCTCGCGCAGCGCGTCAAGCGGCTGACCGGCTGCCCCGGCGACGTCGTCTTCACGCCGCTCGACTACGTCGACGTCGAGCTGCGGATCCCGAACGTCGAGAAGGCGCGGGACGACATCGGCTTCGAGGCGAAGGTGGAGCTCGACGAGGGCCTGGAGAGGACGATCGCGTGGTATCGAAGCCGGAAGCCCGCGCTGACGTAAGGCTCGCGAAGCCGCCGGTCGGCGAGGAGGAGCTCGCGGAGATCCGCGAGGTGCTCGAGTCGGGGCAGCTGACGATGGGGCCGAAGGTGCTCGAGTTCGAGCGCCTGCTCGCGCCGCTCGCCGGCACCCCGCACGCCGTCGCCGTCTCGAGCGGGACGGCGGCGCTGCACGTGGCGATCCTCGCGCTCGGGATCGGCCCGGGCGACGAGGTGCTCGTGCCGTCGTACACCTTCCCGGCGACGGGCAACGTCGTCGCGCTCGCGGGCGCCACGCCCGTGCTCGTCGACGTCGACCCGCTGACGATGAACATCGACCCGGCGGACGCGGCGCGCCGCGTGACGCCGCGGACGAAGGCGGTCCTCGCCGTGCACCTGTTCGGCCGGCCGGCGCGGCTCGAGGAGCTGCCCGCGGGCTTGGCGGTGGTCGAGGACGCGGCCGGCGCGCTCGGCGCCCGCCGCGGCGAGCGGCCGTGCGGCTCGCTCGGCGCGCTCGCGTGCTTCTCGTTCCACCCGCGCAAGATCGTCACCACCGGCGAGGGCGGCGCCGTCACGACCGGCGACGACGCGCTCGCCGAGCGCGCCCGCTCGCTCCGCCACCACGGCTGGACGCCGTCCGACGCCTACGTCGACATGCCGGCGCCGGCGTTCAACTACCGGCTCAGCGACGTGCTCGCCGCGCTCGGCGTCCCGCAACTGCGCCGCTTCGACGAGCTCTACGAGGCGTACGACCGCGTCGCGCGCGGCTACACCGAGCGCCTGGCGGGGATCGGCGGCGTCGTCACCCCGTCCACGGATTCCGGCGACCGGCACGGCTGGCAGGCGTACGTGATCCAGGTCGACGAGCGCGACCGCGTGCTCGCGGGCCTGCGCGCGGAGGGGATCCAGTGCCAGATCGGCACCTACGCGCTGCACCGGCTCGGCGCCTACCGCGACCAGGCCGGACCGTTCCCGGGCGCCGACGCCGCCTTCGAGCGGGCGCTCGCGCTGCCGCTGCACACCGGCCTCGGCGAGGACGAGCTCGACCGCGTCGCGCAGGCGCTTGACAAGCTTGTGAGTCATCACTAACCTAGGCGCCCGTGGAGATGGCGACGAGGCTGACGGCGGCGGAGCGCAGGGACGACGTCCTCGACGTCGCGCTGCGTGCCTTCGCGGCCGGCGGCTACGAGGGCACGTCCACCGAGGAGATCGCCCGCGAGGCCGGCATCTCCCAGCCGTACCTGTTCCGGCTCTTCGGGACGAAGAAGGCGCTCTTCGAGGCGACGGTCGCCCGCTGCTTCCGGCGGACGCTCGACGCGTTCCAGGCCGCCGCCGAGGGGCTCCGGGGCGAGGAGGCCCTGCACGCGATCGGCGCCCGCTACCGCGAGCAGCTGCTGGCCGACCGGACGTACCTGCGGGCGCAGATGCAGGCGTACGCCGCCTGCGAGGACCCGGAGATCCGCGCGGTCGTCCGGGCCGGCTTCGGCGACCTCGTCGCCTACGTCGAGCGCGTCTCCGGGCTGCCGCCGGAGCACGTCTCGCAGTTCTTCGCCACCGGGATGCTGCTCAACGTCCTCGCCTCGATGGACCTCGGCGAGTCCGGCGAGCCGTGGGCGGAGCGGCTGCTCGAGGGCTGCGACAAGGGCTGACCCGTCTCTCTTTTTTCACCACGGAGGTAGTGATGACTCACAAATCTATCTGGACGCTGGCGCTCACCTCGGTCGCGCTCTTCATGGTCAGCCTCGACAACCTCGTCGTGACGACGGCGCTGCCGGTGATCCGGCGCGACCTGCACGCGACCGTCAGCCAGCTCGAATGGACGGTCAACGCCTACACGCTCACGTTCGCCGTGCTGCTGCTGACGGGCGCGGCGCTCGGCGACCGCTTCGGCCGCCGGCGGATGTTCGTGCTCGGCCTCCTGCTCTTCACCGGCGCGTCCGCGGCGGCGGCGCTCGCGCACAGCCCGAACGCGCTCGACGTCGCCCGGGCGGTGCAGGGCGTCGGCGGCGCGATCGTGACGCCCCTGACGCTGACGATCCTGTCCGCGGCGGTGCCGGCGGAGCGGCGCGGGCTCGCGCTCGGGATCTGGGGCGGGATCGGCGGGCTCGCGGTCGCGCTCGGCCCGCTCGTCGGCGGCGCGGTCGTGGCGGGGGTGGCGTGGAACTGGATCTTCTGGCTGAACGTCCCGATCGGGCTCGTGCTCGCGCCGCTCGCGTGGCGCCGGCTCGAGGAGACGCACGGCCGCGACCGCGGGCTCGACCTGCCCGGGCTCGCGCTCGCCAGCGCCGGGCTGACGGGGATCGTCTGGGGCCTCGTGCGCGGCAACGAGCACGGCTGGACGAGCACGGGCGTCGTCGCGCCGATGCTCGCCGGGGTGCTGCTCGTCACGGCCTTCGTCCGCTGGGAGCTGCGGGCGCCGTCGCCGATGCTGCCCATGCACCTCTTCCGCGACCGCACGTTCGCGCTCGCGAACGTCGCCTCGCTGCTGATGTTCTTCGGGATGTTCGGCTCCGTCTTCCTGCTCGCGCAGTTCTTCCAGACGGTGCAGGGCTACTCGCCGCTCCAGTCGGGCCTGCGCGTGCTGCCGTGGACGGCGATGCCGATGTTCGTCGCGCCGGTCGCGGGCGCGCTCTCCGACCGGATCGGCGGCCGGCGGCTGATGGCGCTCGGGCTGACGCTGCAGGCGACGGGGCTCTTCTGGATCGCCGCGGTCAACGGCGTGCACGTCCCCTACGCCGACCTGGTCGGCCCGTTCATGCTCAGCGGCGCCGGGATGGCGCTCTTCTACGCGCCGGTCGCGAACGTCGTCCTCTCCTCGGTGCGGCCGGAGCTGGAGGGCAAGGCGTCGGGCGCCAACAACGCGATCCGCGAGCTCGGCGGCGTGTTCGGCGTCGCGGTGCTCGTCGCCGTCTTCTCGCACGCGGGCGGCTACCGCTCGGCCGCCGCCTTCACCGACGGGACGACGGCGGCGGTGTGGGTCGGCGCCGCGGTGGTGCTGGTCGGCGCGGCCGCGGCGGCGCTGATCCGGCGCTCAGACCGCGGCGAGCGTCGCGCGGCCGCCGCGCACGAGCTTCGCCGCGAACAGCCGGTCGTCGGCCTTGCGGAAGAGCTCGGCGGGAGCCTCGCCGTCGGCGGGCAGTGAGGTCGCGGCGGCGGTGACGGAGAGGTCGGCCGGGGCGAGCGCCGCGTTCACGTGCGCGACGAGCCCCGGCACCCGCTCCGGCGGGAGCGAGGTGAGGACGGCGAACTCGTCGCCGCCGACGCGCGCGACGGCGTCGCCGGCCTCGACCGCCGCCAGGAGCGCGGCCGCGACGCGGCGCAGCGCGCCGTCGCCCGCGGTGTGGCCGTGGATCTCGTTGACGCGGCGCAGCCCGTCCACGTCGAGGAGGACGAGCGTGAACGGCTGCCCGGCCCCGCAGCGCACGTTCAGCTCGCCGTCGAAAGCGCGGACGTTGGCGACGCCGGTGACGAAGTCCGTCCGCGCGTGCACGCTCAGCCGGTCGACGAGCTGGCGGTTGCGGCCGGCGAACCAGCCGACGAGGACGCCGACGGCGGTGAAGGTCACCGTGCGGATCGCCGTCGCCGGCGTCAGCGGCGCCGAGACGACGTGCGGCGCCGCCTGCACCGCGACCACGTAGAGCAGGCCGGCGAGCAGCCCGGCCGCGCCGCCGGCGAGCGCGTCGGTCGCGAGCGCGACGAGGCACACGGGCACGTAGAAGAAGTGGCCGATCCCCAGCCCGGGCCGCTCGAGCGCGACGAAGGCGCCGAAGACGGCCGCGTACGCGCACGCCGCCAGGCCGACCGCAAGCCCGCGTGACCCCCGCACAGTCGCCATGGTCGCCCGGCCGCCCCGCAGGCGCTTCCCCCGAAGGAGGGAACGGTCAGCGGCGGAGGATCCGCACGCTCCGGGGCGCGAGCACGACGCGCCGCCCGTCCAGCGCGACCGCGGCGGCCGCCGTCCCCGCGTTGACGGCGATCGTGAACGTCGTGCCGCCGTAGCGGCGGGCGCTCGCCCGCACCCAGGCGTCCGCCGGCTCCACGCGCACCGGCAGCGGCGGTCGCAGCAGCGCCGGCCCGAGCTGCCGGATCCGCCGGGCGACGCCCCGGATCGCCGCCGTCGCGGCCGGGTCCCAGTTGCCCGGGAAGAAGCCGAGGCCGGTGGCGCCGCCCGCGATCGCGAGCCAGCTCTCGACGCGGATCGTCGCCGGCGTGACCGCGTCCTCCGGCTGCGGGCAGCCGAGCTCCCGCACCTCGATCCACTGGAACGTCGGCTTGCCCGGCGCCAGCCGCCGCAGCGCCTGCTGGGCGTCGAAGTCCCAGGGCAGCAGGTCGGGCCGGCAGAGCTCCTGCAGCGGGTAGAGGTCGAAGCCGACGACGTCCGCCCGCGCCACGAGCCCGCGGTACATGCCGCGGCCGCCCGGCAGCGGCGCCGCGCCGGCGAAGAAGTGCGAGGTCAGCGTCAGGAAGCGCAGGCCGGGCCCGCCCGCGGTCACGGTCGTGCCGGTGAGCCCGCGCGCGTCCGCCTCGTCCTGGAGGAACCAGCCGATCGGCCCGGCGACTCCCGGCGTGTCGTCGCTCGTCCCGGCGACGAGCGCACGGCCGGCGACGCCGGCGACCAGGCTCGGCAGGCCGGTGCACGGATCGCCGGCGAAGAGGGTGACGCCGGCGTCGACGTCCTGCGTCCAGCGGTCGGGGCACTCCTGCCACGCGATCAGCGGGAAGACGGGCGCGCCGTCCACCCGCAGGACGCCGTGGCGGGCGGTCGCCGCCGCCGTCTCCGGGACGGCCGCCGTCGTGAAGGCGAGCCGCCGCCCGCCTACGAGCGCGACGTAGCGCGTGTTCGGGGCGAGCCCGGTCAGCAGCCCGCTCGTCGTCCGCAGCAGCGGCCTCGTCCCCGCCGGGCCCCAGCGGACGACGGTGCCCGGCGGCGCGCTCACCGCCGCCTCGTAGGCGCCCGCGGCGATCGTGACGGGCGGCGGCGGGGGAGCGGGCGGCGGCGCCGTCCGCCGCTGCGGGCGCGTCAGCAGGATCCCGACGGCGACGACCGCGAAGAGGACGGCGCTGCAGGCGAGCAGGACGCGCGGCGAGGGCACCCGCATCGCCTCCGACCGTAGCCGAGCCGTGGGCGAGAATGGCGCCGTGGCCCGTCTCCTCGTCCTCGGCGCCGGCCCGGCGCAGCTCGGCGTGCTCGCGGCCGCCCGGCAGCGCGGCGAGACGGTGATCGCGGTCGACCGCGACCCGTCCGCGCCGGGCTTCCGCTACGCCGACCGGCGGGCGATCGTCTCGATCGAGGACGAGCCGGCGGTCGAGCGGCTCGCACGCGCGGAGGAGGTCGACGGCGTGATCGCGCCCGGCACCGACCACGCGGTCGCAGTCGCCGCGCGGACGGCCTCCCGCCTCGGCCTGCCGCACCCGCTCTCCCCGGAGGCCGCCGTCCTCGCCGTCTCGAAGCTGAAGCAGCGCGAGCGCCTCGCGGCCGCGGGGATCCGGCAGCCGCGCTCGCTCGTCTGCCGGACGCTCGACGAGGTCGCGGCGGCGGCGAAGGAGCTCGGCTATCCCGTCGTGATCGAGGCGCCCGACCGGAGCGGCGAGCGCGGCGTCGTCCTCTCCAAAGACCGGAAGGCGGTCGCGGCGGCCGCGGCGGAGGCGCTCGCGGAGGCGAAGGCCGACCACCGCCTCGTCGAGGAGCTCGCGCCCGGGCCGGCGGTGACGGTGACGGGGTTCTGCGTCGAGGGGCGCTTCGTGCCGCTCACCGTCACCGACCGCGAGCCGGCGCCGCCGCCCGCGTTCGGGGTGACGCTCGCGCACGTCTGGCCGGCGGCGCTCGAGCCGAGCGAGATCGCCGCGGCGATCGCCGCGACCGGCGCCGCCACGCGGGCGCTCGGGATCGCCGCCGGGCCGGTGAGCGCGCAGCTGACGGTGTCGGCGGAGGGGCCGCTGCTCGCGAAGCTCTCGGCCCGCGTCGGCGGCGGCCACGACGGCGAGCTCTGCCGCGCCGCCCTCGCCGTCGACGCGAACGCGCTCGCCGTCGCGGCCGCGCTGGGGCAGCCGGTGACCGCCGGGCAGCTGTCGCCCGCGCAGGGCGTCGGCGGCGCGTGCGTCCGCTTCCTCGTCGCGCCGCCCGGCGAGCTGCAGGAGGTCGAGGGCGTCGAGGAGGCGTTCGAGTTCGAGGGCGTGCGCGGGATCCGGATCTATCGGAAGCCGGGCCACGTGTTCCGGCGGCTCCGCCGCGCGTCCGACCGCGCGGGCGCCGTGCTCGCGACCGGCGACTCGCCCGAGCAGGCGCTCGAGGCGGCCGAGCGCGCCGTCGCCCGGATCCGCATCGTCACGCGCGCCGTCGAGGCGGTCGCGTGAAGCGAGTCCTGGCGACGCTCGTCGTCACCGGGCTCTGCACCTGGTACATCTTCTGGAAGATCGATGTCGGGCACACGCTGCACGTGCTCGCGCACGGGAACGCCGGCTGGTGGCTCGCGTCGGCGGCGATCATGATCGGCTCCGTCTGGCCGATGGCGTGGCGATGGCAGCGGCTGCTGGCGGCGCGCGGCGTGCACGACTCGCTGACCCGGCTCGTGCGCACGTACTTCGTCGGCTACGCCGCCGGGCAGGTGCTGCCGACCTCGCTCGGCGGCGACGCGTCGCGGATCTACGAGACGACGCGGCGGCATCCCGGCGCCGGCGGCGTCGCCGCGGGCACCGTGCTGCTCGAGCGCGCGCTGGGCGGCGTCGCGACGCTCGTGCTCGCCGCCGTCGGCTTCGCGCTCGCGGTCGGCCGCTACGACGTCGGCGGCTATCTCTGGGTCGAGCTCGCGTTCGTCGCGCTCGCCGCGCTCGCCGCGGTCGTCGTCTTCTCGACGCGGCTGCATCCGCTGCTGCAGCTGACGCGGCCGCTGCTGCGCGCGCTGCGGCTCGAGCGTCCGCTGCGCGAGGCCTACCTCGGCCTGCACTCCTTCCGCGCCGACACCTCGCTGCTCGCGACGATGTTCGCGCTGACGCTCGTCGTGCAGGCCGTGCGCGTGCTGGCGATCTGGTGCGCGGGCAAGGCGGTCGGCGTCGACCTCTCGCCGCGTCCGTACTACGTGATGGGGCCGCTGCTCTTCCTCGTCATGCTCGTGCCGTTCACGGTCAACGGCCTCGCCGTGCGCGAGTCGTTCTTCGTCTCCTTCCTCGGGGCGCTCGGCGTCGCCGCCGACCCCGCCTTCGCGACCGGCTTCCTGTTCTTCGTCGTCACGATCCTGCTCGCGCTCCCCGGCGCAGGGATCGTCGCCTGGGAGGGAGTGCGACGGACGCGAGCTGCGTAGTGGTGACGTACAACGCGCTGCCGTGGCTCGAGCGCTGCCTCGAGAGCGTGCGCGGCGTCGAGACGGTCGTCGTCGACCACGGCTCGGCCGACGGCACCGTGGCGCTCGTGCGCGAGCGCTTCCCCGACGTCGCGGTCGTGGAGCAGGAGAACCGCGGCCTCGCCTTCGGCTGGAACACCGGCGTCGCGCGCACGCACGGCCGCTACGTGCTGCTCCTGAACTCGGACGCGTGGCTCGACGAGGGCGCGCTCGAGGAGCTCGTGCGCTTCGCGGACGCGCATCCGCGCGCCGCCGTCGTCGCGCCGCGGCTGCGCAACCCGGACGGGACGCTGCAGCGCTCCGTGCGCGGCTTCCCGACGCTGTGGCGGATCGCGACCGAGTACCTCTTTCTGCGCAAGCTCGCCCCGCGCTCGCGCGCGCTCAACTCCTTCTACGCCGGCCCGGTCAGCCACGACGAGCCGGTGCGGGCGGAGTGGATCATGGGCGCGGTCTGGCTCGTGCGCCGGGCCGCGGTCGAGGAGGTCGGGCCGGCCGACGACGGCTTCTTCCTCTTCAGCGAGGAGACCGACTGGGCGTGGCGGTTCCGCGAGGCGGGCTGGGAGGTGTGGCTCTGCCCGGGCGCCGGCGCCACGCACGTGTACGGCGCCTCGCACGGGGGCCGGATGTTCGCGCAGAACGTGCGCAGCCAGCTGCGCTTCCTGCGCAAGCACCGGGGCGAGGCGTACGCGCGGCGGGCGCGCTGGATCTTCCTCGCCGGGCTCCTGCTCCGCCGCCGCCTCGACGTCGCGCGCTCGCTGTGATCGTCTGGCTCCAGCTCGCCTTCGGGACGTGGCTGCTGCTGCTCCCGGGCCGGTTCGTCGCGCGAGCGCTCGGCGTCGCGGGAGCGGCCGGGACGCTGACGTGGTCGGTCGCGCTCGCCGCCGGCGCGCTGGCGGTGACGTTCGCCGTGCACGGCCCGCTGCTCCTGACGCTGGCGCTCGTGCTCGCGGCCGGCGCGGTCGCCTTCCCGTTCTCGCGGCGGCGCGAGGAGGGGCGGTCGCACGGCGCGCTCGTGCTCGCGGGCCTCGCCTTCGGCGGCGCCCTCTGGTTCGTCGCCGGAGTCGTCGGCGGCGACGGCCTCTTCCATCTCGGCCGGGTGCGCAAGCTGACGGACTTCGGCTCGCTCTCGCTGCGCGCGGTCGACGAGTTCCGCGACGGCGGCCTCCACCCGGGCTACGCGTTCCCGCTCTGGCACGGCTGGCTCGCGCTCGTCGGCAAGGTGACGGCGCTCGATCCGACCCAGGTCGTCCTGCACGAGTCGAGCCTGCTGGTGCCGCTCGCGCTCGTGCTCGCGTACGAGCTCGGCCGCGAGGTCTTCCGCTCGTCGGCGCTCGGCGTCGCGACGATGCTCGCGCAGGTCGGGATCATCGCGCTCGCGCCCGGGAGCGGCGGCGCGTACCGCTCGCTCGCCCTGCCGGGCACCGCCTCGCGGCAGTTGCTCGTGCCGGCGGCGACGATCCTCTTCTTCCGGCTCGTGCGCGCGCCGTCGTGGCCGCGCGCGCTGACGCTCGCGCTCGCCGCCACGGCGATCGCCTTCGTCCACCCGACGTACGCGCTCTTCCTCGCGATCGTGCTCGTCGGCTACGCGGCGGCGCGGCTCGCCTTCCGCGCCGGCGACCTGCGGGAGAACGTCGCCGCGCTCGTCTCCTTCGGGCTGCCGCTGCTGCTCGTCTACCTGTGGCTGCGGCCGATCGTGAACGAGACGGAGTCGCGCACGGCGGTCGCGCAGGGGCTGCAGCAGTACGAGCACGACCTCGTCGTCCACTCGCCGTCGAGCTACCACCTGGCGCCGGCGGTCGTCTCGCGGACGGGGGCGATCGCGATCGCAGCGCTCGTGCTCGCGCCGCTCGCCGCGTTCGCGGCGCGGCGGCGGTGGGCGGCGCTCGTGCTCGGCGGGACGGCGCTCGTGCTCGCGCTCGTGCTCTGGCCGCTCGTCTTCCCGCGCTTCTCGGATCTCGTCTCGCTCTCGCAGTCGCGGCGGGCAGCGGGCTTCGTCCCGTTCGCGCTCGCGTTCGCGGGCGGGCTGGCGGTGCTCGCCCGCCGGCTCGGGCCGGTGCTGCCGCCGCTCGCGCTCGCCGCGGGGATCGCGCTGCAGCTCGCGTGGCCGGGCGACTTCGGCCTGCACGTCGTGCACGAGGGGCCGGCGGCGCCGGCGTGGATCGCGCTCTTCGGCTGCCTCGCCGGTCTCGCGGTCGGCGCGCTGCTGCGGGGGCGGGCGGAGCGGCCGGTCTGGCTCGCGGCGGCGCTCTTCGTCCTGCCCGTGGCCGTGCACGGCTTCTCGGAGTGGTCGGCCCACGGCCGGGACGCGAACGCGCTGACGCCGGGGCTCGTCCGGTTCCTGCGCCACGACGTGCCGGAGCGGTCGGTCGTCTACGCCGACCTGCAGACGAGCTACCGGATCTCGGCGTACGTGCCGGTCTACGTCGCGAACGGGCCGCCGACGCACGTCGCCGACACCCGCGCGAACGACCCGTACGGGCGGGCGGCGAAGCTGCGGCGCTTCCTGCGCACGGGCGACCTCGCGATCCCGCGCTCCTACGGGGCCGGCTGGCTCGTGCTGCGGCGCGGCGAGCGGCTGCGGCCGCGGCTGCCGCTCGTCTACCGTGACGCCCGGTTCAGGGTCTACGTGCTCTCGTAGAGCTCGAGCGACGGGAGGTACGGATGCAGCTGCTGGAAGTCGTCGTCGCGGGACCAGAGCGCGGCGCCCGAGGCAGCGCACGCGACGGCGATCTCGATGTCGGTAAGGGGCAGCGTGAGGCCCGCCTGCCGCAGTTCGTGCGCGAGCTCCCCGACCCGGCGCCAGCCCTCGTGGTCGAGCTCGGCCCACGGCAGTGCGCCGAGCGCGTGCCACAGCTCCTCGCGGTCCTCGTCGACGGTGCCGGCGAGGAGCTCGGCGAGGACGGGCCCGCAGACGAGGACGGCTTCCTCTGCGAGCAGGCGATCGAGCGCCCGGGCGGGGCCCTCGGCGCCGCGCTGCAGGTAATCGACCCAGACGGACGTGTCGGGCAGGACGGTCACGACCGCCGGTCGCGGCGCCGCAGCGTGCTCGAGACGTCCTCGACGCGCACGCGTCCGGCGAGCGCCCGGGCGCCGGCGGCGGCATCCTGCGAGAGGTATGCCTCGATCGCCCGTTCGACGGCGCGCCGCTTCGGGACGTCCGGGTGGCGCGCGAGCAGCGAGCGCATCAGATCGTCCCGAATCTCCAGCGTCGTCCGCATATGCCATCAGTATGCCATAGGCTGAGCTGGTGAAGGTCCTTCTCGTCACGCTCTACTTCCCGCCGGCCGGCGGCGGCGGCGTGCAGCGGCCGCTGAAGTTCGCGACGTACCTGCCGGCGCTCGGGATCGAGACGCACGTGCTCGCCCCGGACGACCCGAAGTGGGTGCACGCCGACGCGGAGCTGACGCTGCCGACGCAGGCGTGGATCCACCGCGCCCGCTACGTCGGCCCGAGCGGCCGGCGGATCGCCGACGAGCTGCACGGCCGCAGCGGGCTCGACCTGGCGCTGCGGCGCGCCTCGACGGTGGGGCGGCGGCTGCTGCTCCCGGACGAGAACGTGACGTGGAACGCGACCGCGATCCCGAAGGCGATCGCGATCGCGCGCAGCGAGGGGATCGATGCCGTGCTGACGACGTCGCCGCCCGGCAGCGTGCACCTGATCGGGGCGGCGGTCAAGCGGGCGACAGGCGCGAAGTGGGTCGCCGACCTGCGCGACTCGATCGCGCTCCACCCGCACCGCTCCACCGAGGGTATGGGCGCGCGCGCGAAGCAGAAGGCGCGCGCCGGCATCGCGCACCTCGTCGCCCGGCAGGCGGACGCGATCGTCACCGCGGCCGAGGCGATCACCGAGGAGACGCGCGGCCTGCAGCCGCGCGGCCGGCTCGTGACGATCGCGAACGGCTCCGACTTCGACGACTTCGCGGGCATGACGTACGCGCGCACCGACCGGTTCAGGCTCACGCACACCGGCTCGTTCTTCGGCCGGCGCGACCCGAAGCCGTTCCTGCGGGCCCTGAAGGCGTCGGGGCTCGACGACGTGACCGTGCGCTTCGTCGGCGACTTCCGCCCGGGCGACCGCGAGTTCCTCGAGTCGCTCGAGCTCGGCGACCGCGTCGAGCTGATCGACTACGTGCCGCGACGGCGCTCGCTGCAGCTGCAGCGCGACTCGGACGCGCTGCTGTTGCTGATCCCGGAAGCGGGCGGCCGCGGCCGCGGCGTCCTCAGCGGCAAGGTGTTCGAGTACCTGGCGGCCGAGCGGCCCGTGCTCGCCGTCGTGCCGCCGGACGGCGCGGCGGCGCAGCTGATCCGCGACACCGGCAGCGGCATCGTCGCTGCGCCGGAGGACGAGGAGGCGATCCGTGCGGCGCTCGTCGACCTGCACGGCCGCTGGCGCGACGGCGCGCTCGAGGCGAGCCCGCTCTCGGACGAGTGGCGACGCAAGCTGTCGCGGGGGTCGCGCGTCGAGGAGCTCGCCGACCTGCTGAGGTCGCTCGCGTGAGCGCGATCGCGGCGGCGCTGCCGCGCGTGTGGAGCGGGACGCGCGTCACGAGCTTCTTCTTCCTCGCGACCTTCTTCTGCGTCACCTTCGAGAAGATCCACTGG
>DASSSR010000006.1:0-23915 GCA_035708345.1 Gaiellaceae bacterium
CGACAACCCATCCGCCGCCAACGCCCGCACCTGCGCCCACTCCAACGCGCTCCGCACCTCCGCACCCCTCGCTCGACATCGCCATCGACGCGAGCCTCAAAGCCGGCCCGGACGCGATCAGCGACGGCGCGAGTGGTGCACTTTTCGACTACCGATCCTGGCGCAGTATTGGGCTGCCGGCGTCAGGGCCCTGCAGCTGCGTCGCCTCGGCTCCCCCGGTTGTCCACACGCTGCACACAGCGCTGTGGAAATGTTGATTATTCAAAGATCGCAAATTGCGCGATTTTCGTCTTCGCGCCCTCTTGCGCGGGGTCGCGGCCGGCCGTAGATTCCCCAGTGCGTCCAGCGGGGCGCGGGACTAGGACGAAGCAGAGCCGAAGGGCCGTACGAGGAAGCTCGCAAGAGCGGAGGCGGAAAGTCAGACGGCACTGTGGACGAAACCGCAGCCGGCTGGACGAATCTCGAGCCGGCGCCTCTCGGGGCGCCGGTTCGTTTTTCTGCGCCGAATCGAACACGGTAGGATCGCCCGCGCATGGCGCGCCCGAACCCACCGAGCATCGACCCGGGCGTGATGGCCTTCGTGTGGGCGCTGCTGCTCGCCGTCTTCGTCTACTTCGGGCTGAAGGCGGTCGGCGCGTCCGGCGCCTTCTCGATCGTGCTGGCGCTGCTCGCGTTCGCGGCGATCTGGCTCTTCGTCCGGCTACGCGGCGAAGACCGCCCGCGCGTCTAGCCCGGGCCGCTCCCGGCTCGGCGCGCCCGCGCTGAGCGCGGCCACGAGCCGTCGCGCGAGCTCCGGGCCGAGCGCCTCCTCGAGCCGCTCCCGCGCGCTCGTCGCGGCCGGATCGAGGCTCGCGCAATGGGCGAGCAGCAGTGCGTCTCCACGCTGCGTCGGTACGGCGTCCATCCCGCTCCGAACATCGACCGGACGGGGTAGGACCCATGATCCCTGGGGGTAGGGATGGGGCCGCCGGAGCGGCCCCTCCCCCTCGCCGATCAGTGCTCGACGCGGTCGTCGACGGGCTCGTCGACGCGCCGCCGCGGGCCGACCACGGCCGTCCGCGGCTCCCCGGCCGGGGCGGTCTCTCGCTCCGCCGTCACCGGCTCGTCGGCCGCGTAGCCGTCGTCGTAGACGTCGTCGCGGGTGTCCGCCCGGCGCAGCGGCCGCCGCGACCCGCGCCGGTCGGCGACCATCGTCTCCTCGTCGCGGACGACCTCGCGCTCCGGCAGGAGCACGGTATCGAACGTCATCCCGAGGACGAGGCCGATGCCGAACGCGAGCACCCCGTGCCAGAGGCCGAGATCGTGGACGAGGCCCATGATCCCGATCGAGCGGCTCCACGAGGCGACCGTGCCCTCGTGCCAGCCGTGGCCCGGCTGGGTCGCCATCAGGATCCAGCCCACGCACACGAGCACGGGCAGGAAGCCGAGCAGGAAGGTCAGCGGCGAGATCCGGAGCCGTCCGCCCTTCGTCCACCCGGCCACCACCTGCGCGAGGCCCATGACGAGGCCGGCGCCGGCCACGATGCCCATCGCCGCCCAGAAGCGGTCGACCGTCTGCACGCCGACGAGCGTCGCGACCCAGAGCAGCAGGCCGGCGACCCCGGCGGCGACGAGCGTGGTCAGACCGCGCGTGCCGTCGTACAGTCCATATCTGCGCATATCTTCACAACGAAGATCGCGCGGGCCGGGTTACTGCTACTCGAGCGCCAGCCGGCGGGCGTCGAAGCGGCTCGACCAGAGCTCCGCCCGGAACTCCGCCAGCGTCGCGTGCAGGTCGTCCGCGAACACGTGTTCCACCACTCCCACCTCGCGGTCGTTGTGGAACGGCAGGTCGACGTGCTCGTGCGAGACGAGGTTCACCGACGTCCGCGCGCACGCGGGACAGCGCACCGCCAGCCCGAGCGTCCCGTCGCCCGGCGCGAGCAGCACGAACGCGCTCGGGAAGACCGGACGCGGCCGCTCCTCCGGGTAGCAGAAGAAGCTCCAGGGCCACTCCCCCGCCTTGATCTGCGCCGCCGCCAGCTCCCCCAGCTCGGCCGCGACCGGCTCCACCCGCGAGGTCATCAGGTTGAGGAAGACGCCGCCCTCGAGCCCGAGCGGCGCCCAGTCGAGCTCGTCGTGCGGGACGAGCCCGTCGTGCTCGTCGCCGCAGGCGCACGCGAAGCGGACGCGGTAGACGACCGGGTGCGCCGTCCCCGGCAGCGGCTCGAGCGTCCTGAACGACGACAGGCTGACGCGGCTGGCACCGGCGTGCGGACACGAGAACGTGTACCGACCGGCGATCGCGTCGTACATACCGGAGTTGTAAACCACACTCCGGACGGGAAAACCGCGCCAGAGGGTTGATGTGAAATTCGGCCGCCGCTGCGGGCGCGTCCAGGCGAAGCCGGACGATGCGGCCGAGCCGGAGGCGTAGCAGCGCTACGACTCCGGCTCGGACGTGGCGGAAGCGGGCATGGCCAGCAACCTGGTTGCTGGCCATGCCCGCTGGCCGGCGCCGCGCCTGGTGCGGCCGCAGCCCGGCCCAATTTCACATCAAGCCTTTAGTACGAGATCAGCGCGTGCAGGTCGTACTGCTGCAGCCGCGCCCGGCCGCCGAGGAAGGTGAGCTCGATCACGAAGTTGATCCCCACCACCTCGCCGCCCAGCTGCGAGACGAGGCCGGCGATCGCCTCCACCGTCCCGCCCGTCGCGAGCACGTCGTCGTGGATCACGACCCGCGCGCCGTGCGCGATCGCGTCGGCGGCGATCTCGAGCGCGTTCTCGCCATACTCGAGCGCGTACTTCGCCGTCACCGTCTCCGGCGGCAGCTTCCCCGGCCGCCGCGCCGGCACGAAGCCGCAGCCGACCTTGCACGCGATCGCCGCGCCGAGCCAGTAGCCGCGCGCCTCGGCGCCGAGCACGAGGTCGGGCGTCCGCGCCGCCGTCCAGTCGGCGAGGGTGTCCACCGCCGCCCGCAGCGCCTCCGGGTCCAGCAGCATCGGCGCGATGTCCTTGAAGCCGACGCCGGGCTCCGGGAAGTCCGGCACCTCGCGGACGTAATCCTTGAAGTCGAGCGCCGTCACCGGCGCCGCCGCCCGGCGCTCATTCCGCAAGCCTACGCACGTTGCGCGAGAAGAGCAGCTGGGAGAGCTCCTGCGCGGTCTCGGCGAGCCGCTGCAGGTCCTCGATCCCGGCCCGGCGCCGCTCGGCGTTGCGCGAGCGCAGAGCCGGCGCGACGAGCGCGTCCAGCAGGCCCGACTCGCGGTCGGCCGCCGTGCGGAACGCGCGCAGGTGGCGCGGCGCGATCCCGTAGCGGGCCAGCGTCTCGCATGCCGTCGCGATCTCGACGTCCGTCTCCGCGTACAGCCGCTGACCGCGCTCCAGCCGCGGCTCCAGGAGCCCGAACTCCTCCAGCTCGCGCGCCCGCGCGGCGTCGATGCCGACGCGCTCGCAGAGCTCCTCCAGCTCGACGTGCTCCTCGCGCTCCCCCACCGCGCGGCGGCGCCGCCGCTCCCGGCCCGCACCGGCCGCGAGCTCCTCGCGGATCACGCGCAGCGGCAGGAACTCGTCGCGCTGCAGGCGGAGGATCGTCTCCAGCCGCTCGACGTCCTCGTCGCTGAACAGCCGGTAGCCGCCCTGCGTCCGCTTCAGGTGCAGCAGCCCCTGGTCCTCGAGGTAGCGGATCTTCGAGATCGAGATGTCGGGGAACTCCGGCTTCAGCCGCCGGCAGACGCTCCCGATCGTGTAGAGGCCGGACCTCGTGGGGGCGGTCGCGGCCATCAGTGCAGGAGGAACGTCAGCCGGTACTTGCCGATCTGGATCTCGTCGCCGTCCTCGAGCGGGGCCGAGTCGACCCGGCGCCGGTTCACGAAGGTCCCGTTGAGGCTGCCGAGATCCTCGATGTGCCAGCGGCCGTCCCGGAGGGCGAGCGCGGCGTGCCGTCGCGAGACGGTGACGTCGTCGAGGAAGACGCCGCAGTCGGGCGAGCGGCCGACCGTCGTCCGGTCGCCTTCCGGCGCGAACGTCTCGCCCGTGCGGCCGCCGCCCGAGCGGACGACGAGCGCCGGCCCGCTCACCTGCAGCTCCCCGAGCGACTCCATCAGCTCGTCGCGGACGGCCGGGCTGAACGTCTCGGTCTGCTCGCCGCTCTCGGGCGTGTGCAGCAGCGCGCCGCACTTCGAGCAGTAGTTGGCGGCCTCCGGGTTCTGGAAGCCGCACTCGGGGCAGTACACGTGGCTCATGACGCCGGCGGCGTCGCCTTGCCGGCGAGGATCTCCGTCAGGGACTCGACGTCGACCTGGTCGAGGACGCTGCGGCCCTCGGTCTTCTGCAGCCGGGCGACGAGCTCCGCGCGCAGGATGTCGATCTTCCCGTGCAGGATCCGGCGCCGGTACGAGACCTCCTGCTCCTCGCGGGTGTACTCGTCGATCAGCCGCTTCAGGTCCTCGTCGGAGAGCGTGCCGAGATCAGGGAGGGGTTCCACAGCCGCCTTTCGTCGAAGGGTCGAGTTGAACTTTAGCCTTCGCGGCCGCGAAGTCTAGAGCCGAGCTTTAGGTTCGCGCCGGCGCGGGCTCCCCCTGCCCGGCCTCGATCTCCTCGACGGCGGCCCGCAGCGCGGCGACGAGCGCCTCCGACTCCTCCTGCGTCTCGCCCTCCGCGTACAGGTGGATCAGCGGCTCGTCCGGGTCGGGCAGCACCTGCGACCAGCCCCGCTCCTCGAACACCTTGATCCCGTCGGTCAGGTCGAGCTCGCGGCCGGCGAGCCGCTCGTTCAGGACGCGCATCACGAGCCCCTTCATCCCCCAGGGGCAGGCGAGCTGGCGGTGGACGAGCGTCGGCCGCGGCAGCTCCGCCACGAGCGCGGAGAGCGGCCGCCCCACCGGCGCGAGCAGCTCGAGCAGCTTGACGAGGCTCGCGACCGCGTCGTAGCCGGGCAGGAACTCCGGGAAGACGTAGCCGCCGCCGAGCGCGCCCGCGAAGAGGACGCCCTCCTGCGCCGCCGCCTGCGTCAGCGCCGGCAGCGAGTGCGGCGTCCGGACGACCTCGAGCTCCGACCCCTCGAGCAGCCGGTCGACCTGGCTCGTGATCGTCACCGGGAAGGCGAGCTTGCCCGCGCGGCCGTCCGAGGCGAGCAGGCTGACGAGCAGCAGCAGCGCCTGCTCGACCGGCACCTCGCGCGCCTGGTCGTCGACGAGGTAGAGCCGCTCGCCGGCGCGGTCGAAGACGGCGCCGAGGTCGGCGTTGACGGCGTTGACGAGCCGCTTCGTCTGGCCGATCGCCGCCGCGAGGCCGGTGGAGCCGCTCACGCCCTCGGCCGGGAACGCGTGCGCGGCGACCACCTGCACGCCGAGCGGCCCGAGCACGAGCGGCAGGACGTACGAGGCGGCCGAGAAGCCGTAGTCGACGACGACCTTGAAGCCGCGCGCGCGGATCTTCTCGAGGTCCAGCGTCCGCAGCAGCTCGCTCGCGTAGCTCTCGTGCACGCGCGCCGGGTAGGACATCGTCCCGACCTCGGAGGCGGAGGCCCGGCGCAGCTCGCCGCGCGTGAAGTGCTTCTCCACCTCCTTCTGCATCGCCTGGCTCATCTCGATCCCCGGCGGCTCGAAGAACTGGATCCGCACCGCCTCCGGGTCGGCCGGGCTCGTGCCGACGTGGAAGCCGGCCGCGTAGCCCTCCGCCTTCATCAGGTGCCGCGCGACCGCGGCCGGGATCACGCGCAGGTCGGCGACGTCGACGCCCGTCGAGGCGATGCCGGAGAGCATCGCCCGCTTGATCATCCGCGCCGCCGGCGTCCCCTCGCGCGAGGCGACGACGCGGTCGCCGCGCTTCAGCGCCGTGCCGAGCGCGGCCGCGAGGCGGACGGCGACGTCCGGGGTCAGGTCGACGTTGACGAGCCCCGAGACGCCCTGCTCCCGGAAGATGCGCGTCGTCCCCCGCGACTCCCAGATCACCGACTCGAAGATCTGCGAGCCGGTCTCGACCTCCTTGAACGGGTAGATGCGGACGCCCGGCATGATCACGCTCTCGCTGCCGATCGAGACCTCGTCGCCGATCGCGACGCCCTCGTGGACGCGCACGTGCGAGCGCAGGTCGCAGGCGCGCCCGACGATCGCTCCCTCGACGACGGTGCTGCGCCCGATGTACGTCGAGGCGTCGACGATCGAGCGGCTCGTGCGCGCGCGCTCGCGCACCGTCACGCTCGTCGAGAGCACGGAGTAGGCGCCGATCGACGCGTCCGGCGCGACGCGGCAGTAGTTGCCGAGGCACGCCGGCCCCTCGATCTGCTCGAGGTCGTTCAGGTCGACGCCCTCGCCGAGCCAGATGTTGCCGCGGATCCGGATCCCCGGCATGTTCAGCCGCACCCGCTCGTCGAGCGCGTCGAAGTTCGCCTGCCGGTACTGGTCGAGGTTGCCGATGTCCTGCCAGTAGCCGTCCATCGCGTAGCCGTACATCGGCCGGCCCATCTCCAGCAGGAGCGGGAAGAGCTCCTTCGAGAAGTCGTACGGCCGGTCGCGCGGGATGTGCCGCAGCACCTCCGGCTCGAGCACGTAGATGCCGGTGTTGATCGTGTCGGAGAAGACCTGCCCCCACGACGGCTTCTCGAGGAAGCGCTCGATCCGGCCCTCCTCGTCGGTGACGACGATCCCGAACTCGAGCGGGTTGTCGACCGACTTCAGCCCGATCGTCACCGACGAGCCCTTCTCGCGGTGGAACTCGACGAGCTTCGTCAGGTCGACGTCGCAGAGCGCGTCGCCGGAGATGACGAGGAACGTGTCGTCGAGGCGGTCGGCGGCGAGCCGCACCGAGCCGGCGGTGCCGAGCGGCGACTCCTCGACCGAGTACGTGACGTTCATCCCGAGCGCGGAGCCGTCGCCGAAGTAGGAGCGGATCGCCTGCGGCAGGAACGCGACCGTGACGATCACCTCGTCCATCCCGTGCGCCTTCAGCAGCTCGAGGATGTGCTCCATGCAGGGCTTGCCGACGATCGAGACCATCGGCTTGGGCTGATTCGAGGTGAGCGGGCGAAGACGCGTCCCCTCGCCGCCCGCCATGACGACGGCCTTCATCCCCTCAGTCGTTTCCCGGCGTCCCGGACGTAGAACATCGCCGCGACGACGGCGCCGCCGAGCCCGATCCAGAAGAGCACGAGCGGCCAGCTCGTGTGGTCGTGCGTGACGATGCGGAGGAAGATCGCCGCGTAGAGCACCCACGTGGCCGCCTTGCCGAGCAGGTTGACGTCGATGTCGATCCCGCGCGGCGCGAGCACCCGCCAGCCGACGAGCAGGAGCAGGTCGCGCGCCGCGATCACGACGAGCGCCGCCCACGGCAGCCGGCCGTAGGCGACGAGCAGGATCACGGCCGCGTCGATCATCAGCCGGTCGGCGAGCGGGTCTGCGATCTTGCCGAAGCGCGACTCCACCTTCCAGGCGCGCGCGAGGTAGCCGTCCACCTGGTCGGTGACCCCGGCGACGCCGAACACGACCCCGGCCGGCCAGCTCCGGGCGTCGCCGGCGTCGACCATCAGCGCGACGAAGACCGGGATCAGCAGGAGCCGGCTGAGCGTCAGCGCGTTCGGCAGCTGTGCGAGCGGTGTCGGGACGGCGCGGGTGGCCATTCCCCGACAAGTCTAGGGGGCTACTTCTTGACCACCGCGTGCGCGCGGCCCGCCCAGTAGGCGGTGCGCCAGAGATAGGCGGTCTGCGCCGCCGCGCCGCTCATCCCCCACGCTCCGGTGTACGCGGCGTAGCCGCGGCGCGGCTGCGCCGGCTCGATCTGGGTGCCCTCGCCCCACTCGTTGAAGCTCGTGATCGTCACCACGTCCGGGCTCGCCCGCAGCGCAGCCGACCAGAGCGCGTCGTAGGTGAGGCCGTTGCGGCGCGGCCTGCCGGCGGGCGACTCGCCGGCGCGGCGCCCGTCGTAGCCGGGCCCCACGCTCGGCGCGCAGAGCAGGTGCAGCGCGTGCGCCTGGCGGCAGAGCCGGACGAACTTGTCGCCCCGGTAGGTGACGAAGTCGTAGGTGTAGAAGCCGTCGAAGCGGCCCGCCGCGGCGAAGCCGACGCGCTCGGTGCCCGCGAAGAGGCGGAGGCCCGGCTGCGCCGCGTGCAGCGCCGCCCAGTCGGAGGCCTGCAGGTCGTGCGGGTGGTAGACGTAGACGTCCCGGATCCCGAGCGCCGCGAGGTAGCTCAGGTCGAGGGCGACGCTCGCCGGCGAGCGGCCGTCGTAGGGCTCGAGGTGGATCGCCACCTGCAGGTGCTGGCGTCGCGCTGCGGCGAGGACGAGCGGCAGCCGCCGGTCCTCGTCCGATCCTCGCCCCCACCAGGACACCACCACCTCGTCGATCCCCGCGGCCGCGATCTCCGTCATCTGCCGGTCGACGACGGCGGCGTCGGCGCTCGAGTACGGGCCGAGCGCCGGGTAGTAGCGCGAGTACACGTCGCCGGGCGGCACGTGCCCGTTCTGGTTCCAGTGCTCCCACGAGCCGTCGACCGCCGGCGTCCCGTACCACGGGTAGTAGAAGATCGCCACCGTCGCGGCGCGCGCGGCCGCAGGCATGCAGAGGCACGCCGTGCCCAGCCCCACGACCACGAGACGCCGCAGCAACGGTCGTATCCTCTTCGGATCGCCGAGCGCCTGCAACTCCCCGGATTCGTGAACGCGCACTGCCACGCGTTCCAGCGCGCGCTGCGCGGACGCACCGAGGGCGCCGACTTCTGGGCGTGGCGCGACGCGATGCTCGAGCTCGCACGGGGCTACTCCCCCGCACGGGTCCGTGACGAATACGCCGCGACGTACGCGGAGCTTCGCGACGCGGGCTACACCGCGGTCGGCGAGTTCCACTACCTCGGGCTCGAGGAGGCGCTCGCGGCGGCGGAGGCGGCGGAGGAGGCGGGCGTCGCGCTCGTGCTGCTGCACGTCGCGTACGCGCGGGGCGGGATCGAGCGCTTCCGGCAGTCGTCGGTCGCCGAGTACCTCGAGCAGCTCGAGCGGCTGCGCGCGCGCGGGATCCGCGTCGGCGTTGCCCCCCACTCCGTCCGCGCCTGCCCGCGCGACTGGCTCGAGCAGCTCGGCGCGTACGCGTCCGGGCACGGGCTGCCGCTGCACGTGCACGCGGACGAGCAGCCGCGCGAGATCGAGGAGTGCGTGGCGGAGCACGGCCTGCGCCCGATCGAGCTGCTCGCCGAGGCGGGCTGCCTCGGCCCGCATACGACCGTCGTGCACGCGACGCACGCCGACGGGAGCGAGCTCGACCTGCTCGCGCAGGCGGGCGCGCGCGTGTGTGCGTGCCCGACGACCGAGGCGAACCTCGGCGACGGCTTCCTGCCGGTCGAGCGGCTGCTGCACCGCGGAATCGGGCTGTGCATCGGCTCGGACTCGAACGTCCGCATCGACCCGCTCGAGGAGCTGCGCGAGCTCGACGGGATCGCGCGCCGCCAGGCGGGCCGCCGCGACGTGCTGACGGTCGACGCGCTGCTCTCGATCGGCTCCGACGAGGGCGCGGCCGCGCTCGGGCTCGAATCGTGGCCGGAGATCGCGGTCGACACGGCGCACCCGCAGCTGCGCGACGTCGACGAGCCGCTGTGCGCGCTCGTGCACGGCTGCTCCGCCGACGTCTTCGCCTAGGGCTTGTCGGGCTTGCCCGGCTTGCCGGACGAGTCCCTGTCGCGCCCGTAGGCGTGGCCGTTGCCCGGGCTGTCCGGGTTCTTGTCGGCCGGCTGCTGCTGCTGCTGCGGCTGCGGTGCGGGCTGCGGTGCGGGCGGGGCCGGCGCGGGCGTCGGCGCCGGCGGGACGACCGGGGCGGGCACGGTCACGGGCGTCTCCGCGAGCGGCGCGGGCTGCTCGACCGGCGCGGGCGGCGCGGGCGCCGGGGCGGGCGCGGGCGGCGGCACGGCCGCCGTCTGCCGGTCGACCGGCGGTGCGGGCGCCGCTGCCGCGACGGGCGCCGGGGCAGGAGCGGGTGCGGCGACGGGCGCAGGAGCCGGAGCCGGAGCGGGGGCCGCCGGCGCCGGACGGCGAGCGACCGGCGCCTGCCGGACGGCGGGCAGCTTCTTCACGACCGCCGCCGGTCTCGACGCAGGCAGGTGACTCTGGATCGCGCGGCGCGTCGTGACGACCGGCGCCTGCACGCGGGCGGGCGCCTGCTGCCGCTGCACGTGCGCGACGGCGGTCGCGATCTGCCGCACCGGCCGGAGCGAGCTCCGCTGCTGCACGATCGTGTGCTGCGCCGCGCTCTCCCCCACGACGACGACGGCGGCGGCCGCGCCGATCGCCTTGATCGCGGCGCCGCCCCCGAACAGCGCCTTCAGCCCGCCCAGCAGCGACGCGAGCAGCGCGCCCCGGCCGGCACGGCGGCGCTTCTGCTCCGCCGGCTGCTCGAGCGCGCCGGCGAGCGTGCGCCGCGCGCGGAAGATCAGCATCTCCACCGCCGCCTGCGAGAGTTGCAGCTGCTCGCCGATCTCCCGGTACGAGAGGCCCTGCCACTCGCGCAGGAGGATCGCTCGGCGCTGGTTCTCGGGCATCGACTCGAGCGCCTCCTCGATCCCCATCAGCTCGAGGGCGCCCTCGTCGCGGCGCGACGGCATCAGGTCCTCGATCATGTCGAGGTCGTTCGGCGTCTCCAGGCGCAGCCGGCGCGCCGAGGAGGTCGACCGCTCGAGGCAGACGTTGTGCGCGATCTTGTACAGCCACGCCTGCTCGTACTCCATCGTCGTGCCGCGCTGGAGGCTGCGGAACGCGTTCAGGAATGTCGTCTGGACGGCGTCCTCCGCCTCCTCCTTCGAGCGGAGCTTGTGCAGGCAGTACGCGTAGATCTGGCGCCCGTAGCGGCGGTAGAGATCGTGCGTGGTTGTGGTGACCGCGTCGCTGCCGCTACGACGCGTCTCGACTGCGGCCATGTCGTCCCCTCGGTGTCAGTGGAAGGGATCGGCGCTCGCGACTTCCGGCACGAGGCCCGTTCGAGTGATTCCGCGCATGCTCAGGCGACGCGCTGGTCGGCGAGCCGGCCCTGGATCTCGCCCACGTACGCCGTCAGGTCGCGCTCGCGGAACTCGATCAGCTCCTCGCGCTCGGCGATGTTGCGCTCGAGCTGCTCGAGCTTGTCCTCGCGGAGCTCGACCTCGGCCAGGAGCCGCGCCTCGCGCAGCCGCAGCTCCTCGTCGGCCTGCGCGAGCTCGCGCGTCCGCTCGGCGATGCGCTCCTCTCCCTGGAGCAGCTTCGCCTCGCGCGCACCGACCCGCTGCTCGCGCTGCTCGAGCTCGGCGAGCAGGGCGAACGCCTCCTGCGACGCCTGGCTGTGGCCGTTGCGCTCGCGGTCGAGCCGCTCGGCCTGCTCGCGCAGCCGGGCCTCCCACGACTTCAGCGCCGTCTCGCCGTTCGTCAGCATCTTCTCGCGGGCGTCGAGCCGCTTCTCGACGTTCGCCTCGCGCGCCGCCACCGCCTCGACCCGCTCCTGCAGCCGCTCGCGCTCGCGCTCCACCTCGGCGGCGACGCCCTTCAGCGCGATCTCCCGCTCGGCGACCGACTGCTGCCGGCGCAGCGTCGCTCCGTCCAGCTCGCGCAGCGCGTGCTCCCGCGCCGCGAGACGCGTCTCCTGCTCCTGCCGTGCCGCGTCGATCGCGGTGCGCTCCCGCTTCAGCTCGCGCTCGCGCTCGGCGAGCGCGGCCAGCTGCTGCGCGAGGTGCGCCGACGCCTGGGCGCGCTCCTGGTCGGCCGACTCGAGCTCGACGACGCGGGAGTCCATGTGCGTGGCGAGCTCCGCCACGCGCGCCTCCTCCGCCGCGAGCCGCTCGCGCTGGGCCGCGACCTCCGCGCGCTCCGCCTCCAGCTGCTCGCGCTGGATCTTCAGCACGACCTCCTGCTCGTCGACGTCGTTCCGCAGCTGCTCGACGCGCGACGCGTGCTGCTCGACCTCCGCCTCCCGCACCGCGAGGTCGCGGCCGGCCGCGAGCTCGCGCTCGTACGCCTCGACCTGGTGCTGCAGCGCCTCGCGCAGCTCCTGCTCGCGCGCGAGCGCGGCCTCGAGGTCCGAGCGCAGCGACGCCAGCTCCTCCGACTCCCGGCTCGGCGGCTCGGGTGCGAGCGCGACGACGGCCGCCGCCGGCGGCTCCTCGAACGCGTCGAGTTCGTCCTCGGCCGCGGCGACCGGCTCGATCGGCTCCTCCGCCGCCTCCTCGGCCCCCTGCTTGCGCGTCAGCTGCGCCCGCAGGCCGCTGCCGAACCCGGTCTCGGTCTCGTGCGGCATCAGGAGCTCAGCACCTTGGTGATGTTGAGGAGCGCCGGCCCGAGGATGACGACGAACATCGACGGGAAGATGAAGAGCGCCGTCGGGAAGAGCATCTTGATCGGCGCCTTCATCGCCTTCTCCTCGGCCGCCGCCTGCCGGCGCAAGCGCGAGTCGGCCGCCTGCACGCGCAGGATCCGGCCGAGCGAGATGCCGAGCTGGTCGGCCTGCAGCACCGAGCGGACGAACGCGGCGAGCTCGGGCGCGGGCACCCGCTCGGCGAGCTTCTTCAGCGCGTCGGCGCGCGACTCGCCGATCCGCATCTCGCCGAGCGTCAGCGCGAACTCCTCGACGAGGGCGCCGTCCATGTGCTCGGTCAGCTTCGAGATCGCCCCGTCGAGCCCGAGCCCGGCCTCGACCGAGACGGCGAGCAGGTCGAGCGCGTCCGGCAGCTCCGAGCGGATCCGGTCGCGCCGCGACTTGATCCGCATCGAGAGCATCGTCTCCGGCAGGTAGAAGCCGATCCCGGCGCAGACGGGCGCGAGCAGGACGCCGGCGGCGACCGAGACGGCGACCGCGGCGACGAGCGCGAAGAGCGTCCCGGCGAGCGCGAGCCCGGCCTTCAGCGCGAGGAACTGCGACGCCGTAATCCGCGTCGCGAGCCCGGCGGCGATCAGCCGGGCGCCGATCGCGTCGACCGTCGTCTTCGGGTTCGCGCGCAGCGCCAGCGCCGCGAGCCGGTCGACGGCCGGCGCGAGCACGCGCTCGCGGAAGCGCGGCACCGACGCGTCGGCCTCCTCCCGCGCCTTGCCGTAGTGGGCGGCGCGCTTGAGCGCGACGTGGCGGCGGCGCTGCGGCGCCGTCGCGACCTCGCCGACGAGGAAGACGGCGAACCCGAGCATGAACGAGGCGAGTAGCAGCATCGGTTACCCCTTGAACGAGACGATCTTCTTGAGGATGAGGCTGCCGAAGGAGATCATCGCGAGCGACGTCCCCATCAGCAGATGGCCCGTGCTCGTGTGCCAGAGCGGCCACATGTAGGCAGGGCTGACGAGATCGATCAGCAGCGCGACGACGAACGGCAGGCCGACGAGCACGTACGCGGACATCCGCCCCATCGCCGTCAGGCTGCGGATCTTGCGCGCGAACTGCTGCCGCTGCCGGACGGTCTCGCCGACCATGTCGAAGAGGCCGGCGAGCGAGCCGCCGATCTGGCGCTGGATCGTCACCGAGTTGAGCACGAAGGTCAGGTTCTTCGAGCCGACCCGCTCGCCCATCTCCGCGAGCGCGTCGTCCATCGGGCGGCCGAGCCGCGTCTCCGTCAGCACGCGCCGGAACTCCTTCGCCGCGGGCTCGGCGCCCTCGTCGACGACCGACTGGATCGCGTGCCGGAACGAGTGGCCGGCCTTCAGCGACGCGGCGATCGTGATCAGCAGGTCGGGCAGCTGGTTGTCGAACGCCTTCATCCGGTTGCGCGCCCGGTAGGCGACCCACGCGACCGGGCCCGCCGCGGCCGCGATCATCACGACGAGCGTCAGGAGCGGCGAGAGGCCGGCGACCGCGAGGACGAGCCCGACGGCGAAGCCGCAGCCGACGCACGCGTACAGGAGCTCCGCCGCCAGCAGCGGCAGGTCCGCGCGCGTGAGCAGCCGCTGCAGCGAGCGGAACTGCTTGACGTTGGCGAAGGACTGCTCGGTCGCGGCGACGACCTTCTGCCGGAGCGTCCGGCCCTCGCGACGCCGCTTCGCGCCCGCGCGCCGCTGAGTCGGCCCGAGATGGGGCGCGAGCCGCGCGTTCAGCCAGCTGCCGCTGCGGGCGGAGTTGGCGAAGGCGGCCGCGAGCAGGACGAGGAAGCCGACGGCGAGCGCCAGCACGCCGGGCCCGAGCCGCGAGCTCCAGACGTGGCGCGGCAGGACCGCCGGCGCCTGTGCGGCCGGCGCCGCCCGGCCGGGCGCGTCCAGCGTCACCGCGCGGGAGGCCCGCGCGCCGCCGACGACCGTGGTGAGGTGCACGTCCTCGCCGGGACGGGCGGCAGTCAGGTACTCGAGCTGCCAGGTGTGCGCGAGCCGCGCGCCGAGCGAGTCGTAGAGGGCGCGCAGGTCGGCGCTCGAGGCCGCCTGCAGATACGCCCCGCCGGTGCGCGCGGCGAGCTCGCGCAGCGGCGCCGGCGTGAAGTCGTGGCCCGCGATGCCGATCGCGTAGACCGCCGCCCGCGCGTGCTGCGCGGCGGCGACGGCGCGGTCGAGCGTCGCCCGGCTGGAGACGTCGCGGCCGTCGGTGACGAGCACGATCACGCGGCTCGGCAGGTCTTCCCGGCGCAGCGCGGTCGCGGCGCGCACGACCGCGTCGTAGAGCGCGGTGCCCGAGCGGCTGTCCGCCGTCAGGCCCGAGAGCGCGGCGTCCGCGTCGACCGACGAGCTCGAGAACTTCGTCAGGCCGATCGCGTCGCGGCCGAAGGCGATCACCTCGATCCGGTCGGACGCCGCCTTCGCGGCGACGAACGCGCGCGCCGCGTCCGTGGCGTCGCGCAGCGACCGACCGGTCATCGACTGCGAGCGGTCGACGGCGAGCACGAGGCTCTTCGAGCGGGCGAGATTCGCGGTCTGCAGGTCGGTCGCCGGCAGGCCGTTCTCGCGCAGCTGCGGCTCCGCGGTCGTCCCCGGCGCGACGACGGTGACCCGCACCTCCGGGTACCCGCTCGTGTCGACGCCGGCGATGCGCACGCCGGCCGACGCCGGCGCGGCGACCGCGAGCGCGGCGAGGCCGATCGCGGGGACGAGCCTGCGCTTGCCGCGCCGCTTCACTGCGCGCCTCCGAACCCGTTGACGGCGAACGCAGCGCGCGTCTCCTCGTCGTCCGCCGAGAAGAAGGCCGACGGCAGGACGACGTTGTTCGCAGTCAGCTTCTCGAGGAAGTGCGGCTTCAGCCCCGTCGCGCGCAGCGGCGTCAGCAGCCGCTTCGCCCGCGCCGCGTCCTCCTCGTCCGGCGCCGCTGCGACGAACAGGTCCTGCAGCGTGACGACGTCCGACTCCATCCCGACGACCTCGGACACGCACGTGACGCGGCGCGAGCCGTCGACGAGCCTCTGGATCTGGATCAGCACGTCGAAGGCGCTCGCGATCTGCTCGCGGATCGCCCGGTGCGGCAGCTCGACGCCGGCGGTGAGCACGAGCGTCTCGAGGCGGGCGAGCGCGTCGCGCGGCGAGTTGGCGTGGATCGTCGTCAGCGAGCCCTCGTGGCCCGTGTTCATCGCCTGGAGCATGTCGAGCGTCTCCGCGCCGCGGACCTCGCCGACGATGATCCGGTCGGGCCGCATGCGCAGCGCGTTCCGGACGAGCTCGCGGATCTTCACCTCGCCGACGCCCTCGATGTTCGCCGGCCGCGACTCGAGCGTGATCACGTGGTCTTGCTGCAGCTGCAGCTCGGCGGCGTCCTCGATCGTGACGATCCGCTCGTCGCCGGGGATGAACGCGGAGATCGCGTTCAGCATCGTCGTCTTGCCGGTGCCGGTTCCGCCGGAGATGAGCACGTTCAGCTTCCCCTTCACGCACGCGCCGAGGAACTGCGCGGCGCGCGGCGAGAGCGAGCCGAAGTCGATCAGGTCGTTGATCGTGTACGGGTCGCGCGAGAACTTGCGGATCGTCAGCGTCGGCCCGCTCAGCGCGAGCGGCGGGATGATCGCGTTGACGCGGCTGCCGTCGGGAAGGCGGGCGTCGACCATCGGCGACGCCTCGTCGACGCGGCGGCCGACCTGGGAGACGATCTTGTCGATGATGCGCATCACGTGCCCGTCGTCGACGAAGCGCGCGGCCGTCCGCTCGATCTTCCCGGAGCGCTCGACGTAGACGTGGTCGCAGCCGTTGACCATCACCTCGGTGACGGTGTCGTCGGCGAGGAAGCGCTCGAGCGGGCCGTAGCCGAGGATGTCGTCGGTGAGCTGCCGGACGAGCTCGCGCCGCTCCTCCCGCGTCAGCGGCGTGTTGCTGAGCGCGAGCTCCTCGGTGACCGCCTTGTAGACGCGGTCGTTCAGGTCCTGCGGGTCGGCGTTGAAGAGCTCCGGCCCGAGCTTCGCGATGCACGCGTGGTGCACCGCGACCTTCAGCTCGGCGTAGGGGTCGTGCGCGACCTCGACCGTCGCCTCGGCGACGGCGCCGCCCGGCGTGCCCTTCGCGATCCGGTCGTGGAGCCCCATCTCAGGCCCTCGCGAACGACAGCATCCGCTTGCCCTTCGCCGTCTGCGGCGTCGCCGCCGCCTTCGGCGCCACCTGCTTGGCGATCGCCGCCACGCCGCGCGAGAACTCCGAGCGCGGCTCCGCGAGCACCGCCGGCTCGCCGCGGTTGACGCAGACCTGGACGCTGCGGTCCATCGGCAGCTCGGTGCCGACCTTCACCTTCAGCCCGTCCTCGACCTCGCGTGTCTTCAGCCCGACGTTCGCGCTCGACCGGTTCATCACGTAGTGGATGCGGCTGGCGGGGAACGAGAGCAGCTCGAGCGTCTGCAGCGCGAGCCGGACGTTCTTCAGCGTCGGCACGTCGAGCCCGCAGAGCACGAGCAGCTGGTCGGTGCGGTCGAGCGTCGCGAGCATCGGCCCGTGGAAGAACGGCGAGGTGTCGACGACGATCGCGTCGTACGACGTCCTCGCCACCTCGAGCAGGGCCGTCACCTTGCTCTCGACGATCAGCTCGGCGTCCTCCGGCCGCAGCGGCGCCGCGAGCACGTCGAGCCCGCACGGGTGCTTGGTCACGTACCCGGCGAGCTTCTCCGAGTCGAGCTCTCCCGGAGCGACGACGAGGTCGTAGATCGTCTTCGTCGGCTCGAGGCCGAGCACGATCGCGGCGTCGCCGAACTGCAGGTCGAGGTCGAGCAGCAGCGTCCGCCTGCCCTCCTGCTTCGCGAGCAGCGCGGCGAGGTTCGTCGAGATGACGGTCTTGCCCGTCCCGCCCTTGGGCGAGAAGACGGTGATCACGCGGCCGCGGTGCGCGGCGGTCTGCAGCTGGCGCCGCGCGTGCGACGCCTTGCGGACGGCGAAGACGACGTTGTGCGTCAGCTGCGGCAGCAGCAGGACGTCGGCGACGTCCTGCTCGAGCGCCTGCTCGAGCATGGACGCCGCCTCGGCGCCGGACGCGACGAGGATCACCGGCGCCCGCGTGTGCTCGCGGATCGCCGCCACGTCGGCCGACGGGAACGTCGACGCGCGGGTGGCGTGCAGCACGCAGTCGAGGTGGCCGCCGGTGAGTGCCGACGTCGCCGCCGCGACCTGCTGGCTGGCGCCGACCACGTCCAGCTCCTCGTTCTCCGCGAGCGAGGCGCGGAGCGCGTCGAAGCCGTCGCAGTCGCCGGTGAAGTAGATGCGGATCGTGGAGCTCATCGCCCCTCCCTCAGGATCGATTCGAGTGTCTCGAGGCGCTCCTTGCTGTCGGCGGCGTTGACCACCGGGCGGAGCTCGAGCGTCCAGTCGGCGTTCTTCAGGACGTAGAAGAGCCGCTGCACCTGCGTGTCGCTGACGGCGAGGATCACGGAGGAGCCGCCGTTCTGCGTCGAGCTGACCTTGGCGAGCGCCGAGTCGGTCGGCGCGGTGAGGACGGTCAGGTCGCGCAGCACGATGCGCGTCGCCGCGGCGGACGAGTTCGAGTCGAGGCGGAGGTTCGCGACGAGGTCGACGTGGTCGCCGGCCTCGAGCGTCCCGACCAGCAGCTGCTGCGGCTCGCCGGGGACCTCGACCGCGCGCTCCGTCCCCTTCAGCTGCGCGCGGATGCCCTGGGCGGCCGCGTCGCTGAAGCGGCGGAGCGTCACCTGCTCGCCTGCGTACAGCGGCGAGCTGAGCACGAGCGCCGAGACCTGGTCCGGGCTCGAGATCGCACCGGGGACGACGTCGCGCCGCTGCACCGACTCCTGCTTCAGCGCGTGCTGCTTGATCAGGTCGGTGCCGGACGTCCCAACCGGGACGTCCTTCGCCGCGACGTACACCTGCACGCTCGACGCGTCGTTCTGCACCGAGCGCTTGTAGTTCGTCACGTAGAAGAGCGTCAGCATCATCGCCAGGAGCGCGAGCCCGACGGCGACGACGATGTTGCGGATGCGGTAGGTCATGTGTAAGTCCCTTATTTGACGAGGGAGACGCTGTAGACCCCGAAGTCGGGGTAGTGCTGGTTGGTCTTGCTCTGCAGGCCGTCCCAGATGACGCGGGTGAAGTAGCCCTGCAGCTGGTAGTCGTTGCCCTTGCTCTTCGAGTAGCCGTCGAGGTGGAAGCCGACCCAGCCGATCACGTCGTACTGCGCGTTCGACCCGCCGCTCGTGAGCGTGTCGTAGACGGGAAAGAGCAGCTCGGTGCCCATGCGGGCGTCGAGCGCGCCCTTGACGTCGTTGCCGTTGAACGAGGCGCCCGGGTCGGAGTCGTAGGGCCCGAGGTCGAGATAGCCGTCGTAGCCGTACTGGACCCAGAGCGCGATGTTCGGGTTGCCGTTGCTCGCGGTCGGGTCGAGGTTGACGAGCCCGAAGGCGCCCGGCGCGCCGGTCTTCGAGAGCGGCAGCGTCGTCTCGACGTCGAAGCACGGGCAGCCCGGGCCCGACAGCAGCGGGTGGAGCTTGTTGACGACGATGGGCGCCGCGCCGAACACCTGCTCCGGCACCGCCGCCCGCGCGGAGGCGGTCGCCTTCACGTTCGCCGACGAGATGCCGAAGAGCTTCGAGAAGAAGCCCGGCGCCGCGCGCCGCGCCGCGACGCTGATCGTGTCGTTCGTCTGCCAGTCGCTCGTCACCGAGATGTCGGCCGCGGCGACGCCGCCGCCGTTCTGGTCGGCGTACGACTTCGCCGAGGAGATCGCCGCGGCCGGGTTCGTGGGCAGGTCCTGCGCGCCGGCGAGGACGGCGGCGTCGGCCGTCGCCTGCGCCTGGCGCTGCTCGCGGTACCACTCGCCGACGTCGAGCGTGATCGCGACGGCGCCGATGACGACGGTGAGGAAGAGCGTCGTCATCAGCAGCGCCTGGCCGCGCTGGTCGTCGAGGAGCCGGCGCGTCACTCGAGCCGGTCCTTCATCGTGCTCGTGAGCGAGCAGTTCTTGCAGACTGCGATGCCGAGGATCGAGATCGTGTACGGGTAGGTGACGGTCACCTGCACCGTGCTGCCGGCGTGCGCAAAGCCCGGGTCGGCGGCGTCGCTGACCGCGACGCCGAGGTTCGCCTGCTTCAGCCCGCCGGCGGCGTCGTAGGCCGCCTGCTTGACGTCGGTCGTCGTGACGCTGCCGACCCGCAGCAGCACCGCCTTGCGGGCGGCGGCGCGGGCGGCGTCGGTGACGGCGATGTAGCTCCGGAAGGCGATCCCGCCCTGCAGGATCCCGAGCAGCAGCGCGAGCAGCAGCGGCGCGATCAGCGCGAACTCGACGGCGGTCTGCCCGCGCTCTGCGCGGAGCGAAAGATGTGTGCGGCGGCGATGGGTCATGGCGGCGTGTGTTGGTGATGTGTGTGGCGGCGGGCCGTGCGGTCGGCCCGCCGCCGGTGCGTGGAAGGAAGTGCTCCTAGAGGGAGTTCATGACGTTCGTGAGCGTGTCGCTGATCTTCCCGCCGAGCGTGAGGAGCACGGCGGCGACGACGATCGCGATCAGGGCGAGGATGATCCCGTACTCGGCCATCGTCTGGCCGTCCTCGCGCTTCAGGTTCTCCTTCACCCACTGCAGTGCGAACTCGAGCATCTGTGGTTCCCCCATCCGGGTCGTTGGTTTGCGGCTGTTGCGTTGCGAAAGGCGTTGCCCTAGAAGGCGTTCACCACCGGCTGGAAGAGCGCGAGCACCGAAGTGCCGAGCAACTGCCAGGCGGTGACGGCCGCGACGGCGACGAACGCGAGGATGGCCGCGTACTCCGCCATCGTCTGCGCGTCCTCTGCGCGTGCGGCGCGTAGGATCGTCTCGTGCAGTGCACCTCCCTTCGCTTCGCTGATGTCGACCGTGGTTCCGATGCGAGCTGAGAGGGGCGCGTCCCGCGAGTTCTTTCGCGCGTGTGGCGAAGATCACTACGAAGGGGTACGGCGACGATGCAGGTGACGACGCTGCGCACGGAGGACGGCCGTGTCGTCTGCGCGCGCTGCGCGCTCGCGACGACGTTCTGGACGCGCTTCCGCGGCCTGATGGGACGCGCGTCGCTCGCGCAGGACGAAGGAATGCTCTTCCGCCCCGGCGGCTCGATCCACATGTTCTTCATGCGCTTCCCGATCGACGCGGTCTTCTGCGACGGCGAGCTGCGCGTGCTGAAGGTCGCGCGCGGGCTGCGCCCGTGGCGCGTCGCCGGCGCGCGCGGCGCGAAGGTGACGATCGAGCTCGCCGCCGGCGCCGCGGCCGGCCTCCGCGAGGGCGAGCGGCTCGCGCTCGGCGACTGAGCGCGAAAGAAAGCGACCGCTCCCCCGCTCTCACCGTTCGTGGTCGCAGAGCGCGCGGTCCTGCTGAGACGAGCCGTCGCGCGCTGCGCGGTCGCCGCCGTCTGCGGCCTGCTGCCGGCGCTGATCGTCGCGTACTGCCTCTGGTGGGTCGCCTCGCCGAGCGGCCACGGCTCCGACTTCGCCACCTTCCGGTCGGCGGGCGGCGCCGTCCTGCACGGGCATTCCCCGTACCCGCGACTGTCCTCGCTGCCGGCGCACGCCGACCGGCAGTTCGCGCCGTTCGTCTACCCGCCGGTGACCGCGTTCGCGTTCGCGCCGCTCTCGCTGCTGCCCTACGGCCTCGCGAAGCTGCTCTTCGCGCTCGCGTCGCTCGGCGCGGTCGCGCTCGCGCTGCGCCTGCTCGGCGTCCGCGACCGGTGGTGCTACGGCGCCGCCTTCGCCGCCGCGCCCGTCTTCGCGGCCGTCGGGCTCGGGACGATCAGCCCGCTGCTCCTGCTCGGCGTCGCCGCGGCCTGGCGCTACCGCGAGCGGGCGGTCGTGCTCGCCCTGCTGGTCGCGGGCATCGTGACGGCGAAGCTCTTCCTCTGGCCGCTCTGGCTCTGGCTCGTCCGCACGCGTCGGTTCCGGGCGGCGGCGATCTCGGCCGGTGTCGGCGGTCTCGCGGTCGCGGTGTCCTGGGCGGCGATCGGCTTCGCCGGCCTGCGCGACTACCCGGAGCTGCTGCGGCGGCTGAGCGGGCTGACGGGCGTGCACAGCTACTCGCTCTACGCGCTCGGCGCCGGGCGGCTGACGCCGTTCCTCGTCGTCGCCGCGCTCGCGGCGGCCGCGCTGCTGCTGCGCGACGACGCACGGCTGCTCGTCGCGGCGCTCGGCGTCGCGCTGCTCGCGACGCCGATCCTCTGGCCCCACTACCTCGTGCTGCTGTTCGTGCCGCTCGCGCTCGCGCGGCCAGGCTTCTCGGCGGCGTGGCTCGCGCCGCTCGTGCTCTGGCTCGACAGCGCCGGGCGGAGCGACGACGGCGTGCGCACCGCCGCGCTGCTCCTGCTCGTCGCCGCCGGGGGTGCGTGGGCCCTCGCCGCCTACAGCGAGGTGAGGCCGCGCTCGGCCGCCTTCTCGGCGAGCTTGGCCGGCTCGAGCCCGGGCCTCTCTCCGGCTGAGCCGCGTGCTCGTCGCTCGCTAGCTCGCGAGCGCGAGCTTCTCGACCACGAGGTACGAGCGGTGGCGCGCGACGACCCGCTCGACGGACGGCGCGTCGTGGCCGGGCAGGACGAGGAAGCGGGCCGGGTGCGCGCGGACCGCGAGGTACTCCTCGCGCGTCATGTCGACGCGGGCGGCGCAGCCGGCGTCGGCGCACTCGCACAGGTACTCGAAGGCGGAGCCGTTCGCGCCGGGGTCGAAGCGCTCCGCGGCGGCGTCGACGTTCTCGTTGACGGAGCGGAAGAAGGCCTCGTTCGCGACGAGCCGTTGCTGCTGCGTGTCGTCCATCGGCGCGTCAGGGTACGACCGGTCGAGCCGGGCGGCAATGGGCCGGTCGGCCCACCCGCGGAGCCCCGCGGGCCTAGCGGCCGTCGAGGAAGTCGGCGCGGTCGCGCTCGAGTTGCGCCGCGTCGCGCTCGATCACCGCGTTCCGCCGCTCGAAATCGACGCGCTCGTCCTGCCCCCGCTCCAGCCAGTGCTCGGCCGCCTCGTCGTGGCGGTCGGCGGCTTCCTCGTGCGTCGCGGCGGCCTTCCGGTGCCGGTCCGCCCGCGGATCGAGCTTCATCGACCAAGCGTACATCGGCGGGTCTCGCCGGAACATGCGGCGCGAGGCGGGCATCTCAGGGCTCGAGCGCGGCGCGCACAGCCGGATGCGACATCACCCTCTCGAGCAGCCCGTAGTCGGAGATCATCCCGAGGGTTGCCGCGAACGCGCGATCCTTCGTCTCCGCCGACTTCGTCGCGACCCGGGCGGTCTGAGCGGCCGTCTCGGCGGCGCGGCGCACCTCCTCCACCGTCTGGACGGCGACCTGAGTCTGCGACGCCGCCTGCTGCTGGGCGGTCTGCGCGGCGGTCTGCGCCGTCTACACCGTCGTGCGCGTGAAGAAGTACGCGACGAACGCGCCGGTGACGACGCCGACCAGGCCCGTGAGCGCGGCCCAGAACTTGAGCGCGTCGTCGACCTTCGTGTAGTGGAAGATCGCCGAGATCGTGATCGCCCCGATGAGCGCGATGATCCCGAGCGCGACGACCGCGGGACCCGGGGCCCAGCCGACCTGGTCGGGCTGGGTCGGTGTATCCGAAACGACAGTTGCCATGGCGGCCTCCTCGCGATGACCGGACGTCACCCGAGGATCCCACCACGTTCCCATTGATACAAGGGGTCTTGCTTCCAGTCGGGGCGCCGAGATTCGAACTCGGGACCTCCAGTCCACTCAGACGGCGGGAGGCAGTTGGAGCCGTCTGTAGTTCTGCCTGCAAACAGGCGCTTTCCGTCGCCTAGCTCCCGTTGTTCGATTGATGCAGTTCCGACCCGTTTGCGGACTGATCGCGGACTTCATCCTGCGTTGCGATGAACGAGTCGAGCGCCGAGCGCGTGCGGTCGAGCGCGTCCGGCAGCAGGTGCCCGTACGTCTTTTCGATCATCGCGACGCTCGTTCCCATGAACCGCGCGACTTCGAACAGATTGACGCCGGCCGCGATCGACATGCTCGCGTAGGTGTGCCGCATCGCGTAGGGAACGCGCTTCGGGATCTTCGCCGCCTTGATCGCGGGATCCCACTCGCGCCAGCGGAACGCCTGCAGGTCGATATGGCCGCCCCTCTTCGCCGGGAATAGCAACGGGGTGTCGAGCCGCGTGGGATGCTCTCTGAGCGCGTCAGCGGCTCGCTGTGGCAACGGAACGACGCGAAGCGACCGTGACGTCTTGCCGTAGAGCTTGACCTTTCCATCGACGTACTCGCGCCGCACGGCGACGGTGCCCGCCTTGAGGTCGACGTCGCGCCGCTCGAGCGCGATCCACTCGCACGGCCGGAGCCCCGTGAGCGACGCAAAGATCGGGATCACCCGGAACCGCTGCAGCATCTCTCCCGCGATCAGGTCGAGCTCGTCGAGAGCGAATGTCGGGACCTCACCACGCTTCGGCTCGGGGTTGGAGATCAGCGACGCGGGATTCTCGTCTAGCAGCTTCGCGCGGACGGCGTAGTGCAAGACCTGCCGAAGCGACTTGACGATTCCGTACGCGCTGCGTTCGGGAAGGCGCTTGCGCCACGCGCCGATCTCCGCCGGTTGTAGGCGGTCGATGCGGAGATCGCGCCATCCGCCCTTTCCGTCGAGCGCCGGCCCTTCAAGGGCGTACCGCAGCCGCTTCC
>DASSSR010000007.1:0-28113 GCA_035708345.1 Gaiellaceae bacterium
GCTCCCAGGTGCAGGGGACGTCCAGGAGCGAGCTCGCGGCGCGGCTCCACCGCTGTGCGCGCGTGTGCGAGGACGTCGCGTCGGCGTACGTCGAGCGCGACGACGTACACGACCGCGAGGTCGTGTCGGCGCTGCTGCTCGCGACGGCGGGGCTCGACACGGCGGGTCGCGCGGTCGACGAGCGCGGGAGGGCCGCCGGCACCGCGCTGATGATCGCGGCGACGCTCGCACGCGCCGCGATCGAGGCGGCCGAGCGGCGCGGGCTCGACCCGAGGCTCGCGCGCTGCGTCGCCGAGCTGCGCGCGGCTGCCGAGGTCTGCGTGTGACCCGCTACCTGCCGATCTACCTCAACGACCAGCTGTTCCAGCAGACGGTCGCGGTCGAGCTCTGCCGCCGCGCGCTCCGCGCGAACCGCGAGGGCGAGCTCGGCGGCTTCCTGGGCGAGCTCGCGACGGAGCTCGAGGCCGACCGGCGGGAGCTGCTCCGCCGGCTCGAGCGCGCGGGCGCGCGCCCGTCGCGCGGTCGCGTCGTCGGTGCGCGGCTCGCGGAGCGGCTCGGCCGGCTGAAGCTGAACGGGCAGCTGACGGGCTACTCGCCGCTCTCGCGGCTCGTCGAGCTCGACGGGCTCGCGACGCTGCTCGAGGCGAAGCGCGCCTTCTGGCTCGCCCTCGGCGAGGACGAGGAGCTGCGCGCGCTCGCCGAGCGGGCGCGAGACCAGCGCGCCCGGCTCGAGCCGCACCGGCTCGCCGCCGCGCGGACCGCCCTCGACTAGAGGAAGCCGAGGATCAGCTCCGCGGCCTCCGGCGGCACGTCGAGCTGCGGGCAATGGCCAACGCCGTCGAGCACGACCAGCTCGGCCTGCGGCAGCTCGCGCAGCCAGCGGTCGGCTGCGGCCGGCCACGGCAGCAGCCGGTCCTCCGCGCCCCAGACGATCCGCACCGGGCACGTCACCCGCGACGCGTCGAGCGGCCACCCGCCGCGCTCGCCGCGCTCGATCAGCGGCAGCGCCGCCGGGCAGCGCGCGGCGCCGACGAGCTGGTGCGCGATCAGCTCCGCCGGGATGTGCTCGAAGCGGACGGTCAGGTCGCGCGTCGCCGCCCGCCGTCCCTCCGGCGTCGCGACGACACGGTCGGCCATCCCCGCCGAGCGCTCGAGCACGCGCCGGATCGAGCGGAAGTACGGCAGCGTCTCGCGGCTCACCTCCTCGTCGCCGGCCGGCGCGAACGCGACGACGCTGCGCGCCCGGCCGCGCGCCGCCAGCTGCAGCGCGACGTAGCCGCCGAGCGAGTTGCCGGCGACGTCGACGGTCTCGAGCCGCTCCTCGTCGAGCAGGCGCTCGACCGCCTCCACGAGCGCCGTCTCCGTCGGGGCGCCGTCGAGCGGCGGCCCGCCCGTGTGGCCGGCGAGCGTCGGCGCGAGCACCGTGTGCCGCCGCTCCAGCCGCGGCAGCACGAGCTCCCACGTCCGCCAGGTGTCCGTGAACCCGTGCAGCAGCAGCAGCGGCGCGCCCTCGCCGCCGCGGTGGAGTGGGGTGAACGCGAAGCGCACGGAGCGGCGCCGGAGTCGAACCGACCCAGCGACGGGTTACGCCGCCTGACGCGTTTTGAAGACGCGCTGGGCCACCGGGCCCCGCCGCTCCACGTGGCGCCGCGGAGCGTATCGCTCGCGCGGAGCCGCTCGCGCGCAGGCGCGCTCGCGCGGAGGAGGAGCTGCGCGCACCGGAGAGCGCGGTCGCGCTCACCAGCGCCTTCGGCGCTAGCTCGCTCGGGGGCTGGTCAGGTGGACGTCGACCTCGTAGTGCTTCACTTCCAGCTCTCTCTCGACGAGGTAGCGGTCGTCCTGCTCGAAGAAGACCGCCGCGTCGAGGTCGTCGCCGGCGAAGCCCTCGACGTCCTCCATGCTCTCGAAGAGGAGGATCGTCTCGAACTCGGCGTAGCCGGCGCGGCTGCGGCGGAGGACGAGCGTGCCGCGGCTGCCGGGGATCTCGCGGGCGTTGCGCATGCCGGTCTCCTCGAGATAGGCGGCGTAGGCGTCGCCGTCCTCCGCGAGGGTGGCGCCGCGCCAGACGCGCGCGATCACTCCGCGCCGCCCTCGAGGTATTGCGTGTCCCAGCCGCGCACCTCGTATGCGCGGCCGCGCGGCGCGCCCATCGCGAGCACGACGGTGCCGTCGGCCGTCGCGACGGCCGCCCGCTTCGTCGCCGGATCGTCCACGTACAGGAAGGTCCCCGCCTGCGCCTCGACGTCCTCGCCGCCGATCGTGAAGCGCGCACCGCCGCTCGCGACGTAGTACAGCTCGACGTGCCCGCTGTCGGACTCGTCGTGCTCGGGGACGGCGCTCGCGCCCTGATCGACCCGGTACGCATTGACGCCGAACGCGTCGATCCCGAAGTAATGCCGGACGGGGATCCAGGTCGGCCACTTCTCGGCCGCGATCTCGTCCAGCGTCGCGGTGCGGTACGAGCTCATCGTCTGCCTCCTCGTCGGATAACCGGTGTTAACCTAACACAGGTTATGGGGCCGTTGGAGGCGATCCGGGACTTCGTCAACACCGCCGACCTCGAAGGCGGCGAGGACGCGCTCGCCGATCCGCACGCGCGCCGGATCCGCGAGGCGATTCGGGCGCTGCTGCGCGCGAACAACGGGATCGAGGTGGACGTCGAGCACGCGTCGCGCGTCCTCGACGAGGCGTCGCGCCGGGCCGGTCTCCGGGTCGGGTTCGCGGACGGCATGCTCGCGTTCCGCTCCTACGAGCGCAGCCGGCTCGCCGGCGTGCTCGCCGCGCTCGCGCAGACGATGGCCGACGGCTCGTTCGCCCGGCTGAAGGCGTGCCGCTCGGACACGTGCCAGTGGGCGTTCGTCGACAACGCGCGCAACCACTCGCGCCAGTGGTGCGACATGGCCGTGTGCGGCAACCGTGCGAAGGCGCGGCGGTTCCGGAGCCGGCATGCGTAGGGGGATCCGGCTCGCGCTGCCGCTCTTACCAGCCGCCGCCGCGCTCGGCGCCTCGTTCGGCGTGCTCGCCCGGGCGGCGCACGTCGACGCCCTCGCGGCGGTCGTGATGTCGGCGACGACGTTCGCCGGCTCCTCGCAGGTCGCGGCCGTCTCCGTGCTCGGCGCGGGCGGCGGCGTGGCGGCGGCCGTCGCGGCGGCGCTGCTCCTGAACGCGCGCTACGCGCCGATCGGGATCAGCGTCTCCCGCTCCTTCCGCGGCTCCGTCGCGCGCCGGTTCGCGCAGGCGCAGCTCGTCGTCGACGAGTCGTGGGCGCTCTCGCGCGGCGACCTGCCCGTGCTGCTCGGCGTCGGCGCGACCCTCTGGGTCGCCTGGGTCGGCGGCACCGCCGTCGGCGCGCTCGCGGGCCAGGCGATCGGCGACACGTCGGCCTTCGGCCTCGACGGCGCCTTCGCCGCGCTCTTCGTCGCGCTGCTCGCGACGCAGCTCGGCTCGCGTCGGCACGTGCGGGTCGCGGTGCTCGGCGCGGCGATCGCGGCGGTGCTGATCCCGCTGACGCCGCCGGGGGTCCCGATCGTCGCGGCGACCGCCGCCGTCCTGCTCGGGAGGCGGCCGTGAGCACCGGCTGGGCGACCGTCGCGGCCGTCGGCGTCGGCACCGTCCTCCTGAAGGCGGTCGGCCCGGTCGGCGTCGCGGAGCGGCGGCTGCCGGCGGCGCTCGACGCGTTGCTCGGATCGATCGCACCGGCGATCCTCGCCGCGCTCGTCGTCACCGAGACGTTCGCGAGCGGCCGCCACTTCGTCGTCGACGCGCGGCTCGCGGGCGTCGGCGCGGGCGTCCTACTCGTGCTCGCCCGGGCGCCGTTCTGGCTCGTCGTCCTCTGCGGCGCGCTCGCGACGGCCGCCGTTCGCGCGCTGCAGTAGGTCGGTCGGCGGCAGCTCGGCCAGCGAGTCGAGCACCAGGTCGGCCTCGGCGAGGCCGACGTCGCGCGTGACGTCGTTCGGGATCCCGACGACGAAGATCCCCGCCGCCTTGCCGGCGCGCACGCCGTTCGGCGAGTCCTCGAACACGACCGCCTCCTCCGCGCCGACTCCGAGCAGCCCGAGCGCCTCGAGGTACATCGTCGGGCTCGGCTTCGCGCGCGCCTGGTCGCGGTCCGCGGTGACGATCGCGTCCCAGCCGACCGTCTGCTCGAGCCGCTCGAGGTGCATGTCGATCCAGCGGCGCGACGAGCTCGACACGATCGCCCGCTTCAGCCCGCGCTCGCGCGCGAACGACAGGTAGTCGAGAATCCCGGGCCGCAGCTGCTCCGCCTCGAGCAGCGACAGCTCGTGCTCGTAGCGTCGTTCGTTCCACGTCTCCCGGTCGACCGGCGCGCCGACGAGCTCCTCCAGGTGGCCCCAGACGTCCCAGCCGCCGGTCGTGCCGACGAGCGTGATCCAGAGCTCGTCCGGAAGCGCGTGGCCGTGCTGCTCGTACAGCCAGCGCCAGCCCGCGCGCGACGCCGTCTCGGTGTCGAGGATCAGCCCGTCGAAGTCGAAGAGGAAGGCGCGCACCGGCACGGCGATGCAGAGTACGCACCGTGGCGATCCTCGGCGGCGACGTCGTCCGGATCGAGACGCCCGGCGGCGGCTACGCGAGCGGCACGTCGACGTAGAACGTGGCGCCGCCGTCGCGGCGCAGCAGCCCCACGCGGCCGTCCATCCGCTCGACGAGCTCACGCGCGATGTAGAGCCCGAGCCCGGTGCCGCCGACCCCGGAGCTCTGGGCCGGGTCGAGGCGGTAGAACTTCTCGAAGATCCGCTCCTGCTCGCCCGGCGGGATCCCGGGCCCCTCGTCGCTGATGGTGATCCGTGCCGCCAGCTCCCGCGTCTCGACGGCGCAGCGGACGGGGCCGCCCGAGTACTTGAGCGCGTTGTCGGCGAGGTTCGTCACCACCTGACGGAGGCGGTCGAGGTCGCCGCGGACGCGGATGCCGGGCTCGACGTCGACGATCAGCCGGTGCGTCTCGCCCGTCGCGGCGCGGCCGAGGTCGACGAAGACGTCGGCGAGGTCGAAGACCTCGGCGCCGACCTCCGCGTTGCCGGTCTCGAGCCGGCTCGTCAGGAGGATCTGGTCGACGATCGTCGCCAGCCGCCGCGCCTGCTCGACGAGCAGCTCGAGCATCGTCCGCCGCCCGTCGGCGCCGAGCTCGGCGTCGCGCGCGAGCAGCGTCGTGGCGGCGCCGTAGACGCCGGTCAGCGGCGTGCGCAGCTCGTGCGAGACGATCGCGACGAGATCGGTGCGCATCCGCTCCAGCCGGCGGTCGGCGGTGACGTCCCGGATCGTGTAGACGACCGCGTCGCCGGCCTCCGTCGCGGCGACGTCGAGCCATTGCTCGTGCCCGTCCCGCTCGACCGGCACGACCTCGCCGGCGCCGGCGGCGGCGACGGCGGACCAGCCGGGGATCGCCTCGTCGGCGGCGCGGTCGAGCGCGCTGTCGGCGGCGACGCCGAAGATCCGCTCGGCCGCCGGGTTCAGCACCTCGACGCGGCCGGTCGGCCCGACGAGCACGACGCCGTCCTCGACGTGCCCGAGCGCGAGCGCCGCCCGCGCCCGCGACTCCGCGTCGGCGCGGGCGCGCAGCAGCTCCCGCTCGTAGCGCCGCCGCTCGGAGGCGTCGAAGAAGGTCGACCGGACGAGCCGGCCGCGCCCCTCCTCGTCGCGGACGAGCACGGAGCTCATCAGCACGGGCAGGCGCCCGCCGTCGGGCCGGACGAGCTCGACGGCGATCTCGCGCACCTCGCCCTGCATCTGCAGAAGCGGGGCGTAGTGCGTCTCGTAGTAGATGCGCGCGCCCGGCGCGAGCAGGTCGTGCAGCCGGCAGCGCTCGAGCAGCTCGCGGCGCCCGCGGCCCGTCCAGCGCAGCAGCGTCTCGTTCGCCTTGACGATCCGCCCGTCCGGCAGCGACGACGCGTAGGCGACCGGCGCCTGCTCGTACAGCTCCTCCGCGCTCTCCTCGAGCAGCCCGGTGAGGTCGTCGCAGCGCTGCGGCATCTCAGAGGAAGGCGCGGATCGCCGCGATCGTCTCCTCCGGCGCGCTCAGGTTCGGGCAGTGGCCGGCGGCGCGCAGGTAGACGAGCTCGCTGTTCGGCAGGTGCGCGTGGACGTACTCGCCGACGCCGGTCGGCGCGATCACGTCGTCGCTGCACTGGAGGACGAGCGCCGGCGTGCGGACGCGCTCGAGGTCGTCGCGGTTGTCGGAGGTGAAGGTGACGCGCGCGAAGTGCTTCGCGATCTCCGGGTCGGTGCGACAGAAGCTGTTCGTGAGCTCCTCGCCCAGCTCGGGCCGGTCCGGGCGGCCCATGATCACGGGGCCGAACGCGGCCGACCAGCCGAGGTAGTTGCTGTCGAGCGAGTCGAGCAGGCCCTCGATGTCCTCCTCGGTGAAGCCGCCGCTGTAGTCGGCGTCGTCGAGGTAGCGGGGCGACGGGCCGACGAGCACGAGCTTGGCGAATCGCTCCGGCTCCTTCGCCGCCGCGAGCACGCCCATCATCGCGCTCACCGAGTGGCCGACGAAGACGACGTCGTGCAGCTCGAGCTCGCGGCAGAGCTCGAGGATGTCGTCCGCGTAACCCTGGAGCGAGGCGTACTTCGTCCGGTCGTAGGCGGCGAGGTCGGAGCCGCCGGCGCCGACGTGGTCGAAGAGCACGATCCGGTACTCGTCCTCGAAGGCGGGCGCGACGTGCCGCCACATGTTCTGGTCGCAGCCGAAGCCGTGGGCGAACACCAGCGGCTGCCCGCCCTGCCGGCCGGAGAGGTGCACGTTGTTCCGGGCGACGACCGACACGCCGACGGATCGTAACGGGCTAGGCTCGGCGCGGCCGGTGCGAGGACGAGTAGACGTCCTTGCGGGCGATCAGGCCCTCGCGGAGCGGGAAGACGTCGACGCCGTCCCACTCGAGCCGGCCGCCGTCGCGCTCGACGGTCGCCGTCCACTCGCAGACGGCGAAGTCCTCCCCGGCGCGGAGCGAGCGGGTCGTGAACCGGAGGGTGGGGCTGTTCCGGAAGATCCGGGCGATGTGCTCGCGGAACGCCGCGGCGCCCTCGACCCGCTCGCCGGCGGTGTGGTTGTGGAAGACGATCCCGGGGTGGTGGAGAGCGTCGATCGCGTCGAGGTCCTGCGCGTTCCACGCCGCGTTGTAGCGCTCGATCAGCCCGCGGACGGTCATCGTCGCCGCCGCAGCACCCGCGCGTCGCCGACGCGGCGCGTGACCCCGTCCGCGTCGAAGCGCTCGAGGTAGAGCTGCGCCGCCCTGCGGCCGACGCCGAGCGCGTCGCGGAACTGCGCGAGCGTGATCCCGTCGTGCAGCGCCTCGCGCGCCCGTGCGTAGGCGGCGGGCGAGACGACGGTGCCGTCCCCGAGCCGGACGAGCCGCCCCTGCTGCTCGAGGTGGCGGGCGAGGGCGGCGTCGTCCGCCTTCACCGGCTCGGCGCCGAGCGTGGCCTCGAGCGCGCGTGCGGCCTCCTCGCGGCCGTCGAGCGTCGCGGCCGCGCCGGGGCGGTAGAGCCTGGCGCCGCGGCGCTCGTAGCCGAGCTGCGGGACGATCGCGTCCGCCCACGGCTCCGACGGCACCGGGACGCCCGGGTCGAGCGGGTCGGCTGCGTCGAGCGCGCGCTCGAGCGAGGCCTGCAGCTCCTCCAGCCACGTGGGCGCGTAGGCCCAGTCGCCCTCGACGGCCAGGCCGCGGCGGCGCAGCTCGTCGGCGCGGACCGGCGCGTACAGCAGCGCCTCGCCGCGCTCGGCCGCCTCCATCCGGCCCGCGTCGGAGTGGCGCGGCGGCGCCGGGTCGAGCACGACGCCGCCGCCGACGGTGGTGCCGGCGCGGAGGACGACGCGGTCGCCGCGCGCGGCGACGACAGGCCGCTCGAGGCGCAGCTGGGCGAAGCGGTCGCCGGCGCGGGCGACGCGGGCGACGACGGTCGCCGTCCCGTGGTGCAGCTGCACGTGCGGCGGGATCTCGCGCAGCTCGTCGAGCGCGACGTCGAGGCGGTAGCTCGTCGGGTAGGCGCCCGGCGCGACGAGCGCGTCGCCTCGGCGGAGCTCGCTCCGCTCGACGCCCGGGAGCGAGACCGCGACGCGCTGGCCGGCCTCGGCGCGGTCGACGGCCGTGTCGTGCACCTGCACGCTCCGCACGCGCACGTCGGCGTGGGTCGGCTCGACGCGGAGCACGTCGCCCTCGCCGATCGTCCCCGACCAGAGCGTGCCGGTCGCGACGGTGCCGATCCCGCGCAGCGAGAAGACGCGGTCGACGTAGAGCCGTGTGGGGGCGTCGTCGCGCGGCCGTTCCTCGGCGACGGCCCCGAGCGCGGCGCGCAGCTCGTCGAGCCCGGCGCCGGTGCGCGCGCTGACGGCGACGACCGGCGCGCCGGGGACGAGCTCCTCCGCCTCGGCGCGGGCGAGCTCGACCGTCTCGGCGTCGGCGACGTCGGTCTTCGTCAACGCGACGACGCCGCGCTCGACGCCGAGCAGGCGCAGGATCGCGAGATGCTCGTGCGTCTGCGGGCGGGCGCCCTCGTTCGCGTCGACGACGAGCAGGAAGAGGTCGATGCCGGTCGCGCCGGCGACCATCGTCCGGACGAAGCGCTCGTGGCCGGGGACGTCGACGACCGAGACGCGCCGGCCGTCGGGCAGCTCGAGCGGCGCGTAGCCGAGGTCGATCGAGATCCCGCGCTCGCGTTCCTGGGGCAGCCGGTCGGTGTTCTTGCCGGTCAACGCCTCGACGAGCGTCGTCTTGCCGTGGTCGATGTGCCCGGCGGTCCCGATCGTCAGCGGCATGGCTCGAACCTACCGGCCGGTACCTATTACGCACACGAAACCGTCACAGCCTGTCCGCAGCCCGTCCACACGGTCAGCGATTCTCGCTGTGGACGAATCGTCACAGTTTCGTTTGCGTATTAGGTACCGGCCGTCTGCCGGGCAACAGCCACGGCCGCGGCGGCCTCGTCTGCCTCGGCATCCGTCAGCGCCAGGCAGTCGAGCAGGAGCCGGCCGTCGCGGACGATGCCGAGCACCGGCGGGTCGTTCGCGCGCAGCGGCGCCGCCAGCGACTCGTCCAGTGCGCACGCGAAGCTCGGCAGCTCGGCGAGCGGTAGCGCGCCGCCGCCGACGCGGCCGACCGTCTCCTCGACCGTGCCGTCGCAGGCGGCGGCGAGCCGCTTCGCCCGGGCCCGCACCGCCGCGGCGTCCTGCCGGAGCATGCGCAGCACCGGGATCCGCTCCGGCGCGTCGAGGTAGAGCCGCAGCGTCCCCTCCAGCGCGGCGAGCGAGAGCTTGTCGATCCGCAGCGCGCGCTGCAGCGGATGGCGGCGCAGCCTCTCGACCAGCTCCGCCCGGCCGACGACGATCCCTGCCTGCGGGCCGCCGAGCAGCTTGTCGCCGGAGAAGCAGACGAGGTCCGCCGGCGACTCCCGCACGCGCGGCTCGCCCGGCAGGTCGGCGAGCGCGCCGCTGCCGAGATCGTCGACGAGCGGCAGGCCGTGGCGCTGCGCGACGGCCGCGAGCTCGTCGACGCGCGGCTGCTCCGCGAAGCCGACGACGCGGAAGTTCGACTGGTGCACGCGCAGGAGCAGCGCCGTCTCCGGGCCGATCGCGCGCTCGTAGTCGGCGGCGCGCGTCCGGTTCGTCGTGCCGACCTCGACGAGCAGCGCGCCGGAACGCGCGAGCACGTCGGGGATGCGGAATCCGTCGCCGATCTCGATCAGCTCGCCGCGCGACACGACCACCTCGCGCCCCTCGGCGAGCGCGGCGAGCGCGAGCAGCATCGCGCCGGCGTTGTTGTTGACGACGAGCGCCGCCTCGAAGCCGGTCAGCCGGCGCAGGAGCGCGGCCGCGTGGTCCTGGCGCGAGCCGCGGGCGCCGCTCGAGAGGTCGAGCTCCAGGTTCGAGTAGCCGCGCGCCGCCTCGATCACCTGCGCGAGCGCCTCCTCCGCGAGCGGCGCCCGGCCGAGGTTCGTGTGCACGAGCACGCCGGTCGCGTTCAGCACCCGCCGCAGGGACTGCGCCCGCGTCGCGCGCAGCTCTTCCTGCAGCCGCCCGGGCAGGTCGCCCGGCTCGCCGCCCGCGCGGATCTCCTCGCGTGCGCGTGCGAGCACCGCGCGCGCCGCGTCGATCGCGAGCGGATCGTCGACGCCGCGGGCGAGCTCGTCCACCGACGGCAGGTCGCGCAGCTCCACGCCGGAACGGTACGCGTTCAGGAGTCGATCGGCAGCAAGAAGCCCTGCAGGAAGAGCGGCTCGCCGCGCTCGTCGGCGACCGGCACCGTCTCGTCGAGGACGGTGACGACGCCGCCGTCCGCGTGCAGCATCCGGTACGTGCCGCGGAACGGCTCGCCGGCCTTGTGCGTGCGCAGCGCGCCGGCGAGCACGCGCTCGCGGTCGTCCGGATGCAGGCGCTCGACCCAGAAGTCGTCCTCCTCGAGCCAGCGCCGCGCCGGGAAGCCGAGCAGCCGCTCGATGTACGGGCTGATGTAGGTCGTCCGGATCGGCAGGCCGAGCGGGTTGACGTACGTGCAGATCGGCAGCCGCTCGACGAGCGTGCGGAAGCGCGCCTCCGACTCGACGAGCGCGCGCTCCGCGAGCCGCCGCTTCGACGCGTCGACGGCGATCCCGCCGGCGCCGACGATCTCGTCGCCCTCGCGGATCGGCTCGACGTGCACGTCGAACGTCCACGTGCTCGTGCTCTCCGTGAAGGTCGTCGGCTCGCCGCCGAGCGCCCGCCGGTGCGCGTCGACGATCGCCGCCCCGCGGTCGGTCGTGCCCGAGACGACCTCCGCCAGCCCGCGGCCGACGACCTCCGCCGGATCTCCGATCCCGAGCACGGGCAGCGCGGCGCCGGCGATCGACGTCAAGCGCAGCTCGCGGTCGGCCGTCCACACGAACGAGCCGGGCAGCTGCTCCACGAGCAGGGCCAGCTGGGGCGGGAAGCGCTGCGGCCGCGAGGCATCCGGGCAGCATCCGCGCCCGGCCGGACGGACGGCCGCCCGCGCCGCTACTGCGCGTCGGCCTTGTGCGGCGCGTGCGGCACGTCCGCGCAGCGCTGCTCGTAGCACTCGAGCACCCGCTGGACCGCCTCGTCGGCGTCGTCCGTCACGTGCAGCAGCTCGATGTCCTCGGGCGAGACCATTTGGAGCGGCAGCGCCTGGTCGCGGATCCACGCGAGCAGCGGGTTCCAGAAGCCGCTGCCGAACAGCACGACCGGGAAGTGCCGCACCGTGCCGGTCTGGATCAGCGTCAGCGACTCGAACAGCTCGTCGGCGGTGCCGAAGCCGCCGGGGAAGACGACGAACCCCTCCGCCGCCTTCACGAACATCGTCTTGCGCGCGTAGAAGTGCCGGAACGTCATCGCGACGTCGAGGTACGGGTTCACGTGCTGCTCGTGCGGCAGCTCGATGTTGAAGCCGACGGAGAGGCCGCCGCCCTCCTTGCAGCCGCGGTTCGCGGCCTCCATCACGCCCGGCCCGCCTCCGGTGACGACCGCCCAGCCGGCCTCGGCGAAGAGCCTCGCCGTTCCGCGCGCGTCGTCGTACGGGGCCGCCCCCTCGCGCACGCGCGCCGAGCCGAAGATCGAGACCGCCGGCCGGTCGATCTGCTCGACCTTCTCGAAGCCGCTGAAGAACTCGTCGGCGATCAGCTCCGTGTGCTGCCGGAGCCGCGCGAGCTCCTGGTGCGTCTCGTCGAGCAGCTCGCGGTCGTCGATCACAGCATTCCGTTGACGCGGGAGGCGAGCATGCCGAGCACGAGCAGCGCGGCGACCGTGACGTAGAGGCAGCCGATCAGCACGGCGCGCTGCCGGTCGGGCGCGAACGCCTGCACGGGGATGCCGCCCTCGAAGCGGATCACCGGCATGCGCCACGCCTCGCGCGCCGCGCGCAGCGTCTGGCCGCCGTCGAGGAAGCCGATCGGGAGCATGTTGAACGCGTTCAGCAGGAAGCCCATGTTGCCGAGCACCTCCAGCATCTCCGATCCGCGGGCCGAGCCGACCGCCCAGACGACGGCCGCGGCGATGCCGCCGACGAACGGCCCGGCGAGCGAGATCAGCGCGTTCTTCCACGGCGTCAGCCCGGCGCGCTCGATCGTCACGTAGGCGCCGATGAACGGGATGAACGTCGGCATCGAGACCTGCAGCCCCTGGCGCCGGGCCTCGAACACGTGCCCGAGCTCGTGCACCGCGATCAGCAGCACGAAGCCGAACGCGAACGACCAGCTGTGGAACCAGAACGAGAACGCCGCGACCGAGATGAAGAAGGAGAAGAACTTCGCGAAGACGAAGCCGTACTTGAGCGCCGCGAGGCCGATCGCGAGCGCGACCGAGCCGACGCGCTCGAGCGAGTTGCGGACGGATCTCGCGCTCACGAGCCTCTGCCGATCCACTCTTCGCCGCCCGCGTAGACCTCCTTCTTCCAGAGGGGGATCGTCTCCTTGAGCGTGTCGATCGCCTCGCGGCAGGCCTCGAGCGCAGCGGCGCGGTGCGGCGCGGAGACGGCGATGACGACGCTCGGCTCGCCGATCTCGACCCGGCCGACGCGGTGGTGGATCGCGACGCGCGACAGGCCGTGCTTCCCGGTCAGCTCGGCGCCGAGCCGCTCCAGCATCGGCTCCGCCATCTCCTCGAACGCCTCGTACTCCAGGTACTGCACGTCGCGCCCGCGCGAGGAGCGGCGGACGGTGCCGACGAACGAGGCGATCCCGCCGGCCTCGTCGTCCTCGACCGCCGCGACGACGCGCGCGACGTCGAGCGGCTCGGGCGTGATCACGAAGGCCGGCGAGCCGCCGGAGACGGGCGGGATCAGCGCCACCTCGTCGCCGTCGCGCAGCTCGTGCGACCGCTCGACGTACTCGCGGTTGACCGCGTACATGAGGCCGCCGGGCTCGTCGCCCAGCTCGAGCCGGGCCCAGACGTCGCCGGCGCGTGCGACGTCGTCGAGCTCGACGCGGGCGACCCCCGCGCGCTCGCGGAGGCCGGCGAAGAGGCGGACGGTGACGCGCACGTCCCTGATAGTGCCCGACGGCGTACGCTGGATCGCGTGTCCGACATGCACTGGAGACGCCCGCTCGAGGCCCCGGAGCGGCCCGCCGACCCCGACGTCCGGCGCGCGAACCTGCGCCGCGTCGTCGCGCTCTTCGCGCCCTACCGGGCCCGCCTCGGCGGCCTGCTCGCGCTGATCGTCGTCTCCGCGGCGCTCGGCGTCGTGCCGGCGTTCCTGCTGCGCGGCGTGATCGAGGCGATCGCGGCGCGTCAGGACACGCGCCTCTCCTGGCTCGCCGGCGGGATGATCGCGGTCGCGGTCGCGACCGGGATCCTGGGCGTGATCCAGACGCTGCTCTCGAACCAGGTCGGGCAGCGCGTGATGCACGATCTGCGCGCGCAGGTGTTCCGGCACCTGCAGCGGCTGTCGCTCGCGTTCTTCACGCGCACGCGCACCGGCGAGGTGCAGTCGCGGATCTCGAACGACATCGGCGGCGTGCAGAGCGTCGTCACGAACACGGCGACGTCGATCGCGTCGAACGTCACCTCCGTGATCGCGACGATGGTCGGCATGCTCGCGCTGAGCTGGGAGCTCTCGCTCTTCGCGTTCGCGCTCGTCCCCGTCTTCGTCTTCCTGACCCGCCGCGTCGGCGACGAGCGCCGCAGGATCGCCAAGACGACGCAGGAGACGCTCGCCGACATCTCCAGCCTCGTGCAGGAATCGCTCTCGGTCAGCGGGATTCTGCTCGGCAAGACGATGGGGCGGACGGCCGAGCTCGCCGACCGCTTCGAGCGCGACTCGCTCCGGCTGGCGGAGCTCGAGGTGCGGCAGCGGATGGCGGGACGCTGGGTGATGGCGACGATCCAGACGAGCTTCTCCGTCATGCCGGCGGCGATCTACTGGTTCGGCGGGCTGACGCACGTCGTCTCGATCGCGACGATCGTGGCCTTCACGACGCTGCAGGCGCGGCTGTTCTTCCCGGTCGGCTCGCTGCTCGGCGTCTCGCTCGACGTGCAGACGTCGCTCGCGCTCTTCGACCGGATCTTCGAGTACCTCGACCATCCGGTCGACATCGAGGAGAAGCCGGACGCCCGCACGGTCGCCGCCGCCGGCGACGTCGTCTTCGACGCCGTCTGGTTCCGCTACGGAGAGGACTGGACGCTGCGCGACGTCTCCTTCCGCGTTCCGGCCGGGACGACCACGGCGCTCGTCGGCGAGACCGGCTCCGGCAAGACGACGCTCGCGTACCTCGCGGCGCGGCTCTACGACGTCGAGCGCGGCAGCGTCTCGATCGGCGGTGTCGACCTGCGCGACCTCTCGTTCGCCGCGCTCGCGTCGCTCGTCGGCGTCGTCTCGCAGGAGACCTATCTCTTCCACGCGTCGGTGCGCGAGAACCTGCGCTTCGCGAAGCCCGACGCGACCGACGCCGAGATCGAGCGCGCGGCGATGGCGGCGCGGATCCACCACGTGATCGCCGCGCTGCCGGAGGGCTACGACACCGTCGTCGGCGAGCGCGGCTACCGCTTCTCCGGCGGCGAGAAGCAGCGGATCGCGATCGCGCGGACGATCCTCCGCAACCCGCCGATCCTCGTGCTCGACGAGGCGACGAGCTCGCTCGACACGGAGACGGAGCGGCTCGTGCAGGAGGCGCTCGACGGGCTCGCCGAGGGGCGGACGACGATCGCGATCGCGCACCGGCTCTCCACCGTCCGCGATGCCGACCAGATCGTCGTGCTCGACCGCGGCGAGGTGGTCGAGCGCGGGACGCACGACGAGCTGATGCTCGCCGGCGGCCGCTACGCCGGGCTCGCGCGCCGCGACGAGGAGATCATCGCCGGGCTACCGGGCTGACGTTCGGCCAGCCGCGGTGCCCGTAGTACTCGTCCGGGTCGCGGCCGACGCGCAGCAGCGGCCCGGCGCCGAGGCCGTAGAGCGTGCCGACGTGAGCGCGGGTGCGGACGAACATAACCTTGCCGCCGGGCGTCACCCGCGGCGAGTCGTCGTCCGAGCCCGGCGGCGGCGCCGTCAGCCGGTGCAGCGCGCCGGTCGCGAGCGAGACGCGCCAGAGAGACCACTGCCCGGCCTTCGTGTAGTCGTCGCCGCTGTCGCGTGCCGACTGGACGACGACCGAGTCGCCGTCGCACGCGAGCGCGCCGAAGGCGCGCCTCGGGTCGCGTACGAGCACGCGCACCCGCCAGGCCGGCGGCGAGGCGACGAGCAGCCACTTGTGGTGCGTCGACATCCGGTCGCCGCCCGCCGTCATCACGAGCCGGTTGCCGCACCAGGCGCGGTAGTCGCCGTAGACAAGCCCGGTCGCGATCGTCCGCACCCGCTTCGTCCGCACCGAGACCGCCTGCACCTTCAGGCCGTCGGCGGCGACCGACACCGACGCCATCGGATCGACCGCGAACAGCACCCACTTCCGGTCCGGGCTCGAGCCGAGCGCCGCGAGGTCGCTGCCCCGCGGCGCGGCGACGAGCGTCCTGCCGCCGACGCGGATCGCCCGCGTGTCGCCGCGGAGCGCGACCGTCGTCCCCGGCCCTAGCGCGCGGCTCCGGCACGTCGCGAGATCGACGATCCGCCGCTGCGCGCCGTTCCGCAGCAGCACGCTGCCGAAGCCCGGGTGCGGCGTGCACGCGACCACGTCCATACGATTGTCACCGATGGAGTTCGAGCCCGTCTACGGCCCGCCCGACGCAGAGAAGCCGGGCGAGTACCCGTTCACGCGCGGCCCCTACCGCGACATGTACCGCGGCCGGCCGTGGACGATCCGCCAGTACGCGGGCTTCGCGTCGGCGGAGGAGTCGAACGAGCGCTACCGGTACCTGCTGAGCGCGGGGCAGACGGGGCTCTCGATCGCGTTCGACCTGCCGACGCAGCTCGGCTACGACTCGGACGACCCGCGCGCGCTCGGCGAGGTCGGCCGCACCGGCGTCGCGATCGACTCGCTCGCCGACATGCGCGTGCTGCTCGAGGGGATCCCGCTCGGCGAGGTGTCCACGTCGATGACGATCAACGCGCCCGCGTCGCTGCTGCTGCTCCTGTACGAGCTGGTGGCGGAGGAGCAGGGCGTCGCGCCGGCCGAGCTGCGCGGGACGGTGCAGAACGACATCCTCAAGGAGTACGTCGCGCGCGGGAACTACATCTTCCCGCCGAAGCCGTCGATGCGGCTGACGACCGACCTGTTCGGCTACTGCGCGGAGCGGATCCCGCGCTGGAACACGATCTCGATCTCCGGCTACCACATCCGCGAGGCGGGGGCGACGGCGGTGCAGGAGCTCGCGTTCACGCTCTCGAACGGGATCGCCTACTGCGCCGCGGCGGTGGCGGCGGGGCTGTCGCCGGACGACTTCGGCGCGCGCCTGTCCTTCTTCTTCAACGCGCACAACGACTTCTTCGTCGAGGTGGCGAAGTTCCGGGCGGCGCGCCGGCTGTGGGCGCGGATCATGAAGGAGCGGTTCGGCGCCACGAATCCGAAGGCGCTCGCGCTGCGCTTCCACGCGCAGACGGGCGGCTCGACGCTGACCGCGCAGCAGCCCGAGAACAACGTCGTGCGCGTGGCGGTGCAGGCGTTCTCGGCCGTCTGCGGCGGGGCGCAGTCGCTGCACACGAACGCCTTCGACGAGGCGCTCGCGCTGCCGACGCAGCGCTCGGCGACGATCGCGCTGCGCACGCAGCAGATCCTCGCGCACGAGGCGGGCACGCTCGACACCGCCGACCCGCTCGGCGGCTCCTGGTTCGTCGAGACGCTCACGGACGAGCTCGAGGCGGGCGCGCGCGAGCTGATCGAGCGCGTCGACGCGCTCGGCGGCGCCGTCGCGGCGATCGAACAGGGGTTCGTCCAGGACGAGATCGAGCAGTCGGCGTACGCGTGGCAGCAGCAGGTCGAGCAGGGCGAGCGCGTGATCGTCGGCGTCAACCGCTACGCCGACGAGTCCGGCGAACGTGTCGAGCTGCACAAGATCGACCCCGCGGCCGAGCGGCGCCAGCTCGAGCGCACCGCCCGCGTCCGTGCCGGGCGCGACGCCGACGACGCGGCCCGCGCCCTCGACGCGGTGCGCGCCGCCGCCCGCGGCGAGGCGAACCTCCTGCCGCCGCTCCGAGAGGCGCTGCGCGCGCTCTGCACGATCGGCGAGATCTGCGAGACCCTGCGCGCCGAGTGGGGGATGTACGACGCGGTTCGATCCCGGCCCTGACGGGTAGGCGGCAGCAGAAGTCAGCTCTGAGGGGAGGGTCCATGCAGAGAAGGAGAATCGCGCTCCTGGCGCTGCTCGTCGGCGCCTTCACGCTCGTCGCCGTGCAGGCGTCGGCGGCGAAGCCGAAGCCGGGGCATCCGCACCCGCATCCGGCGAAGCACGTGAAAGCCGCGCACGCGCAGAAGGCGAAGCCCCGGGCGAAGGGGCCGAAGCGGGCCGCGCCGCCGGTGAAGCACTTCTTCGTGATCATGCTCGAGAACCACTCGAAGTCGAGCGTGCTCGGCGACGCGAACGCGCCGTTCATCAACCAGCTCGCGAAGACGGGCGCGGTGGCCGAGAACTACTACGGCGTCACGCACCCGAGCGAGCCGAACTACGTCGCGGCGATCTCGGGCTCGAACTGGTTCGTCAACAACGACGACCCGAACAACCGGTTCGACCACACGAACATCGTCGACCAGCTGGAGGCGAAGCACCTGACGTGGGGCGCCTACATGGAGTCGATGCCGAGCGCCGGCTACCTCGGCGACTACTGGCCGAGCACGAGCCAGCAGCTCTACGCCTCGAAGCACAACCCGTTCGTGCTGTTCACGGACATCCGGAACGACCCGGCGCGGCTGGCGCACGACAAGCCGTACACGGCGCTCGCGACCGACCTCCAGCGGGAGTCGACGACGCCGAACTTCGTCTGGATCAGCCCGAACCAGTGCCACGACATGCACGGCGGCGTCTCCACGCCCGTCGCCTCCGACGGCTCGGACGGGACGCCGTGCCCGTACGGCTCGAAGAAGGACGACCCGAACGACGCCTCGCTGAAGCAGAAGGCGGACGCGTTCGTCAAGGGCGCGGTGACGCTGATCCAGTCGAGCCCGGCCTGGAAGGCCGGCAACTCGGCGATCTTCGTCGTCACCGACGAGAACGACTTCACGGGCAACACGACGACCGGCGGCTGGGAGAGCGCCGACGGCTGCTGCGACTCGCCGATCCTGCCGGCCGGCGACCCGGCGGTCAGCGCGTCGTGGCCGGGCGGGACGTACGGCGGCGGCCTGATCCCCGCCGTGATCGTGACGAGCAAGGGGAAGAGCGGCGGCTACACGAGCAACGTCGCCTACAACCACTACTCGCTGCTCGCGACGATCGAGTCCGAGTTCGGGCTCGGCTACCTCGGCAACGCGTCCGACCGGGCGCAGGTGCCGCTGATGACCGAGTTCCTGACGAAGTAGCACCGCGGCCGGCGCCCGGATCCGTCCGGGCGCCGGCCGTTTCCTCTACGCGCTCGCGCCGGAGTACCGCCGCAGCCCGTAGCGCCAGAACCAGCGCGCGACCGCGAAGACGGCGAGCGCGAAGCCGACCGCGATCCCGACGGTCTGCCAGTGCAGCCGGTGCGTCATCGCCTGCGCCGGCACCGTCACCGCGAAGCCGATCGGCACGAGGTAGGTCATCGAGTAGCGCAGCCAGCCGGGATAGACGCCGATCGGCCAGCGGCCGACCTGGTAGACGCCCTCGAAGAGGTCGGAGAGGAACCACATGCTGACGACCCAGAAGGAGCCGGTCGCGAGCACGAGCCAGAAGCAGTAGAGGAGCGAGGCGCCGACGAGCAGCAGCGCGAGGAAGGCGAACGCGTCGCCGATCCCGACCGACGCCTGCAGCCGCGAGACGCCGACGGCGATCACGACCGCGCCCGAGACGACGTCGACGAGCTGCCAGAGCCGGAGCTCGCGCAGCGAGATCAGCAGCTGCGAGTCGGCCGGCTTCGTCAGCGCGAAGTCGAGCTTTCCGTCCTGCACCTCCTGCGTCAGCCGCTCCATGTTCGGCTGGACGGTCGCGTGGATGACGCCGCCGAGCAGGATCTGCACGCCGAGCACGACGAGCAGCTCCGACTGCGACCAGCCGTTGAGCGCGTCGGTGTGCGAGTAGACGAGTGCGAGCACGGCGATCGCGACCGCCACCCCGAGCAGCGACTGAACGATCGCCACGAAGAAGTTCGCGCGGTACTGCATCTCGTTCTGCACGCCGAGGCGCACGAACGTCCACGCGAGCTTGATCAATTCCCCACCGCGGAGTAGTGCCGGACCGCGACCCGGAACGAGCCCCAGACGAGCACCGAGCCGATCGCCGTCCACAGGCACTGCCAGAGCAGGCCGGTGAGCAGCGTGTGCGTCGGCAGCGAGCCGACGAGCGCCTCGATCGGGAAGTAGAACGTCCACTTGAAGGGCAGCCACGCGGCGACCGACTGCGCCCAGTGCGGCATCAGCGTCAGCGGCACCAGCCGGCCGGAGACGAGCAGCTCGGCGAGGAACCAGATCTGGAAGATCGAGGTCGCGCGCGTCGTCAGCAGCGTCAGCATCCCGAGCACGAAGTGGTTGAGCGAGCGGATCACGTACGCGCCCCAGATCGCGACGAGGAAGACGAGCACCTCGAGCGGGCTCGGATGCAGCACCGGGTGGAAGACGAGCGACAGCGCGACCGCGATCGGCGCGTACATCACGAGCCAGGGGATCTTGTGGCCGGCGAACCACGCCATGTCGTAGTGCACCGGGTGCAGCGGGCGCAGCAGCTGCGACGAGAACTGCCCCTCGCGGATCCGCTCCTCCCAGCCGAACGGCGTGAAGACGATGTTGAACGTGCGGACGAGCGTCCAGACGATGTAGTACGCGGCGATCTGCCCCGCGGTGATCCCCTGCAGCGAGCCGCCGTGCTGGTTCGCGATCGTCCGCCAGACGACGAGGTAGATCACGGGCTCGGAGACCATCCCGAGCGTGTACATGTACGTCGCGGCGCGGTACTGGAACTGCGTCTGGATCTGCGTGCGGATGCCGGTCAGGTAGAAGTCGAGCAGCGACCGCGCCGCCGGCGCCTGCGTCGCCGGCCGCACCGCCGTCAGCTCCGTCATGACGCGAACACCTGCTCGATCACGTCCTCGATCGGCGGATCCTCGACGGTCAGGTCGTGCACGTCGTGCTCCGCGAGCAGCCGCGCGGTCGTGGCGGAGGTCTCCGCCCGCGGCACCCGCAGGCTGACCGTCTCGCCGTCGGCGAGCACGGCCTCGATCGTCTTGTAGGCGCCGAACTCGTCCGCGAGCGCGTCGAGCCGGCCGTCGAAGAGGAGGCGGCCGTGGTGGATGACGATCACGCGCTTGCACAGCGCCTCGACGTCGGCCATGTAGTGGCTCGTCAGGAGGACCGTCGCGCCGTAGCGCCCGTTGTACGAGGCGACGAAGGAGCGGATCCGCTTCTGCATCGTCACGTCGAGCCCGATCGTCGGCTCGTCGAGGAAGAGCACCTGCGGCAGGTGCAGCAGCGAGCCGACGACCTCGACCTTCATCCGCTCGCCGAGCGAGAGCTGGCGGACCGGCTTGCGCACGAGGTCGCCGATGTCGAGCAGCTCGATCAGCTCGTCGCGCGTGCGGGCGAACTCCGGCCGCGGCAGCCGGTAGATCGCGCGGTTGAGCTCGAACGAGTCGAGCGCCGGCAGGTCCCACTGCAGCTGGTTGCGGTTGCCCATCACGAGCGTGATCCGGCGCAGGTAGTCGCGCTCCCGCTTCCAGGGCACGTGGCCGAGCACGCGCACGTCCCCGCCGCTCGGGTGCAGCAGGCCCGAGAGCATCTTCAGCGTCGTCGTCTTGCCGGCGCCGTTCGGGCCGAGAAAGCCGACCACCTCGCCGGGCTGGAGCTCGAAGGAGACGCCGTCGACGGCGCGCACCTCGCGCCAACGGCGGGCGTAGAGGCTGCGCACGGACGCGCGCAGCCCGGCCTCCCGCTCAGGCACCTTGAAGACCTTGCGCAGCGAGTCGACGTGGACGACCCCGGTCACGCGGCTGAGCTTACGCGCCTTGACTCTCCCGCTACGGGAGCGACGATGCTCCGTGCGATGGAGCCTTCGCAGGACGGTCTGATGCCGATCGGGCGCTTCTCGCGCGCGAGCGGGCTCTCGGTCAAGGCCCTCCGCCACTACGACGAGATCGGCCTGCTCCGGCCGGCGGTCGTCGACGCCGCGACGGGCTACCGCTCGTACTCGACCGCGCAGGTGGGGCGCGCGGAGACGATCCGCCTGCTCCGCCGGCTCGAGCTCCCGCTCGAGGAGGTCGCCGCGTTGCTCGAGAGCGACGATCCGGCGCGGATCCGTGCGGTGCTGCTCGCCCACCAGCGGCGGCTCGCCATGCGCTCGGCGGAGCTGAAGGGCGTCCTGCAGAGGCTGCAACCGTTGCTCGACGGAAGGGAGACGATCATGGGAACACCGGCGCAGGCGCTCGACGCGGAGACGCACAGGCGGCTCGGCATCGACCTCTTCAACAAGACGTGGACGCTGCTCGAGACGGAGGGACGCACGCGCGAGCAGGACGACGAGCTGCTGCACTGCGCGCACGCGTCGGCGTACCACTGGCTGCAGTGCGGGACGCGGGCGAACCGCGCGCGCAGCGAGTGGCAGTGCTCGCGCGTCAACGTCGTGCTCGGCCGGCCGGAGGCCGCGCTCGCGCACGCGCGCCGCTGCCTCGAGCTCGTGGAGAGCGCGCCCGACGAGATGGAGGAGTTCGACCTGCCGGGCGCGTACGAGGCGCTCGCCCGCGCGCACGCCCTCGCCGGCAACCTCGAGGAGGCGCGGCGCTATCGCGACCTCGGCGTCGCCGCGACGGCCGCGATCGGGGACGAGGACGACCGCCGGATCATGGAGACGGACTTCTCGACGATCCGTGTCTAGGCTGCCCGGCAATGCGGATCCTGCTCGTCTCGCAGATGTATCCGGGGCCCGAGGCGCCCGACCTGGGGACGTTCGTCGCTCAGCTGGAGCGCGAGCTGCTCGCGCGCGGCCACGAGGTCGAGCGCGCCGTGCTCGACACGCGCGCCGGCGGCAAGCGGCGCTATCTCGAGCTCGCTCGACGGACGGCGCGCGCGCCGAGGCCCGACGTCGTCTACGCGCACTTCCTCGTCCCCTCCGGGCTGATCGCCGCGCTCGCCGGGCGCGCGCCGCTCGTCGTCACGGCGCACGGCCGCGACGTGCGGAACGTCGGCGAGCTGCCCGGAGTCGCGGCGGCGACGCGGCTCGTCGTCCGGCGCGCCGCGGCCGTCGTCTGCGTGTCGGAGTACCTGCGCCGCGAGCTCGAGACGCGCGTGCCGGAGGCGGCCGGCAAGACGGAGGTGATCTCGAGCGGCGTCGACCTCGATCGCTTCGCGCCCGCACCGGCGCCCGCCGGCCCGCCGCGCTTCCTCTGCGTCGGCGCGCTGAGCGAGCGGAAGAACGTCGTGCGGCTCGCGGACGCGTTCGCCGCCGTCGACGGCGGCGCGACGCTGACGTTCGCCGGCGACGGCCCGCTGCGCGGTGCGCTCGAGGGGCGCGAGCGCGTGCGGCTGCTCGGGCGCGTCTCCCACGACGAGGTGCCGCGGCTGCTCGCGGAGGCGCACGTCCTCTGCCAGCCGAGCCTGCTCGAGCCGCTCGGCCAGGCGCTGCTCGAGGGGATGGCGGCGGGCCGTCCCGTCGTGGCGACGCGCATCGGCGGGCCGCCGGAGTTCGTCCCGCCCGGGGCGGGCGTCCTCGTCGATCCGCTCGACGTCGGCGAGGTCGCGCGCGCGCTGCGTGCGGCGACGGCGCTGCCGGTGCCGAACGAGTCGGCGCGCGCGGCCGCGGCCGCGCACGACGTCAGGCGTCAGGCGGAGCGGGTCGAGGCTCTGCTGCTGCGGGCGGCAGGTCGGCCAGCCTGACCTCGACGAGCGGCCGCACGGCGTCCTCGAGCCCGGCCTCGCGGGCGACCGCGAGCGCCTGCTCCCAGCTCTCCCGCGCCTTCGCCGGGTCGACGCCCTGCTTCAGCCGGTTGTCCCCCGTGACCAGCAGTTTCTGGATCCGTTCACGCGCGTCGGGACGGCCCTTCACAAAACGACCGTAACAAGGCAGAGTGTTCGTCCGGGTCGGGGGTTGCCATGTCTATTCGCGTGCTGATAGCGGACGATCACCGCCTCTTCGCGGAGGCGCTCGAGGTGATCCTGTCGGGAGACGAGCGGATCGCCGTCGTCGGCCACGCGGGCGACGGCGGCGAGGCGGTCCGGCTGACCGCGGAGCTCCATCCGGACGTCGTCCTGATGGACATCTCGATGCCCGTGATGGACGGGATCGAGGCGGCGGAGGCGATCCGGCGGGCGAACGGGAGGACGTGCATCCTCATGCTCACCGGCTCCAACTCGCGCACCGACGTCGACCGGGCGCGGCAGGCGGGCGCCGCCGGCTACGTGACGAAGGATCGGATCGCGTCCGAGCTGATCGACGCGATCGTCGAGATCGCCGCCCGATAGCGGCTACCCTGGCGGACGATGATCAGCTTCCTCGCCGTCGTCCAGGTCCTGCTCGTCTTCGTCCTCGTCGGGCTCGTGCTCATGCACAGCGGCCGCGACGCGGGCATGGGCGGGATGGGCTTCACGCCGGCGTCGCAGGGGGGCACGCACATCGTCGAGCGGAACCTGACCCGCTTCACGATCGTGATCGGCGTCCTCTTCTTCCTGAACAGCATCGTGCTGTTCCGCTACCTCCGCTGACGAGCCGTTCGGGCTACACTGGGCGCGCTCTCGCGCTGGTGGCGGAATTGGTAGACGCGCTAGGTTGAGGGCCTAGTGGCCGCATAGGCCGTGGAGGTTCAAGTCCTCTCCAGCGCATCGAGATCGGGGTCGCCTGCGGGCGGCCCTTCTTTTCGAGCTCGCGCGCAGGGCGCGCTCGCCGGGGGAGGAGGCAAGAGCGGGCCGTAAGGCTCGATTCTCGGCCCGTTGCCGCCCCAGGCGCAAAGGACGCTCGCGCACCGTGAGTGCCCCCTGGGGCGGCGCGACTCTTGGCCATGGTGACTGGGCGCGGTGGCCTGCGCCCGCCCGTTGCCACGGGCGGGCGCGGCGTGTGTCCAGACTGCCGTCAGTGGCCGGGAGGCGGGCCTGGGGGGCCGAGGATCTCGAACCCGTTTCGCTTGGCGACGGGGGCGAGGCGTGCCATGTCCGGGTGGCCCTCGGCGGGCGGCGGCAGAACGCGTTCGGGGGCACGCTCGCCGACTTCTCTCTGGAATCCCTCGAACTGCATCGGCGCGAAACCGACGAGCGCTCGTGCCCCGCCTGTCCCCGCGTAGAAGGTGTGGGGAACTCCCTTGGGGCCGAAAGCGAACGAGCCGGCCTCGAGGGAGAGGCAGGTGTCGCCGACCCAGAAGGTGACGGCGCCCTCGAGGACGTAGAACCATTCGTCCTCCTCGGGATGGACGTGCCAGGGCGACCCCAGACCCTCTGGCACGACGATCTCGACCAGGCCGTATGCCCCGCCGGTGTCCTCGCGGCTGATCTTGATCGTCTGCAGCATCCCCAGCAGCCAGAACGCTTCGCCCTCGTTTTCGTGCAGCGCGTACCCGAGCTGCGCTCGCTCGGCAGCGATGGCGGCCATCAGTGAGCTCCCTCCGTAGCTGATAGGATTCGCAACCGTCCATGAGCGAACAGTTGCATAGCGAACTATCTCGTAGGGAACGATCCTTGTCAAGCCCCTCGCAGGAACGGCTGCGCGCCTGGCGGCTGTTCTTTGAGAGCGCGCTGGCGCTCCTCGACGTTCTCGACGCCGAGCTGGAGCAGGCCGTAGGCATCTCGCAACGCTGGTACGACGTCCTCGTCCACCTCGAGGACGATCCGCGAGGCATCCCGATGACCGAGCTCGCCGACCGGATCCTCTACAGCAAGAGCGGCTTCACGCGAGTCGTCGACCGGATGGAAGAGGCGAAGCTCGTCCGCCGCGCTCGGCCCGAAGACGACCGCCGCACGATTCTCATCGTCCTCACGGACAAGGGCACGGAGATGCTGGAGCGCGCCCGCCGCCACCACCGAGACGGAATCCAGCGACACTTTTCCCAACACCTCACGGAAACCGACATCAAGGCACTCACTCGCGCGCTCGAGAAGATCAGCACCCACGCACGACCACTACGCCCCGGCCGCATCCGCTGACCGGGCCGTCATGTTCGAACGCCGGCGCCGGCCGTCGGCGGGGCGCACCGCCCAGCCGGGAGCCGTTGCCGACCCCCGCACGAGCCTGACCGCACGAAGGGCTCGTAGACCGCGCCCTCCGGTGCGCGGCGTTCGTTCTCCCACCGGATCGCGCAGCGCGGAACATGTTGACGCCGTCCGGAGGACTCTCTACCCTTCTGTCGAACACACGTTCGACCACCCGACCCCGAACCCAGGAGCGAGCAGTGGAGCTGACCGGCCGGCAACAGGAGATCTGGAGCTTCCTCACCGAGTACGTCGACCGTCACGGCTACCCGCCGACCGTCCGCGAGATCGGCGAGGCGGTCGGGCTCGCCTCGCCGTCGACCGTGCACGCGCACCTGGCGAACCTCGAGCGGGCGGGCCTGCTCCGGCGCGACCCGACGAAGCCGCGCGCGCTCGAGCTCAACCGCGCGGCCGGTGCGGCGCCGGCCACGGCCGCGCTGCCGAAGCTGCCGCTCGTCGGTCAGATCGCCGCCGGCGGGCCGCTGCTCGCCGAGCAGAACATCGAGGACGAGATCGCCGTGCCCGAGACGCTGCGCGGCGACTTCCTGCTCCGCGTCCGCGGCGACTCGATGATCGAGGCGGGGATCCTCGACGGCGACATCGTCGTCGTGCGCCGGGCGCAGGACGCCCGCAACGGCGAGATCGTCGTCGCGCTCGCCGGCGACGACGAGTCCGCGGACGAGGCGACGGTGAAGACCTTCTACCGCGAGCAGAACCGGATCCGGCTGCAGCCGGAGAACAGCGCGCTCGAGCCGATCTACGCCGACCACGTGCAGATCCTCGGCACGGTGACGGGAGTGTTCCGGGAGCTGTGAGCGTGCGGCCCCTGCACCGGACGCTCGAGCAGGAGCTGCTCGCGCTGCTGCGCGGCGCGTCGCTCGAGTGCCCGGCCTGCGGGGAGTTCGTCCTGCACGAGGGCCGCACCGTCCGCTGCCCCGAGTGCGGACTCGTCCTACACGGACGAGTCGAGCAGCTCGGCGCCGCCGACGCGCCCGCGCGGGCCGGCTGAGCCGCGCAGCAGCTCGGCGGCGCGCTCGGCGATCATCAACGTCGGCAGGTGCGTGTGCCCGCGCGGCACGCGCGGCATCACCGACGCGTCGACGACGCGCAGCCCCTCGATCCCGCGCACGCGCAGCTCCGGGTCGACGACGGCGAGCGCGTCGGTGCCGATCCGGCAGGTGCCGACCGGATGGAAGAGCGTGTGCGCGCGGGCGCGGATCGAGTCCTCGACGGGGGCGGCGCCGGGCTCGAGCTCGGCGCCGGCGATCTCCGCCATCGCCGGCATCGAGACGATCCGCCGCGCCAGCTCGACGCCGTACGAGAGCACGCGCAGGTCGTCCGGGTCCTCGAGGTAGCGCGGGTCGATCGCGGGCGGCTCGTACGGGTCGGCGGAGCGCAGCCGCAGCGTGCCGCTGCTGCGAGGCTGCAGCGCGATCGACGCGACGGTGAAGCCGTGCGCGCGCGGCGGCTTCTGGCCGCCGTCCTCGAACAGCACCGGCGCGAAGATCAGCTCGAGGTCCGGTGCCGGCAGCTCGGCCTGCGTGCGCACGAACGCCGCCGCCTCGCCGACGTTCGACGTCAGCATCCCCTTCCGCAACAGCAGGTAGCGGAGCACCTGCAGCGGCCGCTCCGCCGCGAACAGCGTCAGCGGCTGCTTGGACTCGACGAGGATGCCGGCGGTGAGGTGGTCCTCGAGGTGCGCGCCGACGCCGGGCAGGTCGTGGACGAGCGGGATCCCGTGCCGCCGCAGCTCGTGCGCCGGGCCGATCCCGGAGAGCAGCAGGAGCTGCGGCGTGTTGACGGTGCCGCCGCAGAGGATCACGTCCCGGGCGCGCGCGACCTCGCCGCCGCCGATCTCGACGCCGACCGCACGGCCGTGCTCGACGACGACGCGCGTCACGTGCGCGTCGGTGCGCACGCTCAGGTTCGAGCGCTTCGCGGCGGGCCGCACGTACGCGTCATACGCGGAGCGGCGCGCGCCGCGGTGCTGCGTGACGGGCGTGAGCCGCACGCCGTCGAGCGCGGTCAGGTCGAGCGGCGACGGGTCGAGCCCCGCCTGCCGCGCCGCCTGCACGAACGCGAGCGTCAGCGGACTCGGGTCGCGCTGCTCCTCGAGCGCGAGCTGCGCCCGCACGCGTGCGAAGAGCGGCGCCACCTCCGTCCAGCTCCAACCCTCGGCGCCGAGCGCGCGCCAGTCGTCGTAGTCCTGCGCCGCGCCGGGGATCGCCATCATCGCGTTCAGGGCCGAGGAGCCGCCGAGCGCCTTCCCGCGCGGCCAGTGGATGCGCCGCCCGTCGAGCTCCGGCTGCGGCTCGGTCTCGTAGCCCCAGTCGAGGTCGCCGTGGAAGAGCCGCGAGAACGCGGCCGGGACGCCGACCTCGCGCGGCAGCCGCGCGCCGCCCGCCTCGAGCAGCAGGACGTCGGCGGCCGGATCCTCCGAGAGCCGCGCGGCGAGCGCACAGCCGGCCGATCCCGCGCCGACGACGACGTAATCCGTCATCGAGACGGAGGCTACAATGTCGGTGCAGGCCGGGTGACCGCGGCGGGCGCGTCCCGTCGAGGAAAGTCCGGACACCGCAGGGCAGGACGCTCCCGTGAGGGAGGCGGCGAAAGCCGACGGAAAGTGGCACAGAAAACAGACCGCCTGCGTCGCGGCTCCGGAGGCGACGCAGGTAAGGGTGAAACGGTGGGGTAAGAGCCCACCAGCGACCGCGGCGACGCGGCGGCTGGCCAAACCCCGTCCGGTGCAAGGCGAACAGGCTCCGCCGAGGCGGCCCGCCGAGGAGCCGGGTAGCTGCACAGATGGATGGTCACCCTCGACAGAATCCGGCTTACAGGCCTGCTACCGAGAAGCCCCGGCAACGGGGCTTCTCCATCTCGTCTGCGCCGGCGACCGGTCTAACACCACCGTAACACGATGATCTTTACGGTGCGCAAATGCGCTTATTCCTCGTTTCGATCTGT
>DASSSR010000008.1:0-36645 GCA_035708345.1 Gaiellaceae bacterium
GTGCCTCTACCTCGCGGACGGACTGTCGCGCCGACTGTCGCAGAAGCCGCGTTTCCTGCGTGGTTGAGCCGAGGAGGCGAGGGCTCGAAAACCGTTATCCGTCGTTAGGCGGATCGAGGGTTCAAATCCCTCCCCCTCCGCCTCACGCGTTTCGCGGCGGCCGCGGGCGTAAAGGGATTCGGCGATGTCCCTCCGGCTCGCCCGGCGCGCCGGCGACGCGGCCGCCGCGCTCGACCCGCTCGCCGACACGCTCCAGGCGGCGGCGCGCTCGCTGCCGCGGCCGCTGCGCGACGTGCTCGACGGCGTCTGGCTCGGCGCGCCGCTGCACCCGGCGCTGACCGACGTCCCGCTCGGATCCTGGACCGCGGCGGCCGCGTTCGACGCGTTCGACGCCGGCGACGCGGCGGATGCCGCGATCGCCGTCGGCGTCCTCGGGGCGGTCCCGGCCGCGCTGACGGGGCTCAACGACTGGAGCCACCTGCGCGGCGACTCCAAGCGCATCGGGACGGTGCACGCGCTCCTGAACGCGACCGGCCTCGTGCTCAACGTCGCCTCGCTCGCGCTGCGCCGCGGCGGCCGGCGCGACCTCGGCCGCGTGCTCTCCAGCGTCGCGTACGGCGGTGCGCTCGTCTCCGCCCACCTCGGCGGGCAGCTGAGCTTCGGGCTCGGCGTGCGCGTCAACCGCACCGCGTTCGAGTCCCCCGAGCAGGAGTGGCAGGCCGTGCTCGACGAGGGCGAGCTCGGCCCGCGCGAGCTGAGGCGCGTCGAGGTCGACGGCGAGCCGGCGCTGCTCGCGCGCGCGACGGACGGCCGGATCTGCGCGATCGCGGCGACCTGCACGCATCTCGGCGGCCCGCTCCACGAGGGAGAGCGCGACGGCGACGTCGTCGTGTGCCCGTGGCACGGCTCGCGCTTCGATCTCTGCAGCGGCGGCGTCCGGGGCGGCCCGGCCGTCTTCCCGCAGCCGCGCTACGAGGTGCGGGTCCGCGAGGGGCGGATCGAGCTGCGGCCGGAGCCGAACACCTAGCCCGCCCGCGAGCGTCGGCGAGGTGCCCTGCGCCGGATCCCGCTAGCGTTGAGCCCCGGCACGGAGAGGTGTCCGAGTGGTCTAAGGAGCGCGACTGGAAATCGCGTACGTGCCGAAAGGTGCGTCGCGGGTTCAAATCCCGCCCTCTCCGCTTCACCCGGAACGCGAACGACCCGGCGCCGGCCGGGTCGTTCGACGTGGACGGAGAAGGAGGGATTCGAACCCTCGAGGCAGGTATTCACCCACCTAACGCCTTAGCAGGGCGCCGCCTTCAGCCACTCGGCCACTTCTCCGGGTGTCGCCGGACAGCCTAGCGCCTTCCAGGATCACCCCTTTCAGGGACGCAGGCGCGCGCCCGCGCGGCCGATGTCCCTCGTGCCGGAAACTTCCCCTCCCCCCGGCACCCCCCTCTCGAGCCCGCTGCGGCAACGTCGGCGGGCTTTCCCCTTTCTCGGGACGCTTTCGCCGCTCAGCCGACGGCGAGCTGGGCCTGCATGCCGAGCTGGCGGTGCCCGGGGAGGCTGCAGTAGAGCGTGTACTGCCCGGCGCCGAGCGTCACCTTCAACGTCGCGTCGCCGCCGGCCGGGATCGTCGGCGTCTTCGTCTGGCCGGTCGCGTGGCCGCCCGAGATGACGAGATCGTGCGGGATCTTGCCCGCGTTGTGCACCTGGAACGTGTACGTGCCCCCGGTCAGCGACTTCTGCGGCGGCAGCGCGATCTTGAACTCGCTCTCGGTCACCTTGATCGTGCGGGCGGCGGCCGTGGCGGGCGCGGTCTGCGCCGGCGCCGCCCCGTGCGCCTCCTCCGTCTCCTTCCCGAAGACGAGCACGGCGGAGACCATGCCGGCGAAGAGGACGAAGCACGCGATCACGAACACGCTGAGCGCGTGCCGGCCGGGGAACTCGGGCCAGCGCCGCGGCGCCAGGAACGACGCCGAGAGCGCGAAGGCGATGAAGACCGCCGCGACGACGGCGAGGCCGATCTTGTTCCCGGTCGCCATACCTGCGAGGAGCAGCACGGGCGCTATTCCATCAGAAGCCGCTCGGTCGCGCGACGGCGATGGATCCACCAGAGCGCGAAGGCGACCGCGAGCGGGCTTGCGACGATCAGCGCGAACAGCAGCACGATCCCCTCGAGCGCGAGGAAGCCGACGGCGTCGTGCAGCATCCGGCCGACTCGGCCGCGCCGGTGCGGCGCCGCGGCCGCCTGCTTCTGCGTCGTCAGGACGAGCGAGATCCGCGCGGTCTCCCCGGCAGCGAGCGTGCCCTTGCGGGCGTGCAGCCGCTGCGAGAGCGCGCGCTTCGCCTCGGCGAGCTTGATCTGCAGGAGCACGCGCTGCGCCTCCGTCAGCGTCGAGCTGCGGAGCGCCGTCTGCAGCGCCGCGACCCGCCGGCGCAGCTGCGCGATCTGCGCCGACTGCGTCTCGAGCGTCGAGGTCAGGTCCTCGATCGCGATCCGCTGCGAGACGATCGTCCCGAGCTGCTCGAGCCGTGCCACCGCCTGCTTGACGCGGTCGGTCGGGACGCGCAGCTCGAGGTTCGCCTGCCCGTCGCGGTAGACGACCGACTGCGCGTAGCCGCCGAGCGAGGCGGCGACGCGCGTCGCCCGCCCGGTCGCCTCGCCGACGTCGCCGACGCGGAGGCCGATCGAGGCGTCCTCGTGCTGCAGCCGGTTCGGCGCGGGCGCGACCTGCGTCGAGGGTGCGTCCTTCGGCGCCCGCGCGGCGGGCGCCTGCGCGAAGGTGGCGGTGGTGACGCCGCCGCCGCCGCCGACGGAAGCGCCGGAGGAGGCGTGGTCGGAGAGATTGAGCACATGATGCGGCGCGCTCGTCGCGAAGCCGTGCACGAGCGCGGCGCCGACGGCGAGCGCCGCCGCGGCCGCCAGCACGAGCACGGGCCGCACGCGCGGCCGGCGCCGGCGCGGCTCCGGCCGTGCCGCGAGCACGCGCTCGCGCAGCCGCTCGGGCGCCGCGGGCGCACCCGCGCGCAGGATCGTTGTCAGCTCAGAGGTCGACATCGCCGCTCAGCTCCTCCAGTCGCTTCAGGGCGCGGCTCAACCGGGTCGAGCACGCCGTGTTGCTGATCCCGAGCACGCGCGCCGCGCTCGGCCCGTCGAGGTCGAGCAGGACGCGCAGCGCGATCACCTCGCGCTCGCCGCGCGTCAGCTGCCGCAGCGCCTGCTCGACCGCGCCCGGCAGGCCGTCGCCGAGCTCGTGCACCGCCTCGACGTCCCGCGCGTACGCCTCCTCCCGCCGGCGCCGCCGCGTCTCCGCACGGAACCAGTCGACGGCGACGCCGCGCGCGATGCTGCAGAGCCACGTCCGCGGCGCCGACCGGCGCGGGTCGAAGCGGCGCCAGCTGCGGAACGCCTTCTCGAACGTCTCGGCGGCGAGGTCCTCGGCGGCCGCGCGGTCGCCGGTCAGGTAGACGAGGTAGCGATAGACGCTGTCCAGCTGCTCGGCGACGACGTCGTCGAAGGACGGCGCGGCGGCGCGGGGCAGCCGGAGCGAGGTCGTGGCCGCGTTCACGTCCGGTGATACGGCGCCGGGCCGCCCGATCGTCACACGGGGAGGACTAGCACGGCCCCGGCTCGGGCGTGCCGTCGGGGCCGTTCTCGTGCAGGTCGCCGGCCTGGAGGCAGTAGGAGGCCGCGTCGGCCCGCACGACGGCCACCTCGTAGGCCGGCGGCAGCGTCGCGCCGGCGTAGGTGCCGTGCTCCGCGTACCACGCCTGCAAGGTCGGCAGCGCCGCGGCGAAGCTCGTCCCGGCGGCGGCGTTCGCCGCCTCCGTCTCCGCCCGCTGGGCGGCGGCTGAGGTCGGCCCCTCCGTCTTCGACTGCTGCGCGAACAGGTAGCCGCCGGCGGCGAGCGTCAGCACCAGCAGCACGAGTCCGAGGCTGCGCGTCATGCCCTCGGTATCGGCAGGAGCGAACGTACGCTGGAGGGGTGCGCCGCCTGCTCCTGCTCGTCGCCGTCCTCGTCTTCGTCGACACGATGCTGTACGCGGCGCTGACGCCGCTCCTCCCCCATCTCGTCCACTCGAAGAGCCGCGCCGGGATCCTCGTCGCGGCGTACGCGGCGGGAGCGCTGATCGGCGGGCTGCCGGGCGGGGTCGCCGCCGTCCGCATCGGCGCGCGCCGAGCGGTGCTCGTCGGCCTGACGGGGATGGGGCTGGCGAGCCTCGGCTTCGCGTTCGCAGGCGGCTTCTGGAGCCTCTTCGCCTCGCGGCTCGTGCAGGGCCTCGGCAGCGGCTTCACGTGGGCCGGCGCCTTCGCCTGGCTGCTCGCGGCGGCGCCGCGCGAGCGCCGCGGCGAGCTGATCGGCAGCGCGATGGGCGCAGCCGTCTTCGGCGCCCTCTTCGGGCCGGTCGTCGGCGCCGCCGCGGCGCTCCTGGGGCGCGCGGCCGTGTTCGCGGCGCTCGCGAGCCTCGCCGTCGTCCTCGGCCTGCTGACGCTGCGGATCGAGTCGGTGCCGGAGGAGGAGCATCCCTCGGTCGCGGCGGTCGTCCGCGCGCTCCGCGACCGCCGCTTCGCCGCCGGTCTCGGTCTGATGGCGCTCGCCTCGCTCCTCTTCGGCGTGCTCGCGACGCTCGCGCCGCTCCACCTCTCCCGCGCCGGCTGGGGCGCGGCGGCGATCGGCGCCCTCTGGCTGGGCGGCGCCGCGCTCGAGACGGCGGAGTCGCCGCTGCTCGGACGGCTGAGCGACCGCCGCGGCGTGCTGCTGCCGGTGCGGCTCGGGCTCGCGGCGAGCGTCGTCGTCGCGGCCGCGCTCGCGCTCGGGCTGCGGCCGCTCGCCTACGCGCCGCTCGTCGTGCTCGCCGGGCTGGCTTTCGGCGCGCTGTTCACCCCGGCCTTCGTGCTGATCTCCGACGGCGCCGACCGCGCGCGGCTCGCGCAGGGGATGGCGTTCGGGGTGATGAACGCCGCGTGGGCGCTCGGCGCGGTGATCGGCCCGGCGGCCGCGGGCGCGATCGCCGGCTCGACCGGCGACGCGATCCCCTACGTGCTCGCCGGGGCGGCGTGCCTGGCGGCCCTCGTCGCCGCCCGCTCAGATCATGAACGCGCCGCCGTTCTGGTCGATCGCCTGTCCGGTGACACCACGCGCGTCGGCTGAGAGCAGCCACGCGACCGTGCCGGCGACGTCCTCCGGCTCGCTCATCCGCCGCAGCGGCACCTCGCTCATCGCGCGCTCGTAGGCCTCGTCCCGGCTGATCCCGAGCGCCTCCGCCAGCAGGCCGATGCCCTCCCAGGCCATGTCCGTCGCGACCCAGCCGGGGCAGATCGCGTTCACCTGCACGTCGTCGGGCGCCAGCTCGGCCGCGAGCGAGCGGACGAGCCCGAGCAGGCCTGCCTTCGAGGCCGAGTAGCCCGTGTACCAGGGCACGGGGATGCGCGCGAGGATCGACGAGATGACGACGACGTCGCGGCGGCCGCCCTCCGCCAGCACCTGCTGCAGCGCGCGCACGCAGCGATACGTGCCGACGAGGTTCGTCTCGACGATGTCGAAGAAGCGGTCGCCCTCCCCCGGCTCGTTCGGCCCGCCGATGCCGCTGTTGGCGACGAGCGCGTGCACGGGTCCGTTCGCGTCGGCGGCGGCGCGGAAGGCCTCCTCCACCTGCGCGCCGTCGCGGATGTCGAGGCCGCGTACGAACGCGCCGCCCGCCTCCGCCGCCGTCTGCTCGAGCGCGTCGACGCCGCGCGCGAGCAGGCTCAGCGTCGCTCCCTCGCGGGCGAGGCGGAGCGCTACGGCCTTGCCGATTCCGCGCCCGCCTCCGGTGACGACGACGTGCCGTCCGTCCATCCGGCCGAATCTAGTCGGCGCGGCCACCAGCCCGTGTGCCCGAACAGCGCGATCAGCGCGGGCACGAGCAGCGTGCGCACGACGAAGGCGTCGATGAGGATGCCGACCGCCATCGAGAAGGCGAGCACGGCGAACGGCTCGATCGGGACGAGCGCGAGCAGCACGAAGCTGAGCGCGAGCGCGACGCCTGCGACCGTGATCGCGCGGCTCGCGCGCGGCGCCGCGTAGGCGATCGCCTCGCGCAGCGGCCGTCGCTCCGCCTCCTGCCAGATCCGGCCGACGACGAAGAGGTTGTAGTCGGAGCCGAGCGAGACGAGCAGCACCCCCACGGCGACCGGCAGGTAGTAGGGCAGACCGCCGTAGCCGAGCGCGTGGAAGACGGTCGTCGTCAGGCCGAACGTCGCCGCGAGGCCGAGCGCGCTCGCCGCGAGCAGGTAGAACGGCGCGACGAGCGCGCGCAGGAAGACGGCGAGGAAGACGAGGTTGACGAGCGCGGCGCCGAGCGCGATCCGCCAGAGCGAGCGGTCGACCGCGTCCACGGTCTCGACGCCGAGCGCGCTCTCGCCGGCGAAGCCCGTCGTCGCGCCCGCGAGCCCTGCGCCGCGCAGCAGCGTCGGCAGATCGCGGCTGACGCGCCGCAGCGCGTCGAGCCCGGCCGCCTCGGTCGGCTCGTGCGCGAAGACGAGCAGGTAGCGCGCGGCGTTGCCCTTCGGGGCGAGCGCGAGCCCGGCGCGGTCGGCGACCTGCGGCGGCCGGTCGGCCGGCCCGAGCACGGTGGCGACGCCGCGCTCCCGCAGCAGCCCGTCCTGCAGCTTCGCGAGCGCCGCCGGCCGCGAGGAGAGGTTCGGCGCGTACACGTCGAGCTCGGTCGGCGCGAGCATCCCCGGCGCGAACCCCCTGCGCACGGCGGCCGCCGCGCGGGCGACGGGGTTGCCCGACGGGAGCGCGCGCTCGAGCGCGAGCCCGAGCCCGAAGCTGCGCAGGCCGAGCGCGGCGAAGACGAGCACGACGATCGCCGCGACGACGATCACGAAGGCGACGACCCTCCCGGTGGCGAAGTGCGAGATTCGCTCCCGCCAGCGGCGGATCCCCGCCGACCCGGAGTGCAGCCCCGGCCAGAAGACCGCGCGCCCGAGCAGGGCGAGCATCGCCGGCACGAACGTCAGCGAGACGACGAGGCCGCAGAGCACCGTGATCGCCATCCCCGGCCCGAACGCGTGGAAGAAGCCGAGCGTCCCGAGCAGCAGCGAGAGCAGGCCGACGGTGACGAGCAGGCCGGCCGCGAGCACGATCGGCGCGTAGCCGGCGGCCGTCTCGCGCACCGCCTCCGCGCGGCCGGCGCCGGCGCGCAGCCGGCGTCGCGTCCCGTTGAGGAAGAAGACGGAGTAGTCCGTGACGATGCCGAGCATCAGCGCGACGGAGATCGGCGTCAGCTCGCTCGGCATCGAGAGCCCGAAGCGCCGGGCCGTCCAGCCGAGCGCGTGCTGCGAGATGACGAAGGCGATGCCGGCGGTGACGATCGTGAGCAGCGGCGCCAGCAGCGCCCGGAACGCGATCCCGACGATCAGCACGATCAACGAGACGGTGACGATCTCGACCAGGTGCAGGTGCCCCTGGATCTCGCGGTACTGCTCGATCCGCGCCGGCAGCGAGCCGGTGACGCCGACCGGGTCGTCCGACTTCGGCAGCCGGCTGACGTATCGCTTCGCGAGTTGGTAGCCGTACGCGGCGTCGACGTTGCCGCGCATGAAGAGATAGGTGACGATCGTCGTGTTGCGCTCCCCGTGCGCGGCGCCGAGGCGTGGAGAGACGTTGACGACCGGCGCGGGCGCGACGCGGCGCAGGTCGGCGGGGCCGCGCTGCTTGAGCAGGGCGTACGCACGCCGGTAGGTGTCGCGGATCGCCGCGCGCGAGAGCCCGTTCGGGTTGCGCTGCACCGCGATGTACGGCGTCAGCAGCGGGACGCCGAAGGTCTGCAGCGAGCGCTTCTGCACCTCGACCGCCTTCGGGTGGCTCGGCAGCAGGCCGGAGAGCGAGGCGGCGGGCGCGGTCGCGATCGACGGCAGCAGGAGCGCGGCCGCCACGGCGCCCGCGACGACGGCGGCGACGACGAGCGGCGACAGCCAGACGACGAGCCAGCCGTACGTGCGGGCGAGCCTCCCGGTCGGAGCCTCGATCTCGTCGTGGTCGTCCGGCCGCCCCCGCTCGAGCTCCGTCATCCGCGGCGCGTGCGACGAAGGAGGAGGAAGAGCAGCACGACGGGCCCGACCGGGATCAGGCCGACCGCGAGCCCGAGCAGGACGGCGAGCGTGTCGATCGTCGACTTGCTCGCGCGGCCGTTCACCTCGGCGCTGACGCCGGCGGCGCTCACCTCGCGGCCGATCCGGCCGATGTCGCCCGGCACGAGCGGGATCCCGCCGACGCGCTGGAGCGCGTCCCCGGTCGACTTGACCGCGACGCCGGCGCGGACGACGGTGTCGCTGAGCTGGCGCAGCGCGTTCACCTCGTAGCCCGTCCAGACGCCGAGGCCGATCCAGGCCGCGCACCAGGCGGCGAGCAACAGGGTGAAGGCGCGGGAGTCGAGCGGCACGCGCCGCCGTATACCCGCGGCGTTTCCGGATTAGGCGCGCGGGATTCCGCGCGCGGCGGCGAAGTCTGCTGTCATGCCGTGGACCGGTTTGAGGCGCTCCAGCCTGATCATCGTCGTCGTCCTGGTCGCCGCCGTCGCCGTGACGGCAGCCGTGCTCGTGCTCGAGCGTTCGCCGGGCCGGCGGCCGGCGGCGACGACGATCGTCGTCTCGGTCGGCGGCCGCGAGCACGAGCTGCCGCGCGGGATCGAGCTGCGGGCGGCGATTGCGCAGCTCGGGCTGCGACCGCAGCGCGGCGACCTGCTCGACGTGGACGGGCGCGTGCTGCGGGCGGGAGCGTTCCCGGGGGCGGTGCTCGTGAACGGGCGGGCGCGCCCGGCGGACACGCGGCTCGAGGACGGCGACCGACTTGCAGCCCGGCGCGGCGCCGACCGGACGGAGCCGATCGTCCGCCGGCGCGTCGCGGTGCTCGGCGGGATGCCGCCCGAGTTCGAGTTCGTCGTCAGCCGCGTCCCGAGCGTCGCGGTCGTCGAGCGGGGCGCGATCTCCGACAAGGTCGTGTCGACGCGTGTGCGCGCCACGGGCGCGGCGGTGCCGTCGACGGGCGTCGCGCTGACGTTCGACGACGGGCCGTCGCCGCAATACACGCCGCGCATCCTCGCGGTGCTGCGGCGGCTGCAGGTCCCGGCGACCTTCTTCGTGATCGGCTACCTCGCCGACGCGTATCCCGAGCTCGTCCGCGCCGAGGTCGCGGCGGGCATGGACGTCGGCAACCACACGTACAACCACCCGGAGGTGCCGCCGTTCAACCAGCTGCCGGACCTCCTGCGCGCGGCGGAGATCCGGCTGGGCGCGCAGAGCATCCGCCGCGCCGGCGGCGACCCGTGGCTGCTGCGGCCGCCCGCCGGCAGCTACTCCGCGAGCGTCGCGCGGGCCGCCGAGCGCGAGCGGGAGCGGATCGTCCTCTGGTCGGTCGACCCCGGCGACTGGCACCAGGGGATCACCGCGGCGCAGATCGCACAGCGCGTGCTCGCCGCCGTCCGGCCGGGCTCGATCGTCCTCCTCCACGACGGCGGCGGCGACCGGAGCGCCACTCTCGCGGCGCTGCCGCGGATCGTCGCCGGGATCCGCAGCCGCGGGCTCCAGCTCGTCCAGCCCTGACCCGGGTCAGGCGTCGTGGTAGCGCACCTGCAGGAGATCGAAGACGCAGAAGACGATCAGCCCGGCGGCGGTGAGGCCGAGCAGCACCGAGCCGTGCGGCGAGGCGCCGAGCTTGCCGAGCGCGCCGCCGATGCCGACCGGCGAGCGCGGGTCGAACTCCACGGCGGCCCGGAAGAGGAACCACGAGACGATCGCCGAGACGACGGCGAGCGCGCACAGCCCCACGACGCCCGTGTACGTCACCAGCCGCCGCGTCGCGGCGTTCATCTCGCCGACGCGCAGCGACTCCTCGAAGCGGCGGCTGAACGCCCAGTAGACGAGCACGCAGGCCGTGACCGCGAGCACGGTCGCGGCGAGCCCGACGAGCTCGCGGCCGGCGGGCCAGCCGAGGACGCCCGCGGCTGCGCGCTTCTCGCCGCCTGGGCGCGAGCCGGCGCCGGCGAGCGTGTGGGCGGCGCCGATCGTCAACGAGACGTAGGCGAGCCCCTGCACGAGCTGGATCGATCGCCGGAACAGGCCGCCGAGATCGTGGCCCATGTCGCCCCTGTCGAAGAGCGCCTGGGCGAGTCGCCAGACGGCGTACCCCGCGAAGCCGACACAGAGCACGAACAGGAGCGCCCGCGTCCAGCCGTGGCGCGCGAGGGCGCCGAGCGCGCCCTGGGGGTCGGTCGTCGCGCCGCCCGTCCCCGTCGCGACGCCGATCGCGAGCGCGCCGATGATCCCGAAGCAGATGCCCTGCGCGCCGAGGCCGATCCGGCCGAGAATCCCGAGCGTCCGCCCGTGGACGGCGCGGCGGAGCGGCTCGCGGTAGGCGCTGCGCGTCGTCAGAGACGTGCCCCCGGCCCGACGGCTACGGCTCGACCGCGCGGCCGCCCCGCGACGCCGTGCCCATGAAGATCAGCGACGCGAGCGCCCCGACGCCGCCGACGATCAGCAGGATCCACCCGACGGTGACGAGATCGACTCCGTGCACCGTGACGTGGACCGCCCAGACGAGAACCGCACCTGCCGCGATCAGCAGCAGGCTGATGCCTATACCCATTCGGCTGCCTCCTTTGCCGTACAACGCGTCGGCGGCCGAAAGCGATTCGGGCCGCGCGAAGCCACTTCGGCGCAGGCGAGACCGGCGAACGAACTCAGCTAAAGTGCCGGCTCCGGGCGCGTAGCTCAGCGGGAGAGCACTCGCTTCACACGCGAGGGGTCGCTGGTTCGATCCCAGCCGCGCCCATGACTGACACTCCGCACACCGATGGCCGAGAGGGTCCGGTCGGAATCGGCCATCTGGTAGCGCCGAGCGAGGGGCGGTACGCTCGAAACGGGTCTCCGTGCCGACGATCAGCGCCTTCTATGGCATCGTGATAAGGATGTTCGTCAAGGATCACCCGCCTCCCCACTTCCATGCCCTGTACGGAGAGCATCGAGCGCGCGTCGCCATCGCCTCTGGCGAGGTACTGGACGGCGAGCTTCCGCCGAGGGCGGCACGACTCGTCCGGGAATGGGCGTCACTGCACAGGGACGAGCTCGAGGCGAACTGGACGCTTGCCGAGCGCATGGAGCCCGTGCGACCGATCGACCCGCTCCCATGATCGCCCCGGCCGTGAAGACCGCCATCCCCCTCGATCCGTATGTCGTGCGTGTCGTCTTCGTCGATGGCGAAGTACGGGACGTCGACATCGAACCCCTCCTCGGCGGTTCTGTTTTCGCGGCTCTCCGCGATCCGGTCTTGTTCGCACAGGTGGAGGTGGACGACTTCGCGGAGACGATCGTCTGGCCGAACGGCGCCGACCTTGACCCCGACGTCCTCTACGGAACCGCCGAAGCCGCCATCGGCCCAGCACCGCGCATCAGCATTCCGAATCGCGCCTGACGCCGCGACGTCGGCCCAAGGCGATGGCCGGTGCGGCGACCAAGGGCTGGTTTGCGCAATGTCTGGTTTCGCCCATGACTGACACTGCGCAAACCCGCAATCGGGTCGACGCAGTCAGCCCTCGCAGGCGACGGCGATCTCGAGGGCCTTGCAGATCTGCAGCATCCGCTCGTCGCTGAGTCGGCCGAGGCGCTCCACGAGCGTCGCGAGCGAGACGCTCTCGACAGAGTCGAGATTCACGACTGACGTGCGTGGCACAGGATCGTCGCCTGGTTCCAGCAATACCTCGCTCGGGAGCCCCCGGATCGTCGTCGTGCACGGTCCGACCAGCGTGCGCCGCAGGCGCGGGATCGCCGCGTCACGAGAGAGCACGACGACCGGGCGACGCCCGATTTCGGGGAGCTCGCACCACCAGAGTTCTCCTCGCGCCGGAATCACGTTCACGATGAGCCGGCGGCCACCCGAAACGAAGCGAGATCGCCCCACTCGTCGCGCGTCTCGAGCGGAATCCGGTCGTATGCGGCATAGGCCGCATCGATCTCCACGGCGCGATTGCGTGCCAGGAGAGCGTCGAGTGCTTCGTCGATAAGAGCGGCGTCGTTTGTTCCAGACCGCGACTCTCGCGCTGCGGCGAGCAACTGCTCGTCCACAGTCGTACTGATTCGCACCCGTGCCATGCCATCTTTATACCACAGACGTGGCACACGCGCGGGAAGGCTCGACGCGGGCCTCAGACGCGCAACTGCATCGCCTCCACCACGACATCGTGGTTTGCGCAATGTCTGGTTCCGCCCATCGCCGCAGGTCGAGCAGGCGGAGAACGGGCCTAACCAAGCGTCCTGCGGGACGTCAAAGGCACTGGAAGAGTGCGCCGAGGCCGAGCCCGAAGCCGTCATGGGGTCAAGGCTCCGGTGTCGGAGGGTCAAACGACAGCCGGCCTCGGCGCACCATCCACACTGCCACACGCCGCCGTGTCCGGCTGAGATTCGCGTCGAGCGCGCACGATCTGTCCGGCTTCGTGCAGCTTCGTGGCGAATTCGGCGATTCGTCGACCGCGAGCGCGATCCCACGAGGCTGCGTCGGCCCTCCGAGCTACTTGCGCTTCTCGGGCCGGCTCGGGGGCTAGGCTCGATCCATCCGCCGCATCCTGAGAGTGGTCGCGAAGGCGCTCGGGGGAATCGTCGTCGCGCTCACGATCGCGTCGTTTGCCTACAACCTCGCGACGAACGGGCGCTACAAGACGCCGGAGCAGCTCTACGCCGGCCCTTTCGTGCGCGTCGACGGCACGCTGCTCGCGTACAGGCACTGGGGCAGGGCGGGGAGGCCGATCGTCCTGCTCGGCGGCGCCGCCGAGCCGAGCTGGGTCTGGCACGAGGTCGGGCCACTCCTCGGACGAGACCACCGAGTGTTCGCTCTCGACATCCCGCCGTTCGGGTTCTCGCAGCGACGCGGCCCCTACACGGTCGCCCATTGGGTGCAGCTCGTCGACGGGTTCACCCGGCGGCTCCGGCTCGAACGGCCGCTCGTCGTCGGACACTCGCTCGGCGCCGGAACCGCCGTTCTCTTCGCGCTCGATCACCCTTCGGCGACACGCGGGATCGTTCTCCTCGACGGCGACGCCTTCCCGGTCGGCGGCCCCGGCTGGTTCGCACACCTCCTGCTGCCGCCCTGGTACACCTCGCTCTACCGGATCGCGACCGGCTCCGATTGGATCGTTCGCAAGGTGCTGCGCAACGCCTGGCCCGGTGCGGACGCGGCGCACGGCGTACTCGAGCAGTTCGAGGCGCCGTTCCGCGTCACAGGAACCGACGCCGCGTTCAGATCGATGCTCGCCGACGGGATCCAGGGCGTCACCCGTTCCCAACTCGAGCACGTGCGCACGCGACGGATCGTCATCTGGGGCGCCGACGACTCGGTCGACTCCGTCACCGCCGGCCGCAAGACCGCGTCCATCCTGCACGCGCGCTTCGTGCTCGTCGCCGACGTCGGCCACCTCTCGATGCTCGGCAACGCGCACGCGGTCGCAGCCGCGATCGAGCGCTTCGACGAAGGGTGACGCAGAAACCCTGATCCCGATCCGCCTTCGCGAAGGTTCAGTGGAATCCCGGATTGCATCGCTCCGCTCGCGCCGGATCGGAAAGGGCAGCTGCGGCGCGTGAAGGTCGGAAGGAGGAGGTTCCACGATGCTTCCCGATCTCGGATCGACGCAGGACCAGGTCGCGGTCGTAGTCGGATTCTTCCTGCCGCTACTGCTCTCGATCCCCATCCAGTCGAGGTTCCCGGAGTGGGCTCGAACGCTGATCGCGGTCGGAGGTTACGCAGTTGCCGGCCTGATCATCAACGTCAGCACCGGCGCCGTCACAGGGCAGTCGTACTGGCAGACGACGCTGACGGCGCTGACGCTCGGCGTTGTGGGATATCAGGGCGTGTGGAAGCCGTCCGGCATCGCACCCTCGATCCGAGGGGCGACAGACGTCGGCGCAAAGCGGCAGGCCTCGCCCGCCCGGCCGGCCGCGAAGGAGGCCGATGCCGACGGTCACATCTTCGAACTGCTGTTGCAGCTGGATAGAGAGATCCACCAGCTCTTCACGGCGGTCGAGGAAGAAGCAAGAGTCCGCTGAGTCGCGCAGGAACAACCGCTCGGCCGCGTGCAGGTTCGGGAGGGGCCCTTCCGAACCTGCACGCGAGCCGTCGGCCTGTCGTCCCGAGCTCCTTCGCGGGACGCGTGAAGTCGATCAGGCAGGCTCCGGCGGCGCGTCGGGGTCGTCGCCCTCCGTGCCGGACAGCCGCGACCGCAGCGACCGCTCCGTCCGGGGATGCGTGAGCGCGCTGACGAGGTCGCCCTGCTCGAGCCTGGTGGCGCCGTCGACGAGCAGCAGCTCCTCGCCGCGCTGGACGGCGATCACGACGGTGCCGGGAGACCAGGGGACTTCGGCGATGGTGCGGCCGGCGACGTCGGAGCCGTCTGCGACCCGCGCTTCGACGAGCACGGTCTTGCCGGTGCGGGTGAGGCGGCGGAGGCTCGTGGCGAGTGCGCGCCGGTAGCCGCCCACGAGCTCGCTCATGCCGACGATGCCGACGACCCGGTCGCCGTCGAGGACGGGCAGCCAGCTGGTGCCGCCGGCGCTCAGCCGTTCGGCGACGCTGTCGAGCGTCTCCTCCGCGTCGGTGGCGTGCTCGCGCCGCTCGGCGTACTGGCCGACCGTGTCCTCGGCCGGCGCTTCCGCGAGTTGCGCAGCCGCGACACGGCCGCAGAAGCGACCCGCGCCGTCGACCACCGGCGCGCCGGGGACCTGCACCTCGCTCAGCGCCTCGAGCGCGTCCGAGACGGTTCGGTCTGCGGGGAGCACGAGTCGCGGCGGCGACATCGCCTCGCGCGCGGTCGTCAGCGAGAGCAGGGGCAGCGCAAAGCGGAGTCGGTGCGCCGCCGACTCGGCTCGGCTCTTGAGCTGGCTGCGGTAGATGGTCGCGTCGCCGGCGATCAGCGTCGCGAGTCCGACGGCGATCATCGCGGGCGCGAGCACGGTGAGGCTGCCGGTCATCTCGACCACCATCAGCATCACGGCGAGCGGTGCGTGCGCGATCGAGCCGAAGCAGGCGATCATGCCGACCACGACGAACGGTCCGGGCTGGTGCGGCAGCACCGGGGCGAAGCCGTGCAGCAGCCGCCAGATCGCGGCGCCGGTGAAGCCGCCGATCACCATTCCCGGCCCGAAGATGCCGCCCGAGCCGCCGGAGCCGATCGAGCAGGAGGTGGCGAGGATCTTCGCGAACGGCAGCGCGAGCACGACCCAGAGCGACAGACCGAGCAGGCGCGGCCCCATCGAGGTCTGCACCCAGCCGTAGCCGGTGCCGAGCACGCCCGGCAACGCGATCCCGATCAGGCCGGTCGCGAGCCCGCCGAGCGCCGGCTTCGCGATCCGCGCCAGCCGCAGGCGCGAGAAGAGGCCCGAGACGCCGTAGAAGCTCCACGCATACAGGCGACCGACGAGGCCGCAGGCGATTCCGATCGCGGCGAAGTAGAGGAGCTGGAAGGCATGGTCGAAGCGGTAGCCCGAGAGGAAGCCGAACATCGGCCCGTATCCCTCGAAGGCGCCGAAGATCGCGAAGCCGACGATCGCGGCGATGATCGAGGGGATCAGCGCTTCGGTCTCGGCGTCGTCGCGGTAGGGAATCTCCGCACCGAGGACTGCGCCGCCGAGCGGAGCGCGGAAGATCGAGCCGATCCCCGCGCCGATCCCGACCGTGACCGCGATCCGCGCGTCGGCCGGTGAGAGTCGCAGCCGGCGGGCGAGCAGCGAGCCGAAGCCTGCGCTGATCTGCGCCGTCGGCCCCTCGCGGCCGCCGGAGCCGCCCGCGCCGATCGTCAGCGCCGAGGCCACGATCTTCACCAGCGACACGCGCGCGCGCACGCCTGCGGGGTCGTGGTGGACGGCCGCGATCGCCGCATCGGTGCCGTGCCCCTCCGCCTCCGGCGCCACCCGGAACACGATCAGCCCGGAGACGAGCCCCCCGAGGGCGACCAGGACCGGCACTCGCCACGAGTGCGTCGTGCCCGTTCCCGCGGCATGCCCTTCGCCGGCCGGAGTCGGCGGGTGGTAGCCGCCGAGCGCTCCCAGCAGGAAATGCGTCGCCCACTGCAGCGCGCTGATGAAGGCAACTGCTCCCAGCCCGGCGACGACCCCGATCAGCGTCCCCAGCAGGAGCCACTTGCGCAGGTAGCTCGCACCGATCAGCTGCCGCAACCGGACGTACAGCGGCATCAGGCGCCCGTGTCGCGCAGCCGCGCGCGCGCTTCGTCCAGCGCCCGGATCAGCGCGCGCCGATCCTCGCGCAGCGCCACGAACGCCGCCAGCAAGCGGCGATCTCCCTCGGGCGTCAGCCGCAACAGCGACACCCGCCGGTCCTCGGTCGACGGCTCGCGCCCGACCAGCCCGGCCTCCTCCGCGCGGCGCACCAGCTCCGTGACCGCCGTCTGGCGCAGCGACAGCCGTGTCGAGAGCTCGCTCATCGTCGAGCGCTCGCCGCGGCCCGCCTTGATCAGGAGCAGCAGGTTGTACCGCTGCGGCGTCAACCCGACGTCGGCGGCCGCCTCCTCCGTCCGCACCAGAAACCCGCGCAGCGCCGACCGGAAGGCGGCGGCCCGCTCGATCTCGGCCGCGAGCGCCGGCTGACGTGGACGTCCCACGACTCCGACGATACCGGCGAGTACATCACGCCGTGATGTACTCGCCGGCCCGGAACCGTCTCTCTGGCACCACTACCTCGCCTGGGCGATGCTCGGGCTCGGCTTCGCCTCGGCGCTCGTGATCCTGGTCGACGAGCTCGTGCTCGGCTACCGCCAGCAGATGCCGATCATGAACCTCGTCCACCCCATCACCGCCCTGTACTGGGGCCCGCTCTGGCTCCGGGTCTACTTCGGTCGCGGCCGCAAGAGCTCGCACCGCTGGGCGCACCGGGAAGCCGCACGGCTGCTCGGCGAGTGCGCCGAGCCCGCGGCGAAGGCCGAGGAGCTTCGGCGGCGGGCGAGCTCGACCGAGCGGGCCGACCTGCGGCCCTGGCACGTCGGCAACGCCGTCTCCCACCGCGGCGCCGGCTGCACGCTCGGCGACGTCGCCGGCGAATGGACGGCGCTGATGCTCGGCATCACCTGGTTCGGCACGTGGTCGGGGCACCAGTTGCCGGAAGAGCTCCTCATCGACTTTCTGTTCGCGGCTCCGGACCGCGATCAAGGTCGACTCCGCTTCGATCGTCGCCTTCCGGCTGATGGCGATCTTCATGCTCGTCCTCTGGCCCCACCACGGGATCCGCGTCGACAGCGCCGACTTCTGGGCCAGGCGGTGAGGTAGCCGAGGATCATCCCGATCTGCATCTGGAACCAAGAAGATGGATCACCGTCGCCACCTCGCCCGGATGCTGGAGCGGATGACCGAGGAACGGGACGTCGCCTCGACGTCCGGGAGCCCGGTCAGGCTGCGGGCAGGGTGAACGCGACGCGCGCGCCGCCCTCGGCGCGGTTCTCGGCCCAGATCCGGCCGCCGTGCGCCTCGACCAGCGCCCGCGCGATCGCGAGGCCGAGGCCGGCGCCGCTGCCCGTGCGCGCCTCGTCCGCCCGCCAGAAGCGCTCGAACATCCGCTCCCGCGCGGCCGGGTCGAGCCCGTCGCCGCTGTCCTCGACGCGGACGACCACCTCGTCGCGCAGCTGCTCCACGTGCACGGCGACCGACCCGTCCGACGGCGTGTGCCGGAGCGCGTTCGTCAGGAGATTCAGCAGGACGCGCTCGATCTTCTCGGGCGCGACCGGTGCGGCGACGTGGGGCGCGACGTGCGCCTCCAGCCCGACGTTCTTCGCGCCGGCCTGCGGCGTGAGCGCGGTGAGCGTCGACTCGACGAGCCCGGCGAGCTCCGTGTTGCGAAGCTCGAGCGTCAGCGCGCCGGCGTCGATCCGTGCGAGCTCGAAGAGGTCGTCGACGATCACGGCGAGCCGCCGCACCTGCTCGCGCAGCACCGGGAGATAGCGACGCGGCTCGACGAGCCCGTCCTCGAGCGCCTCGAGCATCGCCTGCATCGACGCCAGCGGCGCCCGGAGGTCGTGACTCGCCCATGCCACGAGCTCCCGGCGCGCGTCGAAGAGCTGCTCGACGTTCTCGGCCATCGTGTTGAAGGCGGCGGCGAGCCCGGCGATCTCCGCCGGCCCGCCGCTCGGAGCGCGCGCGCCGAGGTCGCCGGCGGCGAGCTCGCGCGCGGCCTCGTTGACGCGGCCGATCGAGCGCGCGACGAGCCGGGCGAGCACGAGCGCGGCGGCGGTCGCGGCGGTGGCCGCGCCGGCGGCGACGGCGAGGATCTTCATGTCCGCGCCCATGTGGAACATCACCCAGCCGGACAGCAGCACGGCGGCCAGCGGCACGGACGCGGAGAGCACCGCGAGCCCGGCGAGCTGCAGTCGCAGCGTCGGCGCGGCACGCAGCACGAGCACGGCGGCCAGCGCGGCGACGAAGCTCGACACGGCGACGACGACGGCGAGCGTGATCATGCGCTGAGCCGGTAGCCGACGCCCCAGACCGTCTGCAGGTACGTCGGCCGAGCGGGATCGACCTCGATCTTCTCGCGGAGCCTCCGCATGTGCACGGTCACGGTCCCCGTGTCGAGCGCGGCGTCGTAGCCCCAGACCGCGCGCATCAGCTGGTCGCGGGAGAAGACGCGGTTCCGGTGCGATGCGAGGAACCAGAGCAGGTCGAACTCCTTCGCCGTCAGCGTCACCGACGCACCGGCTCGCGTGACGAGTCGCGCCGCGGCGTCCATGACGACCTCCCCGAAGGCGAGCTGCTCCTGCACGGCGGCCGTCCGCGTCGAGCGTCTCAGGATCGTCTTGACGCGGACGGCGAGCTCGCGCGGGGAGAACGGCTTCGTGACGTAGTCGTCCGCGCCGAGCTCGAGGCCGACGATCCGGTCCGCCTCCTCGCCGCGTGCGGTCAGGAGGAGCACCGGGAGCTCGGACCGGCTCCTGATCCAGCGGCAGAGCTCGAGCCCGTCCGTCCCCGGCAGCATCACGTCGAGCACGACGAGGTCGGGCGCGCCGCTCTCGATCAGGCGCTTCGCCTCGTCGCCGTCGCCCGCCTCGAGCGTCTGGAGGCCGCTCTGCTCGAGATAGCGGACGACGACGTCGCGGACGATCGGCTCGTCGTCGACGACCAGGACGCGCGTCATCACCTCATTGTGGCTTCCAGCGAGCGTGATGCTCGGCGGCCCAGTCCTCCCGAACGGTGCCGATCGTCATCCCGCGCAGCGCGTGGCGCGTCGCCGGGTGGATCAACGCGAGGTAGAGGTGCCCGACGAGCAGGACGAGCGCGACGTACATCAGGCCGTCGTGGAGGACGACGGTGCTCGCGAAGCGGAAGCGCGTGTCGCGCTCGCCGAGCCAGAGCAGCAGCCCGGAGGCGAGGAAGAGCACCGTCAGCGCTGCGGTGACCGCGGAGTTGAGCTTCTGCCCGGCGTTGAACCGCCCCTGCGGCGCCGGCGCCCTGCGGAGGAGCCAGTTCAGGTCGTGCGCGTCGAAGCCGTCGAGCTCGCGGGCCGTCCGGAGCAGGCCGCGGGAGTCGCCGAGCAGGACGACGAGAGCGAGCGACGCGACCCAGCCGACGCCGCCCCAGGCGTGCAGGTCCTTGATCAGGGGGCGGCGTCCGACGAGAACGGAGAGCCGCGGCAGGTAGAGGACGAGCCCGGTCGTCAGCAGGTAGACGAAGCCCAGCGCGTTCACCCAGTGCAGCGCGCGCTCGCTGCGCGAGAACCGTCTGACGTAGCGCGTCACGAGCCGTAGCCGTTCGAGCGCCCCACCCACGCGTCCCGGTCGTAGCCGAGGCCCTCCCAGTACCCGTCCGCGGTGCGCGGGACGAACGTGATCCGGCGCAGCCACTTGACGTTCTTGTAGCCGTACATCTCGGGGATCACGAGCCGCACGGGAGCGCCGTGCTCGCGCGGCAGCGGCTTGCCGTCCAGCTCGTACGCGAGCAGGACGTCGGGCAGCGACGCCTGCCGCACCGTCAGGTAGTCGACGTACGGAACCTCGGCCGAGACGAACTCGAGCGCATGCGCCGCGTGATGAGGAGCGACGCGGTCCACGAGATCCGAGAGCCGGACGCCGCCCCAGTGCACGTTCGCGACCGACCAACCGGTGACGCAGTGGAACGTCGACACCTGCTCGGCCCGCGGAAGCGAGGTGAGCTCGGCGTAGCTCAACGACAGCGGCCTCCGGACGAGGCCGCCCACGTCGAGCCGCCACGTCGACGGATCGAACGTCGGCATCGTCCCGGAGATCGTGTAGATCCGCCAGCCCGAGGGGACGAGCGGGACGAGTCGCTCGGCCGGAGCGACGGCGGCGGAGACGGTGCTCCAGGCCGACTTGCCCCAGACGAGCGCGCTCAAGCCCGCCGCGACCGTGCCGAGGAACACCCCGCGGCCGACGGGCCGTTCGGGCTCCGCCCGCTCCGGTCCTGCCGGCTCGCCGCTCATCCGCCGCTCACATGTGCGCCATGCCGGCGAAGAGCCGGCCGCGCAGATCGCCGGGATGTCCTCTGCTGTCGACCCAGACGCGATACGACGCCGGCTTCGACTCCAGGACCGTCAGCGCGCGCTTCGGCACCGCCGCGCAGCCTCTCGACCGGTACGCCGGCCCGAGCCGCGCGAGGAGCATCCCGTGCGCGTCGCGGATCGACGCCGCCGTGAGGCCGGTAGCGGCGACGTCGAAGGTCCAGCAGAGCCGCGAAGTCGCCGCGTGCAAGGTGAAGTTGACGATGCCGTGCTCGCCCATCCCGGTGAGCCGGGCAGCGAAGCGCGGATGCATCGTGTCGGCCCGCGCGACGGTCGCCGCCGCTGCCGCCGTCGCCGCGGCGAGGACCAGTACCAGGGTGCGCATGTGTCTCCTCCCGAAGTCGCCTTCGAGCTGAGCGTGCGCGGCAGTCGTTGCGGGCGGATTACGCCCTCCTTACGGGAGTCTTAAATCGTCGTCGAGTTCATGGATTCGTAAGCGCGCAGGAGCGGCGACGGCGTTAGCGTCGTCTCGAGTCGCGCGTTGCGCGCGCGGCCGGCACATCACGAGCCTCAGGGAGGTCAGATGAACAGACTGGCAGTGATCGCGCTGCTCGCATTCGGGGCGCTCTTCGTCGGCGTCGCCGGCGCCGCGGCCGCGTCGCGCGCGAGCGAAGGCGCGGTCTTCGTCCAGACCAACGCGCCGTCGGGGAACGAGATCGTCGCATTCGCGCGCGCGGCCGACGGCTCGCTGACGCGGACGGCGACCTACGCGACCGGCGGCGCCGGCGCGGTGCAGTCGGGCGCGGTCGTCGACACTCTCGCCTCGCAGGGGAGCCTCGCGCTCGATCGCGGGCACGGCCTCCTGTTCGCCGTCGACGCCGGGAGCGACGCGCTCTCCGTGTTCTCCGTCGACGGGTCGCGGCTGCAACTGCGGCAGGTGATCCCGACGCACGGCTCCTTCCCGAGCAGCGTGACCGTCCACGGCAATCTCGTCTACGTCCTGAACGCCGGCGGCGCCGGCTCCGTGCAGGGCTACAGGATCGAGGGAGCCCACCTGAACGAGCTGCACGACGGCCGGCGGTCGCTCGGCCTCGCGAACGGCGAGCCGCCGTTCTTCCTGACCTCGCCCGGGCAGGTCGGCTTCTCGCCCGACGGCTCGCAGCTGATCGTCACGACGAAGGGCGGCACGAACGGCTTCGAGGTCTTCGCCGTCCGCCCGAACGGGTCCCTCGCGGCGGCGCCCGTCGTCGACGCGGCGGCGACTCCCGCTCCGTTCGCGTTCACGTTCGACGAAGCCGGCCGGCTCGTCGCGGCCGAAGCCGGGATCGACGCCGTGACGACGTACGCGCTGAACGCCGACGGGACGCTGACCGATCCGCGGTCGCAGACGGACGGCCAGAACGCGCTCTGCTGGATCACCGAGGCGAACGGCTTCTTCTTCGTCGCCAACGCCGGCAGCGCGTCGATCAGCGCCTACACCGTCGGTGCCGACGACGAGCCGTCGCTGATCGGAGTCGTCGCGCACACCGAGGCGGGCGCGATCGACCTCGCCGCCGCTCCCGACGGGAAGTTCCTCTACGGCGAGAGCGGCGGCGCCGGCACCGTCGACGTCTTCGCCGTCGGCGACGACGGGTCGCTGTCCGAGCTCGGCGTCGTCTCAGGCCTTCCGGTCGGAATCGAAGGCATCGCCGTCGGCTGAGAGGCCGCCGGAGGTCAGGCTGCTCGGCCGGCGCGCGCCGCCGGCCGTGCAGCCGGCGATCCCGACCTGCGCGTCGAGCTCGACGAGCAGGTCGCGCACGTGGCGGTCGATCTCGTCCCGGATCGCGCGCACGCGGTCGAGCGGAAGATCCTTCGGATCCTCGAAGACCCAGCCGATGCGACGCACGCCGGGGGTGACCGGGCACAGCTCGTCCCCGCAGGTCGAGACGGCGACGTCGGCCCAGGCGAGCGCGGTGTCGTCGAGCTTCCGCGGCACGTGCGCGCGGACGTCGATCCCGAGCTCGCCCAGCGCCTCGACCACCTGGGGATGCGCCGCGGTCCCCGGTTCGCTCCCAGCGGAGCGGGCGTCGTGGCGACCGCCGGCCGCGCGGCGGAACAGGTGCTCCGCCAGCACGCTGCGACCGCTGTTGGCGACGCACAGGAAGAGGACGTTCACGTCCACTCCTCGCGCGGCGCGGCGAGCGTACGGGGAGGCGCGGCTGCGGAGGCGAGGATCTCCCGGATCGTTGCGGCCCGGGTCGGCACGGGTGACCGGCGAGTGTATCCAGGGTCAGCGGGTAGGAGAGCGGGTGTGAGACGGACGATCGCCCTCGCTGCCCTCGTCGGAGCCGTCTCGATCGCGGCCGCCGCGGGTGCCCGCGTCGACGGCCCGCTGCCGCTTCGTCAGGTCGCGCGGGTGCCCTTGACCGGCCCGGCCGTGCGCTTCGACTACACGAGCATCGACCCGACCACGCACACGCTCTGGATCTCGCACATGGACGCGAGCCGGCTCCTCGCGTTCGACCTGGTGGCGCGCAAGATCAGAAAGACGATCTCCGCGCCCGGCGTGCACGGCGTCATCGCCGTCCCCCAGCTCCATCGCGTGTACGCCTCCGCGACGAACGCCGGCAAGGTGCTGACGATCGACTCGCGAACGGGTGCCGTGCTCGCGTCGGCACCTGCCGGCGAGTATCCGGACGGGCTCGCTTACGCCCCGGTGAAGCGACGCGTCTTCATCTCGGACGAGCGCGGCGGCGTCGAGACCGTGATCACGTCCTCGGGGCATCGGATCGCGACCATCCCGCTGGGCGGCGAGGCGGGAAACGTCCAGTTCGACGCGGCAACCGAGCACGTGCTCGTCGACGTCCAGACGAGGAACGAGATCGCGGTCATCGACCCTCGGAGGAATCGGATCATCAGACGGGTCCGCGTGCCGAGCTGCGTCGACGACCACGGCCTGCTGATCGACTCGCCCCACCGGATCGCGTTCGTCGCCTGCGACGGGAACGCGAAGCTGCTGACCCTGAACCTGCGCACGATGTCGTTCACCGGCGTGTTCGACGTCGGACCATCACCGGACGTGCTGGCCTTCGACGCAGGCGAGCGCCGTCTCTACGTCTCCGCCGAGAGCGGGGTCGTCGCGGTCTTCGCCGAGACCGCCACGTCGGCGAAGCCGCTCGGGATGTCGTTCCTCGCCGCCGAGGCACACTCGGTCGCGGTCGATCCGACCACGCACCTCGTCTACTTCCCGCTCCAGGTCGGCTCGCACGGGCAGCCGCAACTCCTGATCATGCGACCGACGTAGGGAGCGCTCGCGTGCGCGACGCCCGACGTCTGCGCGCGCGGCGGCGGCATCGCGGCGGCTAGCCGATACGTTCCGATCGGTGGCGTTCTCCGGTCAGACGGCCCTTCTGCTCGCGCTGATCGGACTCGGTGTGGGCGCGTTCGGGACGCTGATCGGCGCAGGCGGCGGCTTCATCCTGACACCGATCCTGCTGCTGCTCTATCCGCACGACTCGGCGCAGACGCTGACCGCGATCAGTCTCGCCGCGGTCTTCTTCAACGCTGCCAGCGGCACCACCGCCTACGCGCGGCAACGCCGGATCGACTATCGCAGCGGCATCGTCTTCGCCCTCGCCACGCTCCCGGGAGCGATCGGCGGAGCGCTCGTCGTCGGTGCCGTCTCACGGCACGTGTTCGACGCGATCATGGGCGTCGTCCTCGCGGTGCTGGCCGCCTGGCTGCTGGTCGGGGAGCGGTGGCCGCTGCCGCAGCCGCGGCACGGTCTCCACCGCCGTCTGATCGTCGATCGCACCGGTGAGGCGCATGCGTACGCGGTGCCCGTTCGACGTGGCGCGATCTACAGCCTCGGCGTCGGCTTTCTCTCCAGCTTCCTCGGCATCGGCGGGGGCGTCATCCACGTTCCGCTGCTCGTGCGTGCGCTCGGCTTCCCCACCCACCTCGCGACCGCGACGTCGCATTTCGTGCTCGCAATCATGGCCGGCGCCGGCACGGTCACGCACGTCATCCTCGGCAGCTTCGGCCACGGGCACGGCGTCCGGCGTGCGACCGCGCTGTCGGTCGGCGTCGTCGCCGGCGCCCAGATCGGCGCGCGGGTGTCGCTCCGGTTGCGCGGAGCCGTGATCCAGTGGCTGCTCGGCGCGGCCCTGCTCGCGCTCGCGGCCCGGCTCCTCTATTCGGCCTGAGCGAGCGGCGAGAGCGTCGAGCGTCAACGTTCTCTGCGCTCCGTGCCGCGCCCGGCAACGCTCCGCGCTCTGCGCCGCGTTCGCTCGTCTATCGGAGAAGTAGGCCGCGGCCGCGGCCGCACAAGTCCTAGACGGCGTGCCGCAGCTTCGCGAGCGCGCGCTCCTCGATCTGGCGGACGCGCTCGGCGCTGACGCCGAGCCGCTCGCCGATCTCGACGAGCTTCTCCGCCGGGGCGTCGAAGCCGAAGCGCGCGTTGACGACGTCGCGCTCGCGATCCGTCAGGCGCGACAGGAGCGCCCGGAGCTGTTCCCCGGCGACCGCGTCGATGACCTCTTCGTAGGCGGTCGCCGACAGCGGGTCCTCGAGCAGGTCGCCGAGCGTGCCGAGCTCGCCGCCCAGGTTGTCGATCGGCTCGTCGAGGCTGCGTGCGCGCGCGTCCGCGGCGACGAGGGCTTCCGCCTGCCCGAGCTCGATGCTCGTGCGCTCGGCCAGCTCGGCGACCCCGGCCGAACGACGTTCACCCTGGTACAGCCGCTGATGCTCCGACTTCAGCCGGGAGAGCTGCCGCAGCGCCTTCGGCGGCAGGCGCATCGGCCGGATGAAGTCGCTGCGGGCCTCCTGCAGCGACTGCCTCACCCACCAGGTCGCGTAGGCCGCGAAGGGCACGCCTCGCGACGGCTCGTACCGTTGCAGTGCGCGGAGCAGCCCGACGATCCCCTCCTGGCGGAGGTCCGCCTGTTCGAGCCCCTCCGTCCGGTAGCGGCGGGCGGTCGCCTCGACGAGTGGCAGCAGCCGGTGGATCAGCTCTTCCTGTGCGGCCGCGTCGCCGGCCTGGGCGCGGCGCGCGAGCTCGTCCGCCTCGTCGCCCGCGACCGACCTGCTGCGCTCCGCGTCGGCCCACAGCCGCTCCGCGGCCGCCTCGCCGCCGCGGTCGTCCGAGCGCCCCGCGAGCTCCCGCTTCACGGCCACGTCGCGATCGTGCCACACCGCCGCACGGGCACGAGCTGGCCGCGCGGGAGCGGCGGGTCGGCTCCACACCCCCGGCCCCCTCGGTGCTCGTCAGTCGTAGCGGGCGGATGTCGGCCGCTCGCGCCAGCTGCTCTCCCGGCACATCGGGCACGCGGGCGGGTCGCGCCGGACGACGACGCCGTAGCCGCAGCTCCCGCACCGGAGCTCGCGTGGCGGCTGCCACACCGGCTCACGCCGTTTCACCTCGAGCGCGCTCATCGACGAAGCCTCCGTGACCTCCCGGGCCGCGGCGGCGGCGCTGCCGCGGCCCCGTCGCTCTGCCCCCGCTCTACTGCTCGATCGCCTTCTTGGCGCCGGAGCCGATCGTGATCTTCCTCGGCTTGTGCTCGGCCGGCTTGGGGATTCGTAGCTCGAGCACGCCGTCGTGGTAGCCCGCCTCGATCGCGTCGGCGTCGACACCCTGCGGCAGGGTGAGCGTGCGGGCGAACGAGCCGTAGGGTCGCTCGACGAGCTGCGCCCGGCCGCTCTCGGCGGGGACGCGGGAGCCGGAGATCGAGAGCACGTTCTCGTTCACCTCGACGTTGACGTCCTCGGTCTTCACGCCCGGCAGGTCGACCTTGACGAGATAGTCGTCCGCGGTCTCGTACACGTCGACGGCGGGTGTGAAGCCGGTGACCCGATTGCCGTTCCCCGTCGTGCGGAGCAGCTCGTCCATCAGGCGGAGCGGAGCGGCCGGGAACGGGTCGCGAAGCAGGACGGTGGCCATCTGAAACCTCCTCCGGTGCGCGTTTTCGATGTCTCCGCCGATCGAATAGGCGCCGCCGGGCGGCGTTCAAGCCCGGCTAGCCGAGGGAGCGCAACAGCGAGAGCACGAGCTCCGCGAGCGTCGCGACGTCGCGGCCGCCCCCGGACGGCCGCGGCGGCGGGACGTCGCGGCCGCCCAGGACGATGTGCTGACTGCCCGGCGACGCGTACCGGACGGAGTGCCGCCCGGTCGGCGCGGCCGGGTCGTCGGCCCGCGCGGCCGGGTGCTCGCGGTCGTACGCGGCGCGCCTCCCCGGATCGCGAAGCGTCTCGTACGCGTCGCTGACCGCCCGGAATCCCTCGCCCGAGCCGCCGGGCCCGCTGTCGGGATGGGTTGCACGCGCCGCGCGCCGGTAGGCGCGCGCGATCTCCGCGGCGGAGGCCCGGCGGGCCACTCCCAGCACGACGTACGGGTCTCTGTGCTCGCCTCGCATGGTCTCGTTCTACTTGAACCTCGCTCGCCGGCGCCTACTTCCCACTGTAGGCCCGCTACGAGGGCGATCCACCACGTGAAAGGAAGGGGGCCGGGCATGCTGATGCGCACCGATCCGTTCCGCGAGGTCGACCGGCTCGCCCAGCAGCTCCTGGGCACGGCCGCGCGCCCGGTCGCGATGCCGATGAACGCCTACCGCAAGGGCCCCACCTTCTTCGTCCGGCTCGATCTTCCAGGGGTGGAGCAGGAGTCGATCGACCTGACGGTCGAGCAGAACGTGCTCACCGTGCGGGCCAGCCGGGACGCCGTCGAGCCCGGCGAGGACGTGGAGGTGCTCCTGAACGAATGCCCCGCCGGCACCTTCACACGGCAGGTCTTCCTCGGCGACACCCTCGACGCCGACCGGATCGAGGCCGACTACGCCGGCGGAGTGCTCACGCTCTCGATCCCCGTCCGGGAAGCTGCGAAGCCGCGGCGCGTCGAGGTCACGAGCGGCGAGGGCAGGGCGATCGAGAGCTGACGCGCCACCGGCAGTCGCGACGCCGCGCGCACCTCGCCGCCTCGCGCGCTTCCGACCGGCCCGCTACCCTGAGCTGGCGCCAGGGCGCTCGCTTTCCTTGCCTTCCGTCGGCGGGCTCGATCCCGGACACCTTGGCCGACGTGCTTGGTTCCCCACGCGCCGAAACGGAGGGCGAATGGCAGACAAGGAAGAGAAGGTCGAGCTGGAGGGCGAGGTGCTGGAGTCCTTCCGCTCCGGCATGTACCGGATCGGCCTCGACAACGGCCACGAGACGCTCGGTTACACCTCGGGCCGCATGCGCCGCTACCGGATCCGCATCAACCCGGGCGACCGCGTCAAGGTCGAGCTCTCCCCGTACGACCTGGCCCGCGGCCGGATCGTCTACCGCGAGCGCTGATCCATCCGCGCCGGCCCCGGCCGGAGCCGGGCTGGCGCTTGCAACGAAGCGCACGTATCGTTCCCGGATCGCCGGGCTCAGGCTGCCACCACTGCTGGGCGGAGTCGCGGCGGCGGCCCTCCTCGCCGCGCTCGCGCCGTCGACCGCGCCCGCGGCCGTCGCGGTCGGCGCACACGGTCCGGCCGTGCGCGCGCTCCAGCTCGAGCTCGCGCGGCACGGCTTCCCCTCCGGGGCGATCGACGGCCGCTTCGGGCCGGCCGTCGCCTCGGCCGTCCGGCGCTTCCAGCGCAGCGTCGACCTCGCCCCCGACGGCGTCGCCGGCGCCGCCACGCTCCGTGCCCTCGGCGGCCCGCCGAGGCGGTCGCCGATCCCGCTCGGCTGGCCGCTGCTCGCACCCGTCGGCGACGGCTTCGGCCCGCGCGGCGGCCGCTTCCACGCCGGCGTCGACCTGCTCGCGCCCGCGGGGACGGCGGTGACGGCCGCGGCGCCGGGCCTCGTCACCTGGGCCGCCCCCCGGGCCGGCGGCTGGGGGCTGCTCGTCGTCGTCCGCCACGCCGACGGCGTCCGGACGCTCTACGCCCACCTCGAGTCGGTCGCCGTCCGCGTCGGGGACGTCGTCGCGGGCGGGGCGGTGCTCGGCCGGGTCGGCGCGACCGGCGACGCCACCGGCCCGCACCTCCACTTCGAGGTGCGGGTGGACGGAGCCTCGATCGACCCGCTCGGCGCGCTCGTCCGGCTGGACGGGTAGCGGCCGCCCGTACCGATACCGTACGGTCCGCATGCGCAACGCCGGCACCAGGGCCTGGCCGACCCTCGTCGCCGTCGTCGCCCTCTTCCTCGCCTCCGCGCCCGCCGGCCACGCCTACGGCTGGCCCGTCAGGCCGTTCCACAAGCCGCACGCGATCCGCGCCGCCTTCGGCGACCCGCGCTTCCACATGGGCGAGACGAGCGAGATCTCCGCCTTCCACTTCGGCGTCGACATCGTGGCGCCCGACGGCACGCCCGTCTACGCCGTCGAGCCCGGCCTCGTCGTCCGGCGCTACGCGACCTCGGTGACGATCGGCCGCCCCTCCGGCCGCCGCTACGGCTACTGGCACGTCCGCCCGGTCGTGCGCAGCGGCACCTACGTCCGCATGCACCAGCTGATCGGCCACGTGATCAAGGGCTGGGGCCACGTCCACTTCGCCGAGAGCTTCCACGGCCGCTACCGCGACCCGCTGCGCCGGGGCGCGCTGACGCCGTTCCCGGACCACACGGTGCCGGTCGTCGACTCGATCCAGCTCGTCGACCTGCAGAACGCTCCCGTCGACCCGACCCGTGCGACCGGGATCGTCTCGGTCACGGCGGAGGCCTACGACACGCCGCCGATCCTGCCGCCGGCGCCGTGGGACGTCGCGCGGCTCGCGCCCGCGGTCGTGCGCTGGAAGCTCCGGGACTCCACCGGCGCGGTCGTCGCCGCGTCGACGTCCGTCAGCTTCGCGACCGGCCTGCCCGACAGCGACCTGTACGACTTCGTCTACGCCCCCGGCACGTACCAGAACAAGCCGCACCGCCCCGGCCACTACCTGTTCTGGGTCATCCCCTACTTCGTCACCACCGACTACCCCGACGGGACCTACACGCTCGAGGTCGACGCGAGCGACACGCGCGGCAACGTCGGCAGCTCGACGCTCACGTTCTCGATCGCGAACTGATGCGGATCGGGGTCGTCGGCGCCGGGATCATCGGCCTCGCGGTCGCCCGACGGCTGAGCGAGCTGCGGCCCGACGCGACGGTGACCGTCCTCGAGAAGGAGGACGCGATCGCGCTGCACCAGACCGGCCGCAACAGCGGCGTCGTGCACGCCGGCATCTACTACGCGCCCGGCTCGCTGAAGGCGAAGCTCTGCCGCCGCGGCGTCGAGCTGCTGCGCGCCTACTGCGGCGAGCGCGAGATCCCCGTCGAGGAGTGCGGGAAGCTCGTCGTCGCGCTCGACGAGTCGGAGCTGGAGCGGCTGCGCGAGCTCGAGCGCCGCGCGACCGCCAACGGCGTCCCGCGCATCCGCTGGGTCGAGCGCGACGAGCTGCGCGAGCTCGAGCCGCACGCGGCCGGGATCGCCGGGCTGCACTCGCCGACGACCGGGATCACCGACTACCGCGCCGTCGCCGCGGCCTTCGCGGACGACGTCCGCGCCGCCGGCGGCTCGATCCTGCTCGACACGGAGGTGCGCGGGATCGCCAGGACGCGCGAGGGCGCGGTCGTCGAGACGAGCGGCGACACCCATCGCTTCGACCTGCTCGTGCTCTGCGGCGGGCTGCAGTCCGACCGGCTCGCGCGGCTCGCCGGCGACGAGCACGAGCCTGCGATCGTGCCCTTCCGCGGCGAGTACTACCGGCTGAAGCCGGAGCGCGAAGGCCTCGTCCGCGGCCTCCTCTACCCCGTGCCCGATCCCGCGTACCCGTTCCTCGGCGTCCACTTCACCCGGCGCGTGCGCGGCGGCGTCGACGTCGGGCCGAACGCCGTGCTCGCATTCGCGCGCGAGGGTTACCGGCGGCGCGACGTCCGGCCGCGCGACCTCGCCGAGGCGCTCGGCTCGCGCGGCTTCCGCGCGCTCGCCCGCCGGCACTGGCGGATGGGCGCGCGCGAGCTGCGCGGCTCGCTGAGCAAGCGCGCGTTTGCGTCGGAGGCGCGCCGCTACGTGCCCGAGGTGTCGGCGGAGGACCTCGTCGCCGCGCCGGCGGGCGTGCGCGCGCAGGCGCTCGACCCGGACGGCTCGCTCGTCGACGACTTCCGCATCCACCGGCTCGGGCCGGTGACGGCGGTGCGGAACGCGCCCTCGCCGGGCGCGACCTCGAGCATGGCGATCGCCGAGCACATCGCCGACGCGGTGCTCGGCGCCGACGCCTGAGTCACGCCGCAGCGCCTTCGTTCCTCAGGATCCCGCGAGGTTCGCGCAACCGCAGCGCCGATGGACGGATTCCGCGTTTGCGAACCACCCGGGCGCGCACACCCTCTGTATGACCACGAAACTCGCGTTGCCGGTCGTGCTGGTCGGCACGGCGCTCGCCGCCGCCGGCTGCGGCGGAAGCTCGAGCTCCAGCTCGTCCGGCGGAACAGGAACGGTGGCGGGAACCGTCGCCACGCTCACGACCTCGACGTCGACGACCGCCCGCGGCAGCGCGTCGTTCAACGCACGGTTCGGCAAGGTGCAGGCGCAGCTCCAGCAGGGACTGCGGCAGCTGGAGAACGGCAACATGGTCGGCGCAGGCGCCGTCCTGCGCAACTGCACCGACACCGTCACGAAGCAACTCGGTGCGCGTGCGCAGACCGTGCGGCAACAGCAGGCGGTCTCCGATCTCCGCACCGCGTGCGACGACGTCGCGAAGGCGCAGCGCGCCTACGGCAAGAACGACACGGCGGGCGCCGCGACCTACGCGAAGAAGGCGTACAGGCTCGTGCAGCAGGCCGGCTCGACCGTCAAGTAGTTCCCTCCTCCGTGCGCACGAGGGCCGCCGCGGCGACGTCGCCGGGGTAGGTCCTCAGCGCACGGAACAAGAGCACGGCACTGCCCGCGAGCGGAAAGAGCATGACGAAGAACGTCCACTGCAGCCCCGATCGGCCCCCGCCGAAGACGTGGTCGGAGACGGCGCCGAAGAGCAGCGGCGCCAGCGCCTGCGTGAGCGAGCGGAGCACGGTGCGCACCGCTTCGGCGCGGCCCCAGAGGAGCGGCGGCATGATGTCGAGCCTCGCCGCGTCGATCGGCGGGTTCTGCGCCGAGAGCGCGAACGTCGCCGCGATCAGGTAGGGCACGGCCGCGAGCGCGCTGCGCGAGAAGATCCCCGGCACGAACAGCGCCGTGGTCAGCGCCGCCGCCACCGCAGCCGTCAGCACGCGGCCGTTCAGGTAGCCGCGGCGCAGCAGCGAGTCGCCGGCGGTGCCGCCGACGAGCGTCCCGCCGACCGCGCCGATGCCGATCACGAGCAGCAGCAGGTTCGCGAGCGCCTGGTCGATCCCGTACTGCTGCTTCGCAAACGTCGCGCCGAAGGTCTGCACGCCGGCGAGGAAGTAGTAGCCGAGCGCGCTCGACGCGATCAGCAGGATGTTCGTCCGCACGCGCAGCACGTGGCGGGTCGCCTCGATCAGGCGCGTCCGCTCCGTCACCGGCTCGTGGACGAAGCCGGGCTCGACGCCGCGCTCGCGCGCCAGCCGCTGCGCGTCGGTCTCGTGCGGGACGTCGTCCTCGGCCGGGTCGGGCGGCGGCGGGGCGACGCCGTGCTCGTCGACGAGGTAGCCGAGCCCCCCGCGCTTCGGCTCGGGCAGCTTGAACACCAGCCAGGCGAGCACGAACGCCGGGATCGCGAGGATCACGAACGCGGCCTGCCACGAGAGCGCGGCGATGTCGCCCGTGACCGCGAAGCCGAAGCCGGCGCCGAGCAGCTCGCCGGTGAGGATGAAGCCGTAGATACGGCCGCGCTCGGCGCCGTGGAAGTAGTCGCCGACGAGCGAGGCGACGATCGGCCCCGCGGCCGCCGTCACCGCGCCGAGGAAGAGCCGTGAGAGCAGCAGGTCGCCGAAGTCGCCCGCGGTCGCGCTCCAGAGCATGGCCGCGCCCCAGAGCACGATCGCGGCGCCGAGCGTCGTCGTCCGCCGCGCGCGGTCGGCGAGCACGCCGAACGGCAGCGTCGCGAACGCGGCGACGAGCGAGCTGACCGAGACGAGCAGCCCGATGTCGGTGTTCGAGATGTGCAGGTCGGCGCGCAGCGCGCTCGCGGAGGCGCCGACGGTGGCCGCGTCGGCGCCGCTCAGCCCGAGGACGCAGGCGAGCGTGACGACGACGCGCGTCCGCTCCGCGCCGCCGAGGAGGTGCGTGAGGTGTTTCCGCACCCAGGCGGCGATCCCGCGCATGGCGTCATCGTGCCCACTCGAGCGGCTGCGGCGGCTCGAAGCCGGAGGACAGCTCGACGGCGCCGCCCTGCCGCCGCGCCGCGTCGGCCGCGTTCAGCACCTCGACGACGTGCGCCGCGTGCTCTGCTCCCATCCGGTGCGGCCGTCCGGCGCGGATCGCCTCGTCGAGGTCGAGGAGCGCGGCCGCCCAGTCGATGCCGCCGTACGGCTCGCGCAGGAGCGGGACGTCCTCGTACTCCTCCCCGTTCGTCGTCCGCTGCAGGCGCGAGTTCGACTCCGCCCACGTCGGCAGCCAGAGCGCGGCCGTCTCGCCGTGCAGCTCGAGCCCGCGCTGCTTGCCCGGGCGCACCCAGAAGCTCGCCGTCAGCCGCGTCAGCACGCCGGTCTCGTGCTCGAGCTCGGCGACCCAGAAGTCGGGCGTCTCGAGCGTGAACTCGCGGCCGTCCTTGCGCGTCCGCACCGGCTGCACCGTCGTCGCGAACGCGCTCACCCGCCGCACCGGGCCGAACCACGCCGTGACGATCGTCAGCGGGTAGATGCCGACGTCGGCGAGCGGCCCCGAGACGTAGAGCGACTCCGGCTCCGGGTGCCAGCTCTCGATCCGCCCCCAGTTCGCCTCCGCGTAGACGACCTTGACCTCGCCGATCGCGCCGTCGCGGATCGCCTTCCACGCGGTCTGCTGCGCCTCGCCGAGCAGGGTCGCCGGCGCGCAGGAGAGCCGGACGTCCCGCTCGCGTGCGAGGCCCGCGAGCGCGTGCGCGTCGTCGGCGCGGAGCGCGACCGGCTTCTCGGTGTGCACGTGCTTGCCGGCCTCGAGCGCGGCACGCGTGACCGCGGCGTGCTGGGCCGGGATCGTCAGGTTGATCACCGTGTCGACGTCCGGGTCGGCAAGCAGCTCGTCGAGCGTCGCGTACGCGGTGCCTCCGTGCTCGGCGACCAGCGCCCGCGCGCGCTCCGGCAGGACGTCGGTCGCGCCGGCGAACGTCAGCGGCTCCACCTCGTCGATCCGCTCGGCGTAGCGCGCGGCGATCACGCCCGCGCCGACGATCGCGACGTTCATGCGAGCCACCCCTCGAGCTGCTCGCGCATCGCGCGGACGTCGTCGGTCGGGTCGAACGTCTCGGGCTCGTGCTCGACGGCGATCGCCCCGGCGTAGCCGCTGCGCTGCAGCACGCGCACGCACTCCTCGACCGGGACGATCCCGTCGCCCCAGCGGCACGTCTCGTGCGGCTCGTCGAGCGCGAGCACGTCCTTCAGGTGGACGTGCGCGACGTGCTCGCCGAACTCCTCCAGCGCGCGCGCGGCGTCGTAGCCCTGCGTCCCCCACCAGCCGGTGTCGACGCAGGCGGCGAAGCGCGGCCCGCCGGCCTCGATCTTCGCGAGCACCTCCGCCGGCGTCTTCTCCGGATGGTTTTCGATCGCGAGCGTGACGCCGTGCTGCTCCAGCGTCGGCGCGAGCCGAGCCGCTTCGCCGGAGAAGCCGCCGCCGATGATCGTCGTCCCGAGCGCGCGGGCGAGCTCGCACGAGCGCGCGACGTTCGTCGGCCCGATCCACGTCGCGTAGCTCGTGACGGCGAGGCCGTGGCGGCGCAGCGTCTCGACGGCGATCTCGACGTGCTCGTCGGTGGCCCAGTCGGGGCTGAGGTGCGCACCCCAGACGTCGACCGCGTCGAAGCCGAGCGCGCGCACGTCCGCGAGCAGCGCGTCGAGCTTCTCGCCGTAGGTCTCGAGCGGGGAGAACGCCTCGTTCGTCGCGCGGTCGCCGTGGCCCCAGCCGTGCATGGCGTAGCCGACCTCGCGCGCGACGTAGTTCGCGGTCATGAAGCTGATCTTCACAGGGAGAGCACCTGTCCTTCGTCTCGGAGTTGGCGTTGCAGTTGCGGAACGTCGACGTCCTGCACCGCGACGCCCCGGCGCGCGGCCTGGGCGGCGGCGAGCCCGGCGGCCGTGCCGAGCATCATCCACGTCGGCTCCATCCGCACCGACGAGTACGCGACGTGCGACGCCGACAGGGCGACGGGAACGAGCAGGTCGGCCGCGTCCTCGCGCCGGGGCGTCAGGCAGCGGTACGGGATCGGGTACGGCGGCACCGGCACCGACAGGTAGCCCTCGTTGAAGACCGCCGGCGTCGGCGTGAACTCGGGCAGCAGCCGCCACGTGCGCACGACCTCGCGGACGTCGATGTTGTACGAGCCGAGCGCGACGACGTCGTCGTGCGGCCGCGCCTGCAGCAGATCGTGCTCGGTGAGGACGTACGCGCCCAGCATCCGCCGGCCCTCGCGCACGTAGAGCTGGTGCGGCCAGCCGCCCGTGTCCGTGAACTCGTCCGCGCACAGGCCCCAGCCCGGCGGCGAGACGTGGTAGAGGAAGCGCTTCGTGTACTCGAGGTGGTGCGCGCGCACGGCGGCGCGGTCGCCGTCGAGGTAGTCGCGGTTCGACCCGTCGAGGAGGTTGAGCGAGAACGGGCCGATCGAGTTGACGTCGCACTTGCCGTTCGGGAGCAGGCCGGGGACGAGGCCCATCAGCTCGCGCCCGGGTCGAGCGGCGCGCCAGCGGTCGAGCAGCTCGAACTCCGCCGGGTCGTAGCCGTCCGGCCGCTCGAAGGGGAGCGGGTCGCGGTCGGTCAGGCAGACGCGGAAGCCGAACGCCATCAGCGCGCCGTCGCCCTCGCCGAGCCGCTCCTCCGGGTCGTCGACGACGTGCGGCAGCAGCGAGCCGTCGTCGCGGAACGGCGACAGGATCGCGTCGAAGTTGTGCTTGGAGGGGCGGTAGGCCGGCTGCCGCCCCGCCCAGCGCTCGCCGTACAGCTCGCGCGACTCGCGGCCGACCGCGAACGGGACGCCGCGCCCGGCGAGCAGGTCGCCCTCGTAGCCCGCGTCGACGTAGACCGCCGCCTCCGGCAGCTCCGGCACGACGTCGATCCCGTCGAGCAGGCCGCCGAGGATCGACTCGGCGACGTGCGGCTCCGGGAAGTACGTCGCCGCGTCGTAGAACCGCCGCACGAAGCCGCCGAGCACGCGGGCGTCGCCGACGTCCGTCCACGAGAGGCCGCCCGAGACCATGCCGCCGACGTGCGGCGTCGGCTCGACGAGCGTCACCCGGGCGCCCGCGTCGCGCGCTGCGACGGCGGCGGCGACGCCGGCGGCGGTCGCGCGGAAGACGGCGACGTCGGTCACGTCAGAGCTCCCGCTCCCGCTTCCTGGTGAGCTCCGTCAAGCCGACGCTCACACGAAGTGCCGCAGCAGCGCGGCGCCGACCGGCGCCGTCACGCCGAGCTTGAGCAGCTCGCAGACCGCGGCGAGGTCGCCGGGGGCCTCGACGTCGGCGGCCGGCTCGCCGAGCGCCGCCAGCACCTCCTCCCCGTGCCCGCGCAGCGCCCGCTCGTAGGAGGCGAGCGGGTCGTAGCCGTACGGGTCGCGCGCCCAGTCGGCGACGGTCGCGAGCGCGAGCTTCGACGGCACGGCCTGCACCATCGCGTTCGCGACGATCCCGCGCAGCCTCCCCTTCGACAGGTCGGGGTCGCGGCCGCGCAGCGGGCCGAGGTGGAGAATCGTCGTGTCCCAGTCGTTGACGGGGAAGTTGTCCCAGAGCAGGTGCTCGTGGCCGGCGTAGCGGTGGACGCTCATGTCGAGCTCGTCCTTCGAGATCGCGAGCGAGACGACCTCGGGGCCCGTCCAGTAGAGGACGATCGACGGGTCGAGGTCGGGCCGGAAGCAGCGGCGGTAGGGGCCGTCGCCGGTCTGCGCGTACGCCATCGGGCAGACGATCAGCGGGCCCGGCTGCTCGATCTCGCGCGCGAAGCGGTTCGAGAAGGGCGCCTGCGCGGCTCCGGTCGGCCGCTCCGCCTTTCCGTAGCGCTCCTCGTCCTCGGGGCAGTGCAGCGTGTGCTCGACGTCGTCCCAGAGGAGCTGGAAGTGGCGGACGCCGACGCCCCGCACCTGCTCGATCTTCGCGACGAGCTTCTCCCACTCGGACTCGTGCGAGT
>DASSSR010000009.1:0-64147 GCA_035708345.1 Gaiellaceae bacterium
GTCGTCAGCTCGAAGCGGCGGCCGCCGCGGCGGGCCTCCATCGAGCCGACGTCGAAGGTGAGGTCGGCGAAGCGGAGCAGCTCGGCCGGCGCCTGGTCGGCGCGCCGGAGCAGCGCACGCAGCCGCGCCAGCAGCTCCTCGAGCGCGAACGGCTTCGGCAGGTAGTCGTCTGCGCCGGCGTCGAGCCCCTCAACCCGGTCGCCGACCGCGTCACGGGCCGTCAGCAGCAGGATCGGGATCCGGTTGCCCTCGCGGCGGAGCCGCCGCGTCACGTCGAGGCCGTCGTAGCCGGGCATCATCACGTCGAGGACGAGCGCGTCCGGCGTCCGCTCCGAGGTCGCAGCGAGCGCCTCGTTGCCGTCCGCCGCGAGGGCGACGTCGAAGCCGTTCAGCTGCAGCGCCCGCTCGAGCGCCTCGCGGACCGCACGGTCGTCGTCTGCCACGAGAACGAGCATCCATTAAGTGTGCCGCGTCACGTGAGAGACCGCTAAGAGGGTCGCGCCATCGCGAGGTTGTGCCGCACGATCGCCCGCGTGCGGGCGGCCATGTCGGCGGCGCTGTTCACGAGCGTGGCGCGCGCCGGCGAGTAGAGCGCCCACCACTCGCCGCTCTCCTCCGTGGCGGCGAGGGCGGGATCGGTCACCTCGGCCGGCATCGGCCGCGAGGCGAGCTCGAGCGCCCAGAACGCGTCGCCCGCGACTTCCGGGCTCCGCTGCAGCCGGGCGAGGAACGACGTGAACGAGCGAAGCGTCGGCCAGTTCGTCCGGTCCCAGCCGTACTCGTACGCGATGTAGGGCTTGTGCGCACGGCGGCACCGGTCGATTCGCGGCTGCGCGAAGCCGGCCATCCCCTGATGCCAGTGCGGGTAGATGAACGACACGCACGCGTCGACGTTCCGCAGTCCTGCGTTCGACGCGTCGGAGAGGATCAGGTGATGCCGGTCGATCGAGCGCACGTAGTTCGCGATCGTCTTCGTCCAGCCCGGTGGGCTGCCGCCGCCGTTGATCAGGTCCCAGCCGAGGATCGTCGGGTCGTTCTTGTACGCGACGTGCGTGTACGTGTTCACGTGGTTCAGCAGCGCCGCGACGTGCTGCTCGACGTCGGCGATCACCTGCGGGTCGGTGAAGAACGGATCCATGTGCGCAAGCGAGCAGTCGGGCACGTCGATCCCCCGCCAGCCGAGATAGACGCAGCCGGAGCCGCCGGAGGCGGCGTCGTCGCCGACGATCGTCGCGATCAGCCGCAGCCCGCGCTTCTTCGCCGCCGCGATCGCGTAGTCGACGTGACGGAACGCCTCCGCGTTGAACGTCCCGAGCGTCGGCTCGAGGCAGAGGTCGCAGCCGACCGAGTCGCCGAGCGTCTGGCTGCGCACGACGCGCGCGCCGAGCTTCTTCGCCGTCGCGAGCGCGCGGTCGACCTCGGCGTGCGTCGGATACCGCGGAGGCGTCGGATACGCCGGGCCGTAGTTCGAGAGCCCGAGCCACTCGATGTTCGCGCCGCCGAAGCGATACGGCTTGCCGCCGAGCTCGAGGTGTGTACCCGCGCGGACGACGAAGGGATTCGCCAGCGTCAGCGCTGCGAGCGCCACCCCCAGAAGCTGCACGGGCATCATGGTGCCGGATGGGGGTTCTCGCCACCGCCGCTGCGGCGGCCGCCGTGCTCTTCTCGCAGCAGCACGGGCAGCTCGTCGTCAAGGCTCCCGCGTACCGGCTCGTGCTCAGCGCCACGAACGGCCGGATCCTCGAGCTCGACGACGCGCGTGGCCGCACGCTGCTCGGCGCCGGCTACGGCTGCCTCTGGTGGCTGAACCCGAACCATCACGCGACCTCCCAGGGCGGCTGCGGCGAGCGGCCGGGGCACCGCTGGAACGCGCGCACCTCGACGCTCACGCTCACGTACCCGACGGTGACGGTCACCGTCCACGCGACGCGCGCGTATGTCGATCTGCGGATGCAGCTGCGCAGCACCGCCGTCGTCCGCGACCAGATCCGCTTCCCGGCCGGGCTCGTCGGCGACACACGCACCGTGCAGGCCGGCTACGCACCCGACGTGCTGCCCGGTGTGAGGTTGAGCAAGGCGTTCTTCTCCCGCGTCGGCAACCCGGTGCAGATCTATCCGTCGCGCTGGGCGTTCGCGGACTGGCTCGCGCTCGACGTGAACGGCGGCCACGTCGCGCTCTACACCGTGAACCGCGGTCCGATCGCGCCCGCCAGCCTCGGCTTCCTGCACCGTGGAACCGGCTCGCCGTGCTCGAATCGCGTCTTCTGCGTCTTCCACGAGTTCGAGACGTGGGTGAAGCCCGGGACGACCTGGCGGAGCCCGATCGTCCGCGTCCGGGTCGGCGAGACGGCGCAGCAGGCGATCCTCGCCTACCGGCACGACAACGGGATCGACGCGTACCCGTCGCTCGCCTCGAAGCTCGGGGCGGCGCGGCTCGAGGAGCTCGCGCGCGCGCCGCTCGTGAAGGCCGACGTCTCCAAGCTCGGGCTGCCGTTCGCGCAATGGGGGCCGAAGCTCGCGCAGCTCCCCTCGCCGATCCTGCTGCACCCGGTCGCCTACGAGCCCGGCGGGCACGACGAGAACGACCCGGACTTCCTCCCGCCCGACCCGCGCTGGGGGACGACGGCCGATCTCGGCGCGGCGATCGCACAGGCGCACGCCGACGGCGACCTCGTGATGCCGTACGACAACCTGAGCTGGTGGGACCCATCGTCGCCGACGATGCAGACGACGACGCCGGAGCAGGTCGGCGCGCTCGACGAGAGCGGCACGCCGCAGCGGATCGACTACGGCACGCATACGGGCGTGATCGTCTCGCCGTTCGCACAGCTCGTCCGGCAGCGCATCGCGCAGGAGCTCGACACGTGGAGCACGCTCGGCGCCGACTGCGTCTTCGTCGACCAGGTCGGCGCGCGACCGTGGCTGTACGACTTCAACCCGGCCACGCCGTCGCCGCTCGCGTACGACGACGGCTGGCTCGCGCTGCTCGCGCCGTACCGCGACGACTGCGTGATGGCGGAGGACGGCTGGGACCGGCTCGCCGCCGACGTCGTCGGCTTCCACGGCGGCCTGCTGATGATGCAGCGCGAGCTCGCGTACGTCGACCACTACTTCGGCGCCGGCAACTGGCAGCCGTACCCGCTCGCGACGTGGCTCGTGCACGACAAGGTGCTGATGTACCAGCACGACCTCTTCCCGCTGACGATGGCGCGCGACGCGGAGGTCCTGACCTGGAACCTCGCGTTCGGGCTCGTCGACTCGTACGAGTGGTGGCTCGGCGACGAGCAGGACACCTGGCTCGAGCTCGCCGCACGGCTGCAGCGGGACCTCGGCCCGCACTACGCGGGCGTGCCGCTGCGCAGCTACACGACGATCGCCCCGGGCGTGACGCGGAGCGTCTTCGGCGACCTGACCGTCGACGCCAACTGGAACGACACCGCGTGGAACGGGATCGCGCCGCACGGCTTCCGCGCGCAGGGGCCGGGCGTGAGCGCGGTCGCGCAGCCGGACGGAAGCTTCGTCGTCTCGGACGCCGCCGGCACGGCGCAGTTCCGGCCCTAGCGGTGCTGCCGCGCCTCGGGCGAGGCGGGCCAGAACTCGTCGAGCTTCGTCGCGTCCCGCCGCCCGAGCCGCCGCGACACCGCCCAGAGCTCGACCGGCTCGTCGCCCTCGTTGCGGTGCGAGCGCGGCGTCCGCGGGGCCACCCGGACGACCGTGCCGGGGCCGACCCGCGCGACGTCGTCGCCGAGCCGGAGCGTCAGCGTGCCGCGGGTGACGAGGTAGAGCTCCTCGATCTCGTCGTGGAAGTGCCCCGTCCCCTGCTCGAAGTCGGAATGGGGCGGGACCCGGATCAGCGTCACGGCGAGCTGCTCGCAGCCGAGCGCGTCCGTCAGGCGGCGGAACTCGCCCGGGACGTCCGTGCCCGCGTAGGCGTCCTCGACCTCGTCGGCGCTGACGATCGCGTAGTCGCTCACCGCCCGCCCATTATCGTCGGATCGTGACGCTGCCGCCGCTCTCGATCCTCGACCTCGCGCCGATCGTCCAGGGCGGCGACGCCGGGCAGGCGCTGCGCAACTCGCTCGACCTCGCCCAGCACGCCGAGCGCTGGGGCTATCGCCGCTTCTGGCTCGCCGAGCACCACAACGCGACCGGGATCGCGAGCGCCGCGACGTCGGTCGTGATCGCCCACGTCGCGGCCGGCACCGCGACGATCCGCGTCGGCGCGGGCGGCGTCATGCTCCCCAACCACTCGCCGCTCGTGATCGCGGAGCAGTTCGGGACGCTCGCCTCGCTCCACCCGGGGCGGATCGACCTCGGCCTCGGCCGCGCGCCCGGCACCGACCAGCTGACGATGCTCGCGCTGCGGCGCGACCACCCGGGCTCGGACACCTTTCCGCAGGACGTGCTCGAGCTGCAGCTGCTGCTCGGCGACCCGCAGCCGGGCCAGCACGTGCGGGCGATCCCCGGGGCGGGGACGAAGGTGCCGCTCTGGATCCTCGGCTCGAGCCTCTACGGCGCGCAGCTCGCGGCCGCGCTCGGGCTGCCCTACGCGTTCGCGTCGCACTTCGCTCCGGACGCGCTGCTGCCCGCGCTCGAGGTCTACCGCGAGCGCTTCCAGCCGTCGGAGCAGCTGGCCGAGCCGTACGCGATGGTCGCCGCGAACGTCGTCGCCGCCGACGACGAGGCGGAGGCGCGGCGGCTGTTCACGTCGCCGCAGCGCTCGTTCACGAACGTCCTCCGCGGCCGCCGCGGGCAGCTGCCGCCGCCGATCGACGACATCGAGGCGTACTGGACGCCGGAGGAGAAGGCGCAGGTCACGCGGATGCTCGCCCGCTCCTTCGTCGGCACGCCGGAGCAGGTGCGCGCCGGGCTGGAGGCGCTCGCCGCCGAGACCGGTGCGGACGAGCTGATCGTCGCCGCGGCGATCCACGAGCACGCGGCGCGACTGCGGTCGTACGAGTTGCTCGCCGCGGCCTGACGGGTACGCCGGGCGGCGTGACGGGCCGCCGCTTCCAGATCGTCCCCCGGTGAGCCGCCGCGGCGCGATGCTCGCCGCGACGGCCGGCTGCACGGCCGCCGCGGGCGCGCTGAACTACGCGACGAGCGCGCACGTGCTCACGTTCGTCGTCGCCGGCCTCGCGCTCGCAGGGCTCGCGTGGGTCGTCGGCGTGGGGACGGAGTCGGTCGGCGCGCGCTTCGGGCCGGCGGCGACCGGTGTGCTGCAGTCGACGCTCGGCAACCTGCCGGAGCTCTTCATCGTCCTCTTCGCGCTCGGCGCCGGCGAGACGGTGGTCGCGCAGACGTCGGTGCTCGGCTCGCTGTTCGCGAACGGGCTGCTCGTGCTCGGGCTCGCGATCGTCGCGGGGGCGCGGCACGCCGAGGACGGCGTGATGCGGTTCAGCCCCCGCCTGCCGAACGACACGGCGGTGCTGCTGCTGCTCGCGTCGTTCCTGATCGTGATCCTCGGCGTCGCCGACCGGATGGGCGACCGCGCGAGCCGGCACGAGGTGGCGATCTCCTGCGTCGGCGCCGTCGTCCTGCTGCTGATCTACGGCGCCTGGCTCGCCAACTACCTGCGCACGGGCGAGGCGGCGGAGGCGAGCCTGGAGGAGTCGGCGCACAACCTGAGGTTCGCGCCGGCGCTCGCGCTGCTCGCCGGCGCCGGCGTCGCGGCCGCGTTCGTCTCGGACTGGTTCGTGGCGGCGCTCGACCCCGCGGTGAGGCAGCTCGGGATCTCGAAGGCGTTCACCGGGCTCGTGGTCGTCGGCATCGCCGGCAACGCGGTCGAGAACGTCGTCGGCGTCACGCTCGCGGCGAAGGGCCACTCCGATCTCGCCGTGTCCGTGATCAAGAACTCGGTCGCGCAGATCGCCGTCTTCCTCTTCCCGGCGCTCGTGCTGCTGTCGCTGCTCTTCAACGCGCGGCTGACCTTCGTGATCAACCCGGTGCTGACGAGCGCCGTCGCGCTCTGCGCGGTCGCGATCTGGGCGATCACCGGCGACGGCCGCGCGCCGGCGTTCGAGGGCTGGGCGCTCGCCGGCTTCTACGCGATCCTGGCCGCGCTCGTCTGGTTCGAGTAGCTCTCAGGCGTTTCTCACGCTTCGGCGGCAGTGTGCACCCGTGATCGAGGCGCGCGGGCTGACGAAGGTCTACGGCGAGAAGCGCGCCGTCGACGATCTCTCCTTCACGGTGCGGCCGGGCATCGTCACCGGCTTCCTCGGCCCGAACGGGTCGGGGAAGTCGACGACGATGCGGCTGGTCCTCGGCCTCGACAGGCCGACGGCGGGCAGCGTGATCGTGAACGGGAAGCCCTACCGCGAGCACGCGGCGCCGCTGCACGAGGTCGGCGCGCTGCTCGAGGCGCGCTCCGTGCACACGGGCCGCTCGGCGTTCAATCATCTGCTCGCGCTCGCGCAGACGCACGGGATCCCGCGGCGGCGCGTCGACGAGCTGATCGACCTCGTCGGGCTGCACGACGTCGCGCGCAAGCGCGCCGGTCAGTTCTCGCTCGGCATGGGCCAGCGGCTCGGGATCGCGGCGGCGCTGCTCGGCGACCCGACCACGGTGATGCTCGACGAGCCGGTGAACGGTCTCGACCCGGAGGGCATCCACTGGATCCGCAACCTGCTCAAGCGGCTCGCCGCGGAAGGACGGACGGTGTTCGTCTCGTCGCATCTGATGAGCGAGATGTCGCAGACGGCCGACCACCTGATCGTGATCGGGCGCGGCCGGCTGATCGCCGACACGGGCGTGCGCGAGTTCGTCGGCCGCGCCTCGAAGCGGCTCGTGCGCGTGCGCACGCCCCAGCCGACGCTGCTCGCCGAGCAGCTCGCGGCGCCCGAGGTGACGGTCGAGGCGCAGAACGACGGCTCGCTCGAGGTGGCGGGGCTGACCGCGGAGCAGGTGGGCGAGGCGGCCGCCGCGGCGCGGATCGTCCTGCACGAGCTGACGCCGCACGAGGCCTCGCTCGAGGAGGCGTTCATGGAGCTGACGCGCGACGAGCTCGAGTTCGCCGCCGCCGCGGAGCGCGAGGAGGTGCCTGCGTGAGCGCGCTCCCGGTCGCCGCCGCACGTCTGCCGCACACCGGCCGCGTCACGTTGCCGGGCGTGATCCGCTCCGAGTGGACGAAGCTGCGCTCCGTGCGCTCGACCCGGTGGGCGCTGTTCGTCGCGTTCCTCTTCACCGTCGGGCTCGCCGCGCTCGCGTGCGCCGTCGTCAGCCATCACTTCCCGCGGATGAGCCCGCACGACCGCGCAAACTTCCATCCGCTCGAGGTGAACCTCGCGGGCGTGCAGCTGGCGCAGCTCGCGATCGGCGTGCTCGGCGTGCTCGTGATCACGGCGGAGTACTCGACCGGGATGATCCGCGCCTCGATGACCGCGGTGCCGAAGCGGCTGCCGGTGCTGTGGTCGAAGGCGATCGTCTACGGGGCGACGACGCTGCTGTTGATGGTGCCGGCGGCGCTGCTCGCGTTCGCGATCGGCGAGGCGATCTTCTCGCGGCGCCACATCGACATCGCCTTCACGCATCCCGGTGTCGCGCGCGCGGTCGTCGGCGCCGGCCTGTACCTGACGGTGATCGGGCTGTTCGGGCTCGGGCTCGGCGCGATCGTGCGCAACACCGCCGGCGGGATCGCGCTCTTCGCCGGGATCATGTTCGTGCTGCCGCCGCTGATGAACGTCCTGCCCACGAGCTGGAACAACGCGGCCTCGCCGTACCTGCCGCTGCAGGCTGGTCAGACGATCATGTCGATCACGCCCGGCAACCATCTCTCGCCGTGGGGCGGGTTCGGGCTGCTGTGCGCGTACGCCGCCGCGGCGCTCGTGATCGCCGCGCTGCTCCTGCGCCGCCGCGACGTCTGAGGTTTCGGGCCCGGCCGGATCGGGTTAGAGGACCCGCGATGGGTCGCCGCGCCCACGAAACGGTGTTCGAACGCGGGGATCGGGTGCACGAGTACTGGCTCGCGAACTGCGAGGGGTTCTCGATCGTCCGCGGCAGCGCGCGAGCGCGCGTGACCGGCGTCGTCGTGGACCCGTCCGACGGGCGGGCGCGCTCGGTGCTCGCCCGGTCCGGCACGCGCGGCAAGGTGCGGGCGGTGCCGGCGGCGCGCGTCGCCGCGGTCGACCCGTTCGAGAAGGTCCTGTATCTGGAGCGGCGGGTGCGTCCGGGATCCGTGACGGTGCCGATCGGGCGCGTCGCCGGCGGGGCGTCGGCGCTCGCACGGGACGGCGCCGTCCGCTGCCGCGGCGGCGCCGCCTGGGCCGCCCCGCGCGTGCGCGCCGGCGGCCGCGCCACCGCCGTCGCCGCGGGCCGCGCCTCGGTGCTGGGCGCGCAGCGCACCCGGGCCGCCGCCGAGTGGTGCCGGCCGCGGGCGGCCGCGTCCGGCCGTGCCTCGGCGCTCGCCGCGCGCCGCGCCGCGCTCGTCTCGCGGGACTGGTCGCGGCGGCGTCTCGCCGCCCTGCGGGCGTGGTGGCTCGAGGCGGCCGTCCCGGCCGCCCGGCGCCTGCGGGCGTCGGTCGCGGCCGCGTCGGTGCGGGCCTGCCGCGCGGTCGGGCGCACGGCCGCGGCCGTCACCCGGATCGCGGCCGAGCGCCGCGAGGCGCGGCGCGGCTCGAGCTCCTCCTCGGCCGGCGGCTGAGCGCCCGTCGGGCGCCCGCTTACGTGCGCCTTACGTTCCCGTTGCGCGGGCCTGATCGCGGGCCGGAATGCTCCCTTCGTCAACACCCATGGGAGGCAAGAGACGATGAAACGCACCCTGGTCGGCGCGGCGGTCGCCGCCGCCGCCCTCGGCGCCGCGGGCATGGCCGTCGCGCACGGGGTCGAGGGAGGCAAGTCCGTCAAGGCCGTGTCCGGCACGTTCACCGCCACGAGCGTGTCGCGCGTGACGCAGCGCACGTGCACGACGAGCGACGGGAAGACGGTCGTCACGACCGACGGCACGTACACCGGCACGTCGGCCGGCGACGCCGACCTCGCGGGGCCGGCGACGCTGCGCGCGCGGTCGACGATCAACACGACCGACAACGTCGGCGTCGTCAGCGGCACGCTGCGCGTCGACGTCCCGGGTCGCGACACCACGGCGCAGCTCACCGGCGTCTACAGCGGCGGGCACGTCGCCGGTCTCGCGGTCGGCCACGCCCATTCGCCGGCGGCGCAGCTCGTCGCGAACGTCTCCGCCGACTTCACGGCGACGGGCGGCTTCACGAACGGGAAGCTCGGCGGCACGGCGGGCGGCGCGGCGGTCGAGCTCGCACCGGCGGGCTGCAAGGCGGCGAAGGTCGTGAAGGAGCGGAGCGAGGCGCGCGGCAACGTGAGCGCCGTCTCCTCCACCTCGATCACGGTCGCCGGCCTCACGTGCACGGTGCCGGCGAGCATGCAGTCGAAGGTCGCGGGCATCGCGGTCAACTCGCGGACCGAGATCCACTGCCGGCTGCTCAACGGCGTCAACACGCTGACGAGCATCGAGCGGCGGAAGTAGGCGCGGACGGGCGGCGCGGCCTCGGCCGCGCCGCCTGCCGCCGCAGCTGCCACACTGGGGCGCGGTGAGGACGATCGCGGTGCTGTTCGCGGTCGCGCTGCTCTCCGGGGGTCTCGCGTCCGCCGCGGCGCCTCCGGGCGCCGTGCCGCGCGATTCGAGCCCCTGGTGGGCGCCGAAGGCGACGATGCTCGCGTTCGACCGCTCGTCGCCGGGGCCCGACGACGGCGACCTCCTCTTCACGCCGGCCGTGCGCGGCCCCGAGGTGGACATCCTCGGCGCCGGCCGCGTTCGCGGGTTCCGGCCGGGGAGCGGCGACCTGCTGCTCGAGACCGGCTCGTCCACGAGCGTCGTCGACGGCTCCGACCGGGAGCTGGGCCGGATCCCGGGCGTGGACGCGTCCTGGTCGCCCGACGGGTCGCACGTCGCGTTCCTCCAGGGCGACGCGCTCGCGGTCGCGGAGGCGAGCGGCGCGAACGTCCGTCAGCTCGCGGCGGGGATCGTCCCGCCGGAGCCCGACGTGACGGGGCCGGTGTGGTCGCCCGACGGGACGGCGGTCGCGATCGCGACCACCACGGCGGCCGGCTCGGCGATCCTCGTCGCGCCCGTCGACGGCACGCCGGCGCATGCCGCCTTCGACGGGCCGGGCGACAACGCCGACCCGAGCTGGTCGCGCGACGGCGCGACGATCGCGTTCGACCGCGACACGGGCGGGCGCTGGGCGGTCTGGACGGTCGCTCCCGACGGCAGCGGGGCGCAGGAGGCGGTCGGCGGCGACGCGAACAACCGGCTGCCGCAGTGGAGCCCGACCGACGACCGGCTCGCGTTCCTGAGCGACCGCGCCGGACCGTTCGGACTGTACGTCGGCACCGTCGGCGGCTCGCCGCTGAAGCTGATCGGCGACGTCGCGTCCGACGCTCCCGCGCGCTGGTCGCCGACGGGCACGGCGCTCGCGGTGTCGTCGGCGCGCGACTGCAAGCGGTTCGGCATCTACGTGGTGAGTGCGTCGGCACCGGTGCGGGCGGTGCGGCGGTCGAACCAGTGCCGGATCGACGGCACGGCGGGCGGCGACCTCATCCACGGGACGCCGTACTACGACGTCGTCTACGGCTACGGCGGCAACGACTCGATCTTCACCGCCGGCGGCGACGACGTGATCTACGGCGGACCGGGCAACGACGCGATCGGCGGCGGGCCGGGGAACGACGTCATCTACGGCGGACCGGGGAACGACGTCCTCTCGGGCAGCACCGGGAACGACGTCATCTACGGCGGTCCGGGACGCGACAAGATCGGCTGCGGGCCGGGGAACGACACGGCGTACATCGGGCCGGGCGACACCGTGCGCGACTGCGAGCACGTGCACCGCGGCCGCCGCTGACCGGGCGCGTTCGCGGCGGCTTCGTCGAGAGAGAGTGCCCCCGGCAAGAATCGAACTTGCGCACGCGGTTTAGGAAACGCCCCGGTGATGCCGGCGAAAGTCTCGATTAGCTGAATCTTTGTGCCGACGCGTAGCGTCGCGCGACAGTCGGCGCGACAGTCGCGTCAGTCGTCGAGCGTCTCGGGCGGCTCCGCAGGCGACTCAACGAGACCCATCTGCGCCAGTAGGTAGGCGAGAGCTTCCTCCGCGAAGACGTAGCTCGTTGACGCCCACTCGTCGAAGCGTTCTGCGGCGACCGCGGCGGGAGCATGTCGCTCGGTCCACTCGGAGAACGCCTGCGCCTGCGTCGGCGGCCCCGGTTCCTCGTACTCGCCCGTCGAGGCAACCACCGGCGTCTCACCAGGAGCGGCGCCGTGAAGCGTCGCGAGATCGCTGTCGGCGATCAGGAACGTCAGCACCGGTGCTCCCGCCGACCCTGCTACGTCAGCGGCGAGCTGCCCGAGGTCTCGCTCCCAGTCTTCGGAGAGGATCGCCCGGCTCCATCCGGTGTCAGCGGACCACGGCAACGTGAAGTCTTCATCACGATCGACGGCAACGTCGTCCGGCAGTTCACCGCGAACGCCGATGGCTTGCACCCACAATCCCACCGCCTAACCGTAACCGAGTGAACGGCGGAGGATCGCGCGCACGGTCGACGGCCACCACCGCGCGCCCCCTTGCGCCGTCGGTACCTGGTCAGTCGTGAGTCGTCGCCCGATCTCGCCGATGCTTCTGCCGGCGGCGTGTTCGGCTCTGATTCGCTTGACCACATCGGTCGGAACCGTTGCGCGGCGCCCGGGCTGCGCGGGAGGCAGTGCCTGCCGGCGGGCTGGGCGGCGGCGTTCCGTGGCGACTCGCTCGAGCTCGTCGACGGGAATCAGCCGCGTGCCCCACGGCATCTCGATCGTCTCGACCAGTGGCAGGACGCGGCGGTCGAAGGTCGAGCGGCTGACGCCGAGCGCCTCCGCAGCCTGCGTGCGCGTGTAGGCGAGGCGCTCAACTCGCGCCGCTTCGCGGATGATCGCCCCCGGCGACGTACCCGGCTTCGCGTGGGTGGGCCGGTGGCTTGCTTTCCGGCGCCTGTCGCGGCGGCGCGACATTCGTACACCGTACACGAATACTGACACGATTTTGCATCGCGATGCATCTGCGTCTCGCTGGCTATTCGGCTATCCGAAGCGTCTGGCTCGCGCCTTCTTTGACTCTGTGGCCACGGATAAGAAGTCGACCTATGCGCGCCAAAGGAAAGTCCGACAGGTCCAATTGCTAGATTTGACCGAAGCTATGAGCATGAGCGGAGATAGGTCAAATATCGCCTAGAGGCCGCGGCCGTCCGAGCCGTGCCGATGTACTGCGCGCTCTCGACCGGGCTGTCGAGGATCTGCAGAGCGTCGGTGGCCTTCCGCTCCCGCTTGAGGCGGAGTCGATCTGGGAGGGGATCTGGCACGAGGAGGCCCACCATTCGACGGCGATTGAGGGCAACACCCTCGTCCTGAGGGAGGTCGAGCGGCTGCTTGCCGAAGGCAAGGCTGTCGGGAGCAAGGAGCTCGCCGAGTACCTCGAGGTCGAGGGTTACGCAAAGGGGGCGCAATGGGTCTACGCCCAGGCGGTCGAGCAATCCCGTGATTGGTCCGGCGCGGAGCGGATCAACTTGACCGAATTGCGTCAGATCCACCGGCTCGTTGTCGAGCCGGCATGGCTGCACTCACCGCCGGAGGGGCTGCACCAGCGCGAAGGCCCGGGTTCGTTTCGGCAGCACGAAATCCGTCCGTTCGCCGGCGGGATGACGCCGCCGGCGTTTCCGGAGGTTCCGGCGCTCGTCACCGACTGGCTTCGCGACGCCAACCGAGGGCCGACGAGCGATCAACACCCGATGGTGTTCGTCGCCGATGTCCACGCCCGCTTCGAGCGGATCCACCCTTTCCGCGACGGGAACGGGCGCGTTGGTCGCCTGGCCACGAACCTTCTTCTGGTTCGGCATGGCTATCCGCCTGCGGTGATCCACAAGCGGGACCGGACGCGCTATCTCAACGCCCTCAGACGTGCTGATCGGGGCGATCCAGAACCCCTCGCGGAGATGTTCGCGCGTTCCGTAACGGATGGCATCCACCGTTTCCTGCTGCCGGGCTTGGCCGGACCGCATCGGTTGGTCCCACTGCGGTCGCTTGCTGACGGCGAGCTCTCTGGCAACGCCCTCGCCGTCGCCGCGAAGCGCGGCCGACTCCGCGCAGTACGGCGGACGGATCAGTGGTACTCGAGCAGGCAGTGGGTCGAGGAGTACAAGCAGCGCCGCTACCAGCGCGGCTGAATTCGACCTACTAGAGCGCTCGGAAAAGCGAACAGGTCAACTTGTCGCCCCGCGAACCTGAGCGATGCGCGAAGCGCTGTCCGCGCGGGTGAGGTACGCGTCGACGAGCGCTGCCGCTTCGGCCTCCGAACCTGGCATGAGCTTGCCGTAGAGGTCGTACGTCGTCTGGATCGACGCGTGACCCATGTACGTGGTGATCGCCTTTGCGTTCACGCCCGCGGCGATGAGAATCGACGCGAAGGTGTGTCTCGCCTCGTGGAGTCCGATCGGCTCGACGCCTGCGCGCTTCCATGCGCTCCGGGCGCGGCGCCAGACGTTGGACGGCTGGAAGGGAGCGTGACCGCCGAAGACGAGTGTGTCGGCTCGAGCCTGGTTCGCCTTGTGCTCCACGAGGATGTCGCGAAGCGCGCCGACGATCGGGATCGTTCGGCGGCCGGCGCGGCTCTTCGGCTCGACCTCGAGGCGGGCCTTCTCGTCGTACGCCCGCTAGACGCGGATTACGCCGTTGGCGAGGTCGACGTCGTCCCACCGGAGAGCCATGAGTTCGCCACGGCGGAGGCCGGCGTATAACGCGGTCGCCCACACTGGTCGGTCCCGAGCGGGGAGTGCAGCGAGCAGCTGCTCCGCCTCTTGCGGCGATGCGATCCGTTCCCGACGGCCGCGGACTGCGGGTAGGCGAAGGTGCATGCATGGGTTGACTGCGACGTCGCCATCCTCGACCGCGCGACGGAAGATCACGCGCAGGGGCATGAGGGCGTTCCGGATGGTCGACGGGTCGCGACCCTCGGCGAGCAAGTCGTCGGCGATCCGCTGGACGTCGCGATGCTGCACGTCGCCGAGGCGAGTTCGGCCGATCCGCGGAACGACGCGATCGCGGAGCGCGGCCTCGTAGCTCCGGATCGCGCTCGGCTTGTACGGGTCGCCCGACCGGGTGCGGACGCGGCCCGACTTCATCCCTGCGACGAGCTCCTGCGCCGCCTCGGCGACCGTCGTGTGCGCCGGCGCCCGCAGCGTTCCTCGTCGGACGCCGGTCTGCGTCTCGGCGCGCCACGCTCGCGCTTCGGCGAGCGTCGCGAACGTCTTTCGGATGCGCTTCGACTCCCGCGCGCTCCAGACGCTCGCCTGGTACGTCGGGTCGCAGCTGCAGCGAGCGCAGCGGCGCGAGGCGCACGCCTTCTTGTGCCGAACCTCGATGCCCGTTCGCTGCGCCATGACGTGAACGCTAGAAGGGGCATCGGACGTTCCGCGCGACAGTCGCGCGACAGGCTCACGGTCCCGCTGGCCGTCTCGGCCGACGACACCGTCCGCCGCCGACAAGTCAGTAAGAAAGAAAGAATTCCTGCAAACTGGCCGGTTCTTGCAGGACAATCGGAAGTGCCCCCGGCAAGAATCGAACTTGCGCACGCGGTTTAGGAAACCGCTGCTCTATCCACTGAGCTACGGGGGCGCCGCGCGCAGGGTACCGCCACGCCCCCGCGCAGCCTCGCTACGCGGCCGGTGAGACATGCAGCGCATACCGCGGCGTCGTGCGATTCGAGCTGCACTGCTCGACGTCGATCGCGAAGCGCGTCCGCGGCGGCACTCTGAACGAGTACGTCAGCGTCGGCCGGCCGGGCGCGGTGCAGCCGCCGCCGTTGCCGAGGTAGTTCCGCCCGGGATTGACGGGGTCGAAGTCCTCGGCGTACGCGGCGCTGAACAGCCGCTGCGTCGACGCGGCTCGCACGGTCACCGTCACGCACCGCCCGCCGCCGCTCGCGTTCTCGAAGCCGTGCACGGCATACCGGACGGTGCGCACCCGCACGTGCGGCGTCTTCGGCTTCTTCCTGCAGGAGGACGCCGCCGCCGTCCGGCCCAGCACGTTCGTGTGCACCGGCGCCCCCGGAGCCGACACGCCCGCCGCGGCTGCGCCGATCGCGGCGGCCGCCGCCGCGACGACGACGGCGACGAGCGCTCGCAGCCGCGCGAAGAGGAGGACGAGCACGAGCGCCGCCAGCACGAGGTCGCGGGCGAGCACGAGCCACGACGCGCGCGGGTCGAAGGCGAACGCGAGGTCGAGATACCTGCGCGGGAACCAGAGCTGCGTCAGCACGAGCGAGCAGACGAGCAGCGCCGTCGCGGCGGCGCCGCGGCGGCCGCGCACGAGCGGCACGAGCGGGATCAACCAGACCAGGTACTGCGGCGACAGCACCTTGCTCAGGACGATGAACGTGCAGACCGCGGCGGCGGAGAACCGCAGCAGGCGCTCTCGCGTCGCCGGGCCGCGCGCGAACGCGACCCACAGCGCGAGCAGCGCGAGCGGCGCGAGCACACCCTGTGCCGTGGCGACGGCGTGCGGCAACGAGCCGGCGAGGTTGTCCGACCCGTGCGAGGTGACCTTCGCGATCGGCAGCCCCCACGTCTGGTGCGCCGCGAGCAGGAAGCCGGAGCCGAGGCTCTCGATCTGCAGCGGCCGGCTGAGCTGCCCCGCGAGGCTCTCCCAGACCCCGTGCGGCGCGAGCGCCACGAACGGCAGGAACACCGCGACCGCCACGACGGCCGCGATCGCCCCGCAGATCACCGCCTCGCGGCGGCCCCGGCGCCGCCAGACGTAGGCGAGCGCGATCGGCACGAGCACGCCCGGGTAGATCTTCGCCGCGAAGCCGAGGCCGAGCGCGGCGAGACCGAGCCGCGGCCGTCGCGCGAGCAGCGCCGCGACGCCCGCGACGGTCAACAGCGCCGGCCACAGGTCGAACCGCGAGAGCACCACCGAGCCGAGCGCGAGCGGCGCCAGCCCGACGAGCAGCGCCCGCACGAGCCGACGGCGCGGCGGTCCCGGCTCTCGCAGCAGCACGGCCGCCGCGAGCGCCGTCGCGAGCGCGCCGCATACGAACAGCCCCGCCTCGAAGACGATCCGGTAACGGACGTAGTGGCCGGGGCCCGCGACCGCCGAGGGGACGACGAAGAACGGCAGCGCTCCGGGCGGGTACTCGACCGAGAAGTCCCGGTACGGCACGCGATGCCCGCGCACGACGGCGTCGCCGTACCGCTCGTACACCGGCAGGTCGGACAGCCGGCTGCGGTTGAAGAAGCCGAGATGCAGGGCCGCGAACGCGACTGCGAACGCGGCGACCGAGACGAGGATGAGCTTGGTCGAGGCCACGAACGGCGGGCAGCGCCCGCGATCATATTCCGACCGACTACTCGAACGCCTCGCCGCGCTCCCATTCGTGCTCGAACGCGAGCTTGAGCAGGCGCGCGAGCGCGGGATGCTCGACGACCATGATCGTCAGGTCGGTGGGCCCGGCGACGGGATCCTCCATCGTGAACAGCGAGACCCGCTCGTCGACGATCACGAGCTTCAGCGGCAGCTCGTCGACGACGCGCGCCTGCTCGCCCGACGCGACGAACGCGTGCACGGCGTCGACCACCGCCTCGTCCTCGTAGACCGACCGCTCGTACACGCTCCGCGCCTCGACGCCGCGCTCCAGCAGCTCGCGCCCGGCGACGTTCTCCGGCGGCTCGACGGCGTACGGCGGCTTCGTGAAGACGAGGATCTCCCGCTCCGCCGCCGCCTCCAGCTCGGCGAAGCGCTTCGCGATCGCGCCCGGCTCGCGCAGCACCTCGATGTAGTCGAGCGGATCGCTCGCGTCGCGGCCCTCGCGGTAGGCCGGGCCGAGCAGGGCCGCCGTCTCGGCCGCCGCCCGCTCGAGCTGCTCGAGCTCCGCACGGCGCTCCGCGAGGAGCGCGGCGACGGCGTCGTCGGGCGGCGCCGCGCGGTAGCGCGCCGGCCGGCCCGGCTCGACGCTGGCGAGCCCGCGGCGGACGAGACCGTCCAGGACGTCGTAGATCCGCTGCCGCGGCAGCGAGGCGAGCCGGGCCACCTCGGCCCCCGTCGCCCGCTCGCGGCGCGTCAGGGCGACGTAGGCGCTCGCCTCGTACCCCGTCAGGCCCAGCTCCGTCAGCGTCCCGGCCGCCAGTTGATCCACCGTTCAAGCTTGTCACCACGGAGAGTGGTTACACAAGCGGCGAACCGGGGTAGGGGGCGCTCACCTTTGCACCGGACAGGAGGCATCTCGTGACCCGCATCACCCTCTCGCTCGCCGTCGCGCTCGCCGCGTGCGCGGTGCTCGGCGCCGCCTCGGCGTCCGCCGACGTCGGGCCGATCCAGACGTCGGCGAAGCACTTCTTCTGGGCGCCGAACCAGTCGGTCGACGCACAGACGACCGCCGACTCGGCGGCGAACGACCTCGTCTGGCACGGCGGCAACGCCGGCGCCGGCGCGATCGGCGTCGAGACGCAGCCCGCGGTCTACCTCGTCTTCTGGGGCCCGCAGTGGGCGACCGGCTTCCAGACGGCAGACACCGACGGGACGCTCTACTCCTCGAAGACGCTGCAGAGCTACCTCAAGGCGTTCTTCGGCAGCGTCGGCGGCAGCCCGTGGGCGAACATCCAGACGCAGTACTGCAACGTGCTCCTGCCCGGCTCGTCCTCGTGCGTCGGCGGCTCGGGCTTCGTCACCAACCCGACGAAGCAATTGAAGGGCGTCTGGACGGATCCGACGCCGGTCCCCGACGACATCATCGCGGCCGGGCTCGCGCAGAACCTGATCGACGACCCGATCGCGCAGGAGGCGATCCGCGCCTCCGCGCACTTCGGCTACGACGCGCAGGCGACGTACATCGTCTTCACGCCGCCCAGCACGATCGCGACCGGTCAGCCCGTCTACTGCGGCTACCACACGCAGACGTCGAGCGTCGACGGCCTCGGCAACCCGTACCGGATTCAGTACGCGTTCATCCCGTGGCTGAACGAGAACTGGCCGGTGGTCGGCTCGTCCGGCTGCGGCATGCACTTCGTCAACGCGACCTCTGACGCCTTCGGGAACGGGATCTTCGACGGCTACTCGATCGTCACCGGGCACGAGTACGCCGAGGCGGTCACCGACCCCGACAACATCGCGTCGTGGCAGGACGGCTGGCTGGACGCGCAGGGGAACGAGAACGGCGACAAGTGCGCGTGGGCCGCGAACACGCAGAACATCACGCTCGGCACGCACCAGTTCGCCGTGCAGCCGCTCTGGAGCAACGAGGCGTACGACGCGACCGGCAACGGCTGCGTCGTCGGCCGTTGAGGGGACGATCTGCGGCGGCCGGCGGCCGGCGGGCGACGAGCGTCGTCCGCCGGCCGCGTCCCGGCCCGCTCACGGCGGTTCCTTACGCGACGCTTACGGATCCCCGGTACTAGTGAAGGCCCGTGCGTACGCCTCGCCTGCTCGCCGCCGTCGTCACCGCCTCCGCGCTCGCCGTCGGCGGCGCCTCGACCGCGGCCGCCGCGAAGCCCAAGCCGAAGCCCGCGCCGAAGCCGTCGCCGACGCGGGGCGTCGTGCTCGTGAACACGAACCTCGCGCTCGAGAACGCGAGCGCCGCGGGCACCGGCATCGTCCTGACGAAGGACGGCGAGGTGCTGACGAACAACCACGTGATCCGCGGCGCGACGACGATCAAGGTCGCCGTCCCGGCGACGAAGAAGACGTACTCCGCCACCGTCGTCGGCTACGACATCGTCGACGACATCGCGCTGCTGAAGCTGCAGGGCGCGACGAATCTCGCCACAGCGACGCGCGGCAACTCGGCGACGCTGAAGCTCGGCGCGTCGACGACCGCGGTCGGGAACGCGAACGGCGGCGGCAAGCTCGTCGTCACGCACGGCCGCGTCACCGCGCTGAACAAGACGATCTCGGTGCAGGACGACAACGGCGACGTCCACGCGCTCGCGAACCTGATCCAGACGAGCGCACGGCTCGTGCCCGGGGACTCCGGCGGCCCGCTGCTCGACGCGAAGGGCCGCGTGATCGGCATCGACGCGGCCGGCTCGCCGACCTTCGCGTTCGACGCGAACGCGCCCGGCTACGCGATCCCGATCAACAAGGCGTGGACGATCGTCGGCCAGATCCGCGCCGGCCGCTCCTCGGCGACGGTGCACATCGGCGAGACGGCGTTCGTCGGCCTCTTCGTGCAGGCGGGCCCGAGCGGCAGCCTCGTCGTCCAGGACATCGTCGCCGGCTCGCCCGCGGCGCAGGCGGGGCTCGTCAAGGGCGACACGGTCACGTCGATCGACTCCAGGCCGGTGACGACGTTCGACGACGTCCGCGACGTGCTCTTCGCACACCATCCCGGCGACTCGATCACCGTCGGCTACACCGACACGCTCGGCAACCAGACGAGCACGACGATCGTGCTCGCTAGCGGTCCGCCGCAGTAGCGAGCCCGGTCGGCTCGTACCGCTTCACGCGCACGTCGCCGCCGGTGACCGGGCCGCCGCACGCCGCGCAGGTGTGCTCGAGCTCGAGCTCGGCGCCGCACTCGTGCTCCCACACGGTCACGCGGGAGCAGGGGGCCCAGCGGTCGCCCCAGCGGGCGAGGCCGAGCAGGATCGGGCGCAGCTCGCGGCCGGCCTCCGTCAGCCGGTACTCGTGGCGCTGCGGCCGCTCCTGGTAGAGCCGCCGCTCGAGCACGCCGACCTCCTCGAGCCGCCGCAGCCGCGCCGTCAGCACGTCCCGCGGCGCCCCCGTGTTCCGGCGGATCTCGTCGAAGCGGTGGACGCCGAGCGCGAGCTCCCGGACGACGAGGAACGACCACTTCTCGCCGAGGAAGGCGAGCGACGAGGCGATCGAGCAGGGCCGGGGATCGACGTCGTCCACGGACGCAGTGTGCCAGAGCGGGTTGACTTGTCCAACCCGTAACGAGTAGGTTTTTCCAACTGACGTATGCACACCCGGCTGATCACCCCCAGGCGCGGCCCGACCCTCCTCGTCCGGCCGCTCCGCGACGGCGACACCGCCACCGTGCTCGCCGTCTTCGAGCGGCTCGGCCCGGAGTCGCGCCGGACGCGCTTCAACGGCCCGAAGCCGTGCCTGAGCGACGTCGAGCTCCGCCACCTCGCCCGCGTCGACGGCTCCCACCACGCGCTCGTCGCCTGGGTGGAGACCGACCCGGCGCCGGCGGCGATCGCCCGGCTCGCGCGCACGGGCCGCGGCAGCGCCGAGGTCGCCTTCGCCGTCGCGGACGAGTACCAGGCGCGCGGGATCGGCGCCGCGCTCGCCGCGGAGCTCGTCGCCGACGCGCGCATGGCGGGGATCACGGAGATCACCGCGCTGACCTCGCCCGACAATCCGGCGGCGCTGGCGGTCGTCCGCCGCATCGGCCGGATCGTCGACGTCTGCTTCGAGGGCCCGGAGCTCTCTGTCCGCGCGGCGATCGCGTAGCTACATTCCGCGGCATGGAGCTGCGCGGGCTGATCGAGAACGCCGGCGACGCGCACGAGCTCTGGGCGCGCACGATCAATCCGCAGTTCGTGCGCGTGCTGCGCACGATCGGCTTCGACCGCGACTGGGCCCGCAGCGAGGGGGCCTACCTCTACGACGCGAACGGCGACCGCTATCTCGACATGCTCGGCGGCTTCGGGATGTACAACGTCGGCCGCAACAACGCGCGCATCCGCGCCGCCCTCGTCGAGGCGCTCGAGCTCGACACGCCGGGGATGCTGGCGATGGGCGTCACGCCGCTCCCGGGCCTGCTCGCCGACGCGCTGCTCCGGCGCACGCCGCCGCGGCTCGAGCGCTGCCTCTTCACGAGCTCCGGCACCGAGGCGATCGAGGCGGCGCTGAAGCTCGGCCGCGCCGCGACGAAGCGGCCGCGCGTCCTCTCCGCCGAGCACGGCTTCCACGGGCTGACGCTCGGCTCGCTGAGCGCGAACGGGAACCCGGAGTTCACGGCGCGGTTCCAGCCGCTGCTGCCCGGCTTCGACCGCGTCCCCTTCGGCGACCTCGACGCGCTCGAGCGCGAGCTTCGGCGCGAGGACGTTGCGCTCTTCCTCGTCGAGCCGGTCCAGGGGAAGGGCGTCAACCTGCCGCCCGCCGGCTACCTCGAGGGCGCGCAGGAGCTGTGCCGCCGCTACGGGACGCTCTTCGCCGTCGACGAGATCCAGACGGGCTTCGGCCGCACGGGGACGCTGTTCGCGTTCGAGCACTGGGGGCTCGAGCCGGATCTCGTGCCGGTCGCGAAGTCGCTCTCGGGCGGCTACGTGCCGGTCGGCGCGCTGCTGATGTCGCGGCGCGTGCACGAGGCCATCTTCGACTCGATGTCGAACGCGCTCTCGCACGGCTCGACGTTCGCGCCGAACGAGCTGGCGATGGCGGCGGGGCTCGCGACGCTCGAGGAGCTCGACCGCGAACGGCTCGTCGAGCGCTCCGCCCGGCTCGGCGAGCGCCTGCTCGGGCTGACGCAGCCGCTCGTCGAGGAGTTCGACGTCGTCCGCGAGGTGCGCGGGCTCGGGCTGATGTGGGCGATCGAGTTCGAGGGCGACAGCCGGATGTACCGGCTGCTCGAGCGCGCGCAGCGCGGCCTCTTCGCGCAGCTCGTCGTCGTGCCGCTCTTCCGCGACCACAGGATCCTCACGCAGGTGGCCGGCCACAACATGGCCGTCGTCAAGGTTCTGCCGCCGCTGATGCTCGCGGACGAGGATCTCGAGCAATTCGCCGAGGCGCTGCGCGAGACGGTCGGGCAGGCGCGGCGGATGCCGAGCTCGCTGACGAAGTTCGCGCTCGCCGCGGCGCGGCGCTGAGAGCTCTCAGAGCTCGGAACCGAGCTCGCCGAGGTCGGCGCGGGCGTGGATGCACGCGGTCGCCCAGTCGTTCGCGAGCTCGAGCACCCGGTCGGAGAGCTCGTCGACGTCGAGGCCCGCGTACTCCGGCGCGACCTCGATCACCACCTGGCGCAGCGACGCCTCGCGGTCGCCGCCGAACTCGTGCCGCTCCTCGGCGACGATCGCGAACGACTCCACCTCGCCGCGCAGCCGGCGGGCGAGGTCGTCGATCTCCGCCTGCGTCGCGTTCCGGCCGGCGAACACGCCGAAGTTGACGCGGATCTCCAGCGCGACCTCCGGCGGCTCCGGGGCGCGGAAGACGAGCTCGGTCACGATGCCGTCGGCTCCCATCGAAACTTCAACGTCGCGAGCACCAATCCGGCTACGCCCCAGGCGGCGAGCACGCCGATCGCCTCCGGCCGCGACCAGAAGGAGTGGTGGTGCAGGTAGACGGCGTTCGTCAGGTCGACGAGGTACTTGAGCGGGAGCACGTCGCCGATCGCCCGCAGCACCTGTGGATAGTGCTGCGTCGGCCCGAAGGCGCCGGTGAGGAACGCCATCGGCAGCACGATCAGGTTGACGACCGCCGACGAGCCTTCCGCCGAGCGGACGAGCCCGGAGAGGCCGATCCCGAGCGCCGCGAAGCACGCGATCCCGAAGACGACGACGAGCACGATCGAGCCGACCCGCGACGGGAACGGCGTCCCGAACACGGCCCTCCCGAGCAGGAAGAGCGCGACCGTCTGGATCGCGAAGACGACGAGCGTCGACGCGAGCAGCGCGAGCACGTACGTCGGCGGCGGCAGCGGCGTCGCGCGCAGCCGCTTCAGCAGCGACTGCTCGCGCCGGATCACGAGCGTGATCGCGAGCCCCGCGAAGGCGACCATCGTGCAGCCGTACGCGAGCAGCGCCGCCAGCAGCGCCTCGGACGCCGGCACGCCGTAGATCCGCCCCGAGTAGACCGACCCGAGCAGCACGAACAGCAGCAGCGGGAAGATGAACGTGAAGACCGCCGACTCGCGCGAGCGCCAGTAGAGCAGCTGCTCCGTCCGCAGCTGGTGCAGGAACATCCTCACGCCTCGACCTCCTCGTCCTGGACGAGGGCGAGGTAGACCTCCTCGAGCGTCGGCCGCCGCACCTCGAGCCGCTCCAGCTCCCCGCCGCGCGCGAGCGCCTCCGAGGTCAGCTCGTGCAGCACGCGCGTCGCGTCGGCGGTGCGCAGCAGCACCTCCTCGCCGTCGCGGCGGTAGCGGATCTCCACCTCGACCTCCGCCGAGGTCAGCTCGCGCGGCGTGCCGACCCGCACGATCCGGCCCTCGCGCATGACGGCGACGCGGTCGGCGAGCTGCTCCGCCTCGTCGAGGTAGTGCGTCGTCAGCAGGACGGTCTTGCCGAGCGAGCGCAGCGACCGGATCATCTCCCACGCTGCGCGCCGCGCCGCCGGGTCGAAGCCGGTCGTCGGCTCGTCGAGGAAGACGAGGTCGGGATCGCCGACGAGCGCGACGCCGAGGTCGAGGCGGCGCTTCTGCCCGCCCGAGAGGGACTTCACCCGCGCGCCCCGCTTCTCGCCGAGGCCGACGAGCTCGATCACCTCGTCGACGTCCCGCGGCCGCGCGTAGTAGCCGGCGAACGCCCGGTGCACCTCCTGCACGGTCAGGTTCGGCCAGAGGTCGGACTGCTGCAGGACGACGCCGATCCGCTGCCGGAACTCGGGCCCCGGGCGCTGCGGGTCGTGCCCGAGCACGGTCACCTCGCCGGCGTCGCGCTCGCGGTAGCCCTCGAGGATCTCCACCGTCGTCGTCTTGCCGGCGCCGTTCGGGCCGAGCAGCCCGAACACCTCGCCCTCCTCGATCTCGAAGTCGACGCCGCGCACGGCTGCGAGCCCGCCGTACGACTTGCGGAGCCCGTGGACGGAGATCGCCCTCACGAAAGCTCGACCGTCACGTGTCCGCACGGCGGGAAGGCCGGCTCCGGCCCGCCGGTCAGCGCCGCGGCCGCCCGGCCGCAGTCGGGCTGGTGGCCGACGACGACCACCGTCTCGCCGCGGCCCTCCGCGGCGGCGCGCACGTCGTCGGGCTCCGCGCCCGGCGCGAGCCGCTCGTCGACCGCCGGCTCGCCGAGGCCGAGCGCCGCAGCCGTCTCGCGGGCGCGCAGCAGCGGGCTGCAGACGACCGCGTCGACGTTTTCCGTCCCCAGCTCCGCGCCGAGGCGGCGTGCCTGCCTACGGCCCGCCGCGGTCAGCGGACGCAGCTCGTCGGGATGTCCCGACGCCGCTTCCGCATGGCGGACGATCACGAGGCGCATCGAGGCCAGGATAGTCTCGCGCCATCGGGATCCCGGCTCTCGAAGGCGTCGCGGCATTCCTGCTCGTCGCGGGTCTCGCCGTCGACGACGGCGGCTTCGACGCGGTCTCGTGGAACCGTGCGCTGCTCGGCCTCGCGCTCGTCCTGCTCGCGTTCGGCGCGCGCCGGAGCACGCGCACGGGCGGGATCGTCGTCTGCGCGGCGGTCGCGCTGACGGCGTGGACGGCGCTCTCGTACGTCTGGTCCGAGTCGCCGCCGCTCGCGCTCGCGGAGGCGCAGCGCGTCGCCCTGTACGCCGCGGTCGTCGCGGCGGTCGTGCTCGTCGCGCCGCACGTGCCGGTCTGGAGCGTCGTCGCCGGCACGACCGTCGTCGCCGTCTGGAACCTCGTCACGCGCGCGAACGGGCTCGGCTCCGGCACCGGCGCCGGCTCCGAGCCGGTCGGGTACGCGAACGCGCTCGCGCTTCTCTGCGTGCTCGGGCTCGTGCTGCTGCCGGCGCTGCCGCGCCTCGCCTGGCCGGCTGCGGCGCCGCTCGTCGCGGTGCTCGTCCTGCAGCACAGCGACGGCGCATACGCGGCGCTCGCCGTCGGCGTCGTCGCGTACGTCGTCCGCCGCCGCAGCCTGCGCCTCGCGCTCGTCGCCGCCGCGGTCGGGCTGCTGCTCGCCTCGCCCTTCTTCGCCGGCGGCCACGAGCGCAACCGCTACTGGCGCGTCGCGGCGCGCGAGGCGCACGCGCACCCGCTGCTCGGCTCGGGCGCCGGCACGTACGGGAACTGGTGGGTGCGCGAGCGCACGGTGCCGCAGCAGACGCAGGAGGCGCACTCGCTCTACGTCGAGACGTGGGCCGAGCTGGGGCCGTTCGGGCTCGCGCTCGTGCTCGTCCTGCTCGCCGTGCCGCTCGCGGTCACCCGCCGGCCGGAGCTCGCCGCCGGCATCGCCGCCTACGCCGCCGGCGCGGCCGTCGACTTCCACTGGGAGCTCGCCGGCGTGACCGCGCCGGCGCTGATCCTCGTCGGGCTCGCCGTCGCCGACCCACGCCGGCGGCGGCCGCTGCCCGTGCGCGGCCTCGCGCTCGCCGTCGGCGTCGCGGCGCTGCTCGCCTACCTCGGCAACGCGCGGCTCTCGGCGGCGCAGGACGCGGCGCAGCGGGGCGACTTCGCCGCCGCGCGGAGCGACGCGCAGGCCGCGCTGCGCTGGCAGCCGTACTCGCCGGAGCCCTGGCGCCTGCTCGGCGACGTCTCGTCCTCGCGGGCGGAGCGCGTCGACGCCTACCGCCGCGCGACCGAGCTCGATCCCGCCGACTGGAGCCTCTGGCAGCGGCTCGGCGGCGTCGCGAGGGGGGAGCTGCGCCGCCTCGCCGAGGCGAAGGCGGCGCAGCTGAATCCGCTCGGTGCTAGCGGATCTTGACCTGCACGAGCCGGCGCGTCGACGCGCCGACGAGCAGCGGCTGACCCTCGGCGCGCGCCCGCACGAACATCACGAGCGCCGTGCCACGGCGGGTCGGCATGTTGATCGTCGGGACGACGGTGATCGTCGCCCAACCGTTCATGTCCGTCTTCACCTCGGGGTTGCTGCGGGCCCACGAGTACGGCAGGCCGGTCAGCTTGACCAGCGCGTCGCGGACGACGTAGCCGCGGGTGTCCACGACGTGCACGCGCTCCGCGAACGGCCGCCGGGAGGCGATCCTCGCCGGCGACACGCGGTCGATGATCAGCCGCTCCGGCAGCGCCACGCTCGACGCCGGGATCGACGTCTGGCCCTGCGGCGTCTTGATCGCGCCGGCGGGACCGGGCTGTCCGACGATCGCCGTCTGCGCGGAGGTCGCCGAGCCGGAGCCGCTCGAGTTCGTCGCCGTGACGACGACGCGGAGCGTCTTGTTGACGTCGTCCGAGGTCACCTTGTACGTCTGGCCGGTCGCGCCCGAGATCGCGGCGCAGTTGTTCCCGGCCGTGTCGCAGCGCTGCCACTGGTACGTGTACGTCGGCGTCGTGCTGCTGTTCCACGTGCCGGTCGTCGCGGTCAGCGTCTGGCCGACCTGAGCGGTGCCGCCGATCGTCGGGGCGGCCGAGTTCGTCGGCGCGTAGTTCGCCTGCGCCGCCGAGCTCTGCGCGAGGCCGGTGCCGGCGATCGCGGTGAGCGCGACGACGAGCAGGACGAGCGCGGCCGCGCCGCCGAGCAGGCGCGGAAGAGCTTTGCGAGTCATCGAACCTCCTCGTTTCTGATGCTTTCGGAGAAGATCGATACCCGTTGAAACGCGGAGGAGAACGTTCTTTTACAGGACTCTTACGCCCTCGCCCGGATCCGCGCGCCCCTCCGCGGGCTGCGCACGCCAGGGCGCGCTCGTGGTTGACTGGTTCGGATGCCGCGCCACCGCTACGTCGTCGTCGACGTCTTCACCGACGAGCCGCTGCAGGGCAACCAGCTCGCCGTCTTCACGAACGCGCAGGAGATCCCCGAGGCGCAGCTGCAGCGGCTCGCGCGCGAGGTCAACTTCTCGGAGACGACCTTCGTCTACCCGGCGGAGGCGGACGGCCACGTGCGCGTGCGCATCTTCACGCCCGCGGCGGAGGTCCCGTTCGCGGGGCACCCGACGCTGGGGACGGCGTTCGCGCTCGCGGGGCCGCTCCAGCTCGTCGAGATCCAGCTCGAGACCGGGCGCGGCGTCGTCCCGGTCGAGCTGCAGCGGGAGGGCGCGCAGATCGTCTTCGGCCGCATGCGCCAGCCGGCGCCGGCGATCGAGCCGTTCCCGCGCACCGACGAGCTGCTCGCGGCGCTCGGCGTCGGCGAGTCGCAGCTGCCGGTCGAGCTGTACGACAACGGCGTCCGGCACGTCTACGTCGCGCTCGGCTCGCGCGCCGAGGTCGCCGCGCTCGACCCCGACCTCGCACGGTTGCGCGAGCTCGGGCCGATCGGAGTCAACTGCTTCGCCGGCGAGGCGTCGAGCTGGAAGACGCGCATGTTCGCGCCGGCGCTCGGCGTCGCCGAGGACCCGGCCACCGGCTCCGCCGCCGGGCCGCTCGCGCTCCACCTCGCCCGCCACGGCCGCATCCCGTTCGGCGACGAGGTGCAGATCGTGCAGGGCGAGGAGATCGGCCGCAGCTCGCTGCTCTACGCGATCGCCCACGCCGAGGACGACATCCGGGTCGGCGGCTCGGCCGTGATCGTCGCGCGCGGCGAGTTCCAGCTCTGAGGCTTCAGGCCGCGCGGTGCAACGCGCGCCCGCGGTGCGCGTGCGAGCGGGCGATCGCGCGCAGCACCGCCTCGGTGTCGACGTCTCGGCCGTCGGCGAGGCACTGCTCGAGCCACGTCGACGCCGGTGCGTTCGCGCGGCCGTGGTTGCACGCCGCGCACGAGAGGACGAGGTTGTCGAGCCCGTCGGCGCCGCCGTGCGAGCGGCAGCGGACGTGGTCGAGCGTCGCGTGCAGGCTGCGGTACGAGAGCGGCGTCGAGCACCAGACGCAGTGCTCGCCGTCGCGCTCGCCGAGCCGCAGCATCTTCCGCCGCGTCGTCGAGAGCGACGACTCGAGCCGTTCGCGGTCGTCGGGAGCGGGGAGCAGGACGAGCTTCCGCCGCCCCGTCGCGACGACCGTGACGTCGTCGGCCGAGGCCAGCCACTCGAGCAGCGTCCGCCGGACGGGCCGGCGGAGGCTGCGCAGCTCGATCCTCGCCTCGCGCCCCCACGGCTTCAGCAGCCAGCAGGCCTCGCGGACGAGGTGCGTCGCCGGCCCCTGCCGCACCGACTCGAGCTCGCCGAAGCCGATCGAGATCACGCGCTCGCCGCGGTAGGACGCGGCCAGCGCGAGGGCGGCGTCGTCTCCTTCTTCGGCGCGGGCGAGGCGCCGCACGCGCAGGGCGGGCTCGAAGCAGAGGGTGGTCGCGGCGCCTAGCGCCAAGAACCCAGCGGTCGCACTGCCTCCCCTGTTCTAGTCGAGCCAGGCGACTCCTTCGACGTCCGGCAGCTCGAACGGCAGCGCGTGCCAGAAGACGCCGCCGTTGCGCGAGACGAAGAGGCGGTTGCGGGCGGCGTAGAGCATCCGGTCGGGATCGTCTTCCGCCACCGCGACGGCGAAGCCGGCCGGCAGCCCGCCGCCCGCCTCCGTCCACGTCGCGCCGCCGTCGCGCGAGATCGCGAGCGGCGGCCGGCGCTCGACGACCGCGACGACCGTCGCGCCCGCGCGCGCCGTCGCGACGACGCGCGGCAGCTCGACGCCGGGGGCGTCGGCGGCCGGCACCTCCGTCCCCTCGCCGAGCAGCTCCTCCGCCTCGACGTCGACGAGGAAGACGCCCGCGATCGTGCCGACCGCGGCGATCACCGCGCCCGCCCCGCGAGCAGCGCGCCGACGAGCGCCGTCGCCCGGCGCGCCGCGGAGAGCGACGTGTGCCCGTCGGCCCGCGACGCGAGGTAGGCGGCGGAGAAGGCGTCGCCGGCGCCGGTCGGGTCGGCGTCGACGGCGCGCGCGGGCACGTCGACCTGCTCCTCCCGGGTGATGATCGTCGAGCCGACGGGCCCGCGCGTCACCAGCACCTCCGGCACGCCGAGCTCGCGCACGTCGCCGATCGCCGCCGCCTCCTCCTCCGCGAGCTTGAGCACGTCGACGTGGCGGAGCACGCCGCGGTCGAGGTCGCCGCTCAGCTCGAGCGGCCCGGTGCGACGCGTGCGCACGAGCCCCTGCCCGTCGAAGAGGATCCGCCGTCCGCGCGCGAGCCAGGCGAACGCCTCGTCGTCGAAGTCGCCGTGCAGCAGCGCCGGCACGTGCAGCCAGCCGACGCCGCGCAGCAGCGCCTCCGGGATGTCGCTCACCTGCCACGGCTGGCCGACGGCGTCGACGGCCATCGTCCGCACGCCCGCGTCGTCGTACGAGAACGAGAACGCGGTCGTCTCGCCGCCGCTCTTCACCGCGACGGGAAGCCCGAACGCGGCGAGCTTCCGTCCGAACGCGTCGCGGTCGGGCTCGCCGCACTTCGCGACGACGATCGCGCGGTGGCTCAACGCGTGCAGCGCCCGCGCGGCGTGGAACGGGCCGCCGCCGATCCGCGGCGCCGTGCCGGCGACGACGTCGCGCGCCAGATGTCCGATCACGCAGAGCGAGGCCACGGGCGGGAAGCGTACGAGGTCCCCCGGGGACGCCACGCGCCGAGTCGGCGCTACCGGCGCGACTGGGAACGCACCCTCGCGCCCGCGAGCGCGGCGAGGCGGCCCGTGCTCAGGCCGGTGGGGGCCGTCAGCGCCAGGGAGAGCGCGAAGGCCGCGAAGAAGCTCGGCAGCGAGCCGCCGATCGCGCCGAGGCCCGGATGCGTGTGCTCGACGAGCCGCGTCCACCACGCCGGGCCGACCGGCGACAGCCACTGGTAGAGGCAGAAGCCGGCGAGCCACGCCGCGATCTGCGCGGGGCGGACGCGCGGCGCGGCGAACGGGTCGCGGTGCCCCACGAGCCACTGTGCGAGCAGCACGCCGAAGAGCGGGACGAAGAACGACCCGAGCAGCAGCAGGAAGCTCGCGTACTGGACGAGGTCGATCACGAAGACGCCGACCGTCGCGATCGCGCCCACGAGCACGATCAGCGCGCGCTGCGGTACGCGCGGGACGACGTTCTGCAGCGACACCGCGGCGGAGTAGACGTTCGCGAACGGCTCCTTCGTCTCGTCGACGCCGAGCGCGACGAGCGCGATCGCCGCCGCGACGCCGCCGCCGGCGATCGCCGTCAGCACCGACGGCGCGTCGCTCAGGCCCCGCGTCAGCAGCAGCACGGCTCCGAGCGCGTACAGCCAGACGTTCGGGACGAGGTAGCCGACCGCCGTCCCCCAGAACGCGCCGCGCCCGTCGCGCGAGAAGCGCGTGTAGTCGGCGGCGAGCGGCAGCCACGACACCGGCATCGCCACCATCAGGTCGACGCCCTGCCAGAACGACGGGAAGCCGCCCTTGCCCGGCCGCGCCCACAACGTCGACAGGTGCGCCCCCGCCGGCAACCCGTGCAGCGCCCACCAGGTCAGGTACGCGAGCGACGCGAGCACGACCCAGAGCGCGAACCGCTTCACCCATTCGCGTACGAACCCGACCGGCCCGAGCAGCGCGAGCCCGGTCGCCGCCGCGGCGGCGGCGAGCTTCCACACCCACATCGGCCCGTGCACGAGCGCGTGCGCCGCGGTCGCGATCACGAGCACCTCGAAGATCGTCCAGCCGAGGTTCTGGAGGACGTTCAGCGCCGTCGGCAGCCACGACCCCGCCTGCCCGAGCGGCGCGCGCAGCAGCACCATCGCCGGGACGCGGGCCTCCGCGCCGAGCAGCGCCGCGAGCCCGAGCAGGACGTTGCCGAAGACGCCGCCGACGGCGATCGCGAGCAGCGCCTCGCGCAGCGAGAGCGCCGGCACGAGCACCGTCCCCGCGACGAGCACGAGCAGGCTCAGCCCGAGGCTGCTCCAGAGCATGCCGTTGTCGAGCCCGCCGAGCGTCCGCAGGCGCGCCGGGACGGGGTCGATGCCCCAGGACGGCGTTCTCTCCGACATCGAATCAACTCCCTTCGCCGGTACGAGCCGGATCAGGTTCGACGGGTCTGATCTCAGCCGCGCGTCGGGCGCGGCACCCCGGTAGCAACGAGCGTACCGCGATACTCTGTACCCGGGATCGCGATGGGGATGCTGCTGGAGATCTCGGGGGTGTCGGCGCTCGCGCTGCTCGTGGGCATGCCGCTGCTGACGCTCGTGCACGAGCTCGGGCACGGGCTCGTGGCGGCGGTCGCCGTCGGCGGTCGCGTGACGATCGTGCAGGGGCCCGCGCCGGCGAGGCTCCGCGTCCGGGTCTGGCGGCTCGACCTGCGCCTGCGCGGGCCGGTCGCCCCGCACCGGGTGATGGTCGGCTGGGCCTTCTGGGGGCCGCACTCCGACCCGCGCCGGCACGCGCTCGCGAACGCCGCCGGCCCGCTCACCTCCGCGCTCTCCGCGGCCGCGTGCGGCGCCGGCGCCTACCTCACGGGCGGGCTCGGCCAGCTGCTGCTCCTGCTGCTCGGGCTCGCGGCGACGCTGCAGACGCTGAGCACGAGCGTCCCCTGCCGCTACGGCCGCTGGTTCGGCAGCTACGCCGGCGAGGCGAGCGACGGCCTCCGGATCGCCCGCGCGCTGCGCGGGCGCCGCGGGCCGGCAGCCACCGCCTAGAACCGCCCGCCGGCGGCGTGGATCGCCGCGTCCTCGTCCTGGGCCGCACGGTCGGTCTCGCCGAGCTCCTCCTGCAGCCGGCGCGCGCGGGGCAGCAGCGCGAGCGCGGGCAGCAGCGGCAGCCAGAAGTTGACGGCGCGGTACGTCACGGCCGCCGGCAGCGCCTCGGCGAACGGGACGCCCATCACGTGCAGCATCCCGGCCATCGACGCCTCGGCGACGCCGGAGCCCCCGCCGGGCAGCGGCACGAAGCTGAGCACCCAGGCGGTCGCCTCCGCCAGCACCAGCCGCGCCGGGTCGAGATGGACGCCGAAGGCGACGAGCGCGACCCAGAGGATGAAGAAGTCGCCGATCCAGAAGAGCGGATAGCCGGCGACGCCGCCGAGGTAGCGGAGCGGGTGCGAGACGACGTGGCGGACGACGACGACGCCGCCGATCGTGTCCGCGAAGAGCTTGCGCGCCTTCCGCACCCAGCGGTTGCCGCCCTCGGGCACGTCGAGGATCCGCGGCGCGAGCCGCTCGCCCGAGACGACGGCGGCGGCCGCGGTCGCCGCCGGCACGACGGCGAGCCAGACGATCGCGAGCGCGAGCGCCCAGCCCGAGGCGCCGAGGATCAGCACGACGAGCCCCGCGAGCGCGGCGAGCGTCGTCAGCCCCGCCGCCTGCAGCGTGTTGAGCGCCAGCGTGCGCCGGGCCGCCTCGTGCGTCGTGGCGCCCGCCTTGCGCATCGCCCAGTAGTCGACGGTCAGCCCGCCGGCGCCCGACCCGATCACGTACGCGCCGAGCCCGAGCGTGATCACCTGCGCCGCCTCGCGGTACGGCAGCTTCGGCCCGCCGTCCGCGGCGGCGACCGAGCGGTACGCGACGACGTAGCCGAGGTAGGCCGCGACCTCGCCGAGCAGGCAGAGCGGCAGCCACCGCTTGTCCGCCCGGCGCACCGCGTCGGCGAGCTCGCCGTAGCTCGTGAGCTGGCCGAGCAGCGCCACCGCACCGACGGTGAGCGCGAGCGCCACGACGACGCCGATCAGCGCCTTCCGCCGGTCGACGTTCACGGCCGGGCCTTCCGCCGCGCGTGCGACGTCACCGCGACGCCGAAGAGCGCGAGCGCGACCGCGACGACCGCCGTGAGCGCCTGCGCCGCGACCGCGAGCGCGATCGCGGGCTCCGCGTCGATGCCGGCGCCCGCGAGCACGGCTGCGCCGACGCCGGCCTGCGTCGCCGCCCCCGCCGGCCCGATCGGCAGCGCGGAGGCGCCGGCCGCCGCGACGACGTACGCCGTCGCGACCGCGAACGACGAGCGCAGCCCGACCGCGTCGAGGAGCATGTACAGGCCGCCGGCGCGCGTCACCCAGGAGCCGGCGACGAGCAGGACGGCCCAGACCGCCTCGCGGTACGACGCGGGAGCGTGCGCCGCGAGCCAGCGGCCGAGGCGGTAGCGCGCGATGCGGCCGCTGCCGCGGATCGACGGGAGCGCGGCGGTGAGCAGCGCGGCGCCGACGCCGACGCCGGTGAGGGCGAGCATCGGCACGCGGACGGCGTACGACGCCCGGACGAAGCCCGCGGCGAATGCGGCGAACGGCGTCAGCGCCGCCATGTCGAGCAGGCCGAGCAGGAAGAGCGAGAGCGCGAGCGTCCCGACCGACGGCGCCCGCCGGCCGACCTTCCGGAGCACGGCGATCGCGATCGCGTCGTCGATCCGCGAGGGCAGCGCGATCGCGGCGACCGCGGCCGTCGCGTTCGAGGTGACGAGCGCGAGCGAGCGCGGCCGCTCGTACGGCCGGAAGAGGCGCTGCCAGGCGAGCGCCCGCAACGCGAACGTCGCGATGAAGAGTGCGGCCGCGGCCGCCGTCAGCCGCGGGTCGGCGCGATGCAGCCCCCAGCCGCGCGACCTGAGGCGCTGCACGACGAGCACGACGAGCGCCGTCGCCGCGACGACGAAGACGAGCTCGACGACGTGCCTCGTCCGCCGGCCGCGCACGATCCGCAGCGGCCAGCGCAGCAGCAGCAGCCAGCCGCGCGCGGCGACGCCGAAGGCGCGCTCCGGCTCCGGCAGCAGCACGTGCTCGTGCCGGCGCGCCGGCGGTGGGGCGAAGCGCGAGAGCCGCCACGCGCGACGGACGGGGGCCGTGGCGCGCCGCCAGGAGCCGGGCGAGAGCTCGCGCGCACCCCAGAGGGCGAAGAACACCGTCGGCAGCACGTAGAAGAAGAGGACGCCCCACGCGGGGACGATCCGCACGAGCGCGAGCGACGCGATCGCGAGCGCGCCGATCCCGAGCGTGGCGGCGGCGACGTAGAGGCGCGCGGCCGGGGACACACCGTCCGCTTCCCCCGGCATCCCTCGGGGTAACGGTTTCGGGCGCGGCCGGCGCGGCACGACACGGGGGTGGACCGCGAGGTCGAGCTCCCCGGCGGAGACCGCGTCGCCTACGCGATCTACGGCCGGGAGGACGGGCGGCCCGTCCTGCTGCTGCACGGCTTCTCGGACTCCCGTCTCACCGGCCGGGCGTTCGAGGCGGCGGCCCGCAGGACCGGCGTCCGGCTGATCGTCCCCGACCGTCCGGGGATCGGCGGGTCGACGGGCAGCTTCGAGTCGCTCGCCGACGTCGCCGGCTGGCTCTCCGAGCTCGCCGACGTGCTCGGGCTGCCGCGCGTGCCCGTGGTGGGGATCTCGGGCGGCGGCCCGTTCACCCTGGCCGCCGCCCGGTTCGCGCCGCAGCGGGTCGAACGGGCGGTGGTCGTCTCCGGGCTCGGACCGCCGGAGCTCGGCTACGCGGAGATGCCGGCGGGGCAGCGGCTGTCGATCGCGGTCGCGTCGCGGGCGCCGGCGCTGGCGGGCCGGGTGCTCGGCCTCGTCGCCCGCCTCGGCCGGGTCTCGCCCGCGCTCTTCCTGCGGCTCGTCGGCTCGAGCCCGAGCCCGGCCGACGCCGAAGCCGTGCGCGACCCCGGCTCCGTCGAGACGATCGTCCGGCCCTTCGTGGAGGCGTACCGGCAGGGCAGCGCCGGCGTCGCCGGCGAGCTGCGCCTGCTGCTGCGCCCGTGGGGCTTCGCGCCGGCGGAGGTGTCGGTTCCCGTCCGCTTCGAGCACGGGGCCGACGACGCGACGGTTCCGCCTGCGGCCGCGCGGGCGCTGGCCCGCGCCGTGCCGGGCGGCCGCCTCTCGATCCGCGACGGCGTCGGGCACTTCACGATCGTCCCGCGGTACGGGGACGAGCTCCTCCGCGCCGCGCTCGGCGAGGCCTGAGGCCGGCGAAGGGCACGCCGGCGGCCACGGCGTCAGTCCCCGAGGCCGAAGCCGTCGTAGTGCATCGACGGCCGCCAGAGCGGCCACGCCTGCCGGAAGACGTCGCGGCGGCGCATGCCCGGCGGCAGCGACACGCTCGGGTGCATCGCCTCCCAGAGCCGGTTCAGCTCGCCGACGATCCAGCGCATCTCGACGCCCGACCGCGCCACGATCGTCTCCTCGGGCTCGTGCCCCTCGAACGAGCGCGCCGCGACCAGCGGCAGGTCGGCTCCCGCGAGCGCGGTCAGCGGCAGCCAGCCGTAGACGCGCGCGCCGAGCTCCATCAGCCGCGGCGTCCCTTCCGCGTCGATGTGGTACTGCAGGTCGCCGAGCCCCTCGAAGCCGATCTCGCCGAAGAAGCGGAGCACGTCGGCGATCCCGGGCTCCGCCGGCCCGACCGTCCGCCGCCAGACCGCGACGCCGCCGGCGATCGGCCACTGCCGGTACGCCTCGCGCGCGCCCCAGGCGAGGATCCGGCCCCCGCGGACGACGACGCCGACGCCGATCGACCGCCCGGGTGTCCACGCCTGCACGATCGGCAGCTCCCAGCCGCGGGCGAGATAGCGCTCGACGGCGGCGCGCGTCTCCTCGGGCGAGTGGACGACCGTGTGCCGCGCGTACGGCCGCGTGTCGCCGAGCCGGCCGTACGAGCGGCGCGGCTTGACCGCGCACGGGAAGCCGATGTCGCGCGCGGCCGCGACGGCCTCGGCGACGTCCTCCGGGACGACGGAGCGGGGCGTGGGGAAGCCGTGCTCCCGGGCGGCGGCGAGCGTCTTCACCTTGTCGGTCGCGAGCGCCGCCGACGGCTCGTCGCCGCCGAGCACCCGTGCGCCCTGCAGCAGCCCCGGCGTCTCGTACAGGAGCTCGAGCGACGCGTCCTCGGCCGGCGAGACGAGGGTCACGCCCCGGCGGTCGATCGTCTCCGCCACCGTTGCGGCGAACGCCGACGCGTGCTTCCTGTAGTCCGGGAGCCGGACGACCTCGGAGCAGTAGCGGGAGCGCGCCGCCTTCGTGTGCGCGGGCGCGATCACGCGCCAGCCGGCCGACCCGAGCGAGCGGGCGACGACGCGGCTCGGCCAGCCGTTCCCGTCGAGGACGAGCGCCACGCGGCGCGGGAGCTCAGCGGCCACGCGCGCTGCGGTAGGCGGCGAGGAGGCGGGGCAGCCGCTCCGGGCGTGCGCGCGCGGCCGCGAGGGCCTCCGCGACGCGCAGTGCGCGGACCGCGGGGTCGTGCAGCTCGGGCGGCACCGGGCGTCGCTCGGCCGCCGCGCGATCGACCTCGCGCGCCAGCCGCTCGGCGGCCGTGCGCCCCTCGCCGTCGGCGAGCGCGGCGGCGACGACCTGCCCGACCGTGAGCGGGACGGTGTGCGCGAGCAGCGCCCGCACGAAGGCATCGGCGTTCCGCCGCGGCGGCGGCACGGCCGCGCCGACGCCGACGTACGCGCGGCTGCGGCCGCGCACGAGCGGGTCGTACGCGATCCCGAGCGGCTGCACGACGCGCGGGCGGGCGATGCGGACGAGCGCCCCGACGCCCGCCTTCAGCGGCTGGAGCGACCCGTCGGGGGACGAGCGCCCCTCCGGTGAGATGAGCACGACGCCGCCGCCGCGGATGATCTCCACGAAGCGGCGGAAGTCCGCCCGTGCCGCGGCCGAGCGCTCCGCGAACAGGTTCTCGGCGAGCGAGCCCGCGACGTCCTCCGCGCGCACCACCCACCAGAGGAGATCGGCGTACACGCCCGCGAGCGCGTCGCGCGCCCGCCGCGGCGCCGGGCGGCCGAGCTCGGACGCGCGCGCGTGCAGCCGGTGCACGAGCTCGGCGGGCAGCAGCTCGTCGAGCTCTGCGTCCGGCTCCGCGCGAAGCAGGTCGACCACGAGCATCCGGTGCGCGCTCCGCAGCGCCGGACAGGGAAGCGGGCCGTCGAGCACCCGGGCGAGCCCGATCGGGAAGAGCAGCCGCCGGGCGAGGAGCGGCAGGCGGAGCGGATACCCGGCGAGGAAGCCGCGGGCGTGCAGGTCGTCCCGGAGCGTGAAGTGGACGAGCAGCTCCTTCCGCCACGGGCGGTAGAGCCGCGGGTACAGCGCCGCGACCGCGACCGCCGGATCGGCCTCCTGCGGATGGTTCGCGACGAGCAGCGTCGACGGCTCGAGGCGGGCGGCCGCCGGCCCGAGCGCCTGCACGCGGTACCGGGAGCGCGCCGCCGCGGTCAGGATCAGCGCGGCCGCGTGGTAGAGCGGCGCGCGGCGCCGCTCCGGCGCGCGGGCGACGAGCGTGTCGAGCGGGGGCGCGCCGAGGGCCGCGCGCTCGGTGGTGGACGCCGTCGCCGTCATGAACGTGTGATTTCGCCGCGCTGTCGGCCGAAACGACGAGAACCTCCACATCGCCTCACGATTTGTTTGCCCGCCCGTCCGCGGCGGGCAGAGCCGGAGAGTGGGGATCGAGAGCACGGCGCGGGCGGACGTCCTGCCGCGGGCGCACGCGGTCGCAGGGCTGCGGGAGGTCGACGCGGAGGAGTGGGACGCGCTCGTGCCGCCGGGCCGCGGCGGCCTCAGGCGCGCCCAGCTGCTCGCGTGGCAGGAGTGCGAGCTTGCCGCGCTCCGCTCCCGTCCGCTCGTCGTGCGCGGGCGGTCCGGCGAGCTGCTCGCCGCGGCGCCCGGGTATCTGTACGAGCTCGACGTCGTCGCCGTGCAGGAGAGCTGGGTCGCGCGGCTGCTGCAGGCGCTGCGCGTCGTCCGGCCACGGCTGCTGACGATGCGTGTGCTCGAGCTCGGCTGCGCCGTGCCGGATTCGCCGCCGTTCCTGCACGCGCCGTGGGTCGACACGGTCGAGGCGGCGGAACGGCTGCTCGACGGCGCGCTCCGCGAGGCCGACGCCGAGCAGGTCGACATGCTGATCGTGCAGGATTTCCCCGACGACGCCCCGTGGCGGCGCGCATTCCGCGAGCGCGGCTTCTCGCGCATCCCGATGCACCCGACGATCGTCGTCGACGTCGTCTGGGACTCGTTCGACGAGTATCTCGCCGCGATGCGCGCCAACTACCGCCGCCGGGCGCGGACGGTGCTGAAGCGCTCGGCGCACCTGACGCCGGAGCTCGTCGAGGACTTCTCGCCGCTCGCCGACGAGCTCTCGCGCCTGTGGCGTTGCGTGTTCGACCGGGCGACGGAGTACCGCCGCGAGCTGCTCCCGCCCGCGTACTTCGCGGCGGCCGCCGCCGACGACGCCACCCGCGTCCTGCTCCTGCGCCGCGACGACGCCAGCATCGCGTCGTTCGCCGTGCTCTACGACGACGCGCCCGTCCTGCACTTCTTCTCCTGCGGCTTCGAGGCGGCGGCCGGACAGGAGGAGGGGGCGTACTTCCGCCTGCTCTACGAGATCGTGCGGGTCGGCATCGAGGAGGGGTACGAGGAGATCAACCTCGGCATGACGACGGCCGAGCCGAAGTACGACGTCGGCGGGCGCCCGCTGCCCGTCGCGTCGTGGATGCGCCATCGCAGCCGGCTGCTGCACCGGTCGTTCGCAGCGCTCGGCGCGGGGCCGTTCGCGCCCGAGGCGCCCGAGCCGCGGCACGTCTTCAAGGACTGACCTCGTACCGGTTCGCGAGCCCGTGCCGTTGGCCGACCGTGAGCCTCGACGCGGTCAGGGAGCTCGGCCAGAAGCTGACCCCGGCGGCGGAGGACGCGGGCGAGCGGAGGCTGATCGGCGTGCTCGGCCTCGGCGTCGTCGGCCTCACCTGGTCGCTGACGACCGTCGCCGCGTACCTGCCGGAGATCCTGCACCGCTTCACCTCGTCGCGCACGGTCGTCGGCGGCATCCTCGGCGGCGAGGGGCTCGTGGCGATCGCGGCGCCGCTCGTGTTCGGGCCGCTCTCCGACCGGCTGCGGACCCGCCACGGCCGGCGGCGCCCGTTCATGGCGGTCGGCGCGCCGCTGATGGTCGCCGCGCTCGCCGTCGTCGCGCTGATGCCGGGGCTCGTCTGGACGGCGATCGTGCTCGGCTGCTTCTTCGTCGCGTACTACGTCTACGAGACGCCGTACCGCAGCCTCTACGCCGACTGCCTGCCGCGCGGGGTCGAGTCGGAGGCGCAGTCGGTGCAGCACCTCTTCCGCGGCGTCGCGATCGGGCTCTCGCTCGTGCTCGGCGGCGTCCTGCTCTCGCTCGCGCGGCCGCTGCCGTTCCTGCTCTCCGCGGGGATCGTCGCCGCGAGCGCGTTCGTGGTCATCCGCGGCGTGCACGAGCGGAGCGGCCGCGACCGTCAGCGCGGGCGCGCGACCGAGCCCTTCCGGCTCGCGCTCCGCAGCGGGCCGCTGCGCCGCTTCCTCGTCGCCAACACGGCCTGGGAGACGACGTTCGCCGGGATGCGGACGTTCGTCGTCCTCTACATCGTGCAGGGGCTGAAGCAGCCGCTGTACGTGTCGTCGGTCGTGCTGGCCGTCGTCGCCGCGGGCTACATCGTCGCGGCCGCGACGGTCGGGCGGCTCGCGTCGGCGGCCGGCACCGCGCGCGTGATCTTCGGCGCGGCGGTCGTGTACGGCGGGCTGCTCTGGGTCGGGGTCTTCCCGAGCCACTGGCACTGGTACTACCTCGCGCTCGTCTTCGTCGTCGCGCTCGCAGCGGGCGCGGTGATGACGCTCGCGTGGAGCCTGCTCTACGAGGTGATGCCGGAGGGCGAGCGCGGCTCCAGCGCCGGCCTCGGCGACGCGACGAAGGGCGCCGGCCTGCTGATCGGGCCCGCGCTGACCGGGCTCGCGATCGACCTGGCCCACGACTGGCTCTCGACGACGGACGGCTACGCGATCATGTGGCCGGTGCTCGCGCTGCCGATCGTCCTGACGCTGCCGGTCGTGCGGTCGCTGCGGTGACGAGCCTCGACGCGCGGGCGCGCGCGGTGCTGGAGCGGAACACGCGCACGGCGGTGCGCGACGGGCGGACGTTCCGCTTCTCGATCCCGGCGGAGGGCTCGTACCCGTTCCAGTGGTTCTGGGACTCCTGCTTCCACGCGATCGTCTGGTCGCGCTTCGACCGCGAGCGCGCCGCCGACGAGCTCCGCTCGCTGCTCGCCTGGCAGCGGCCGAACGGGATGATCCCGCACGTCGTCTTCTGGGACCGCTCCGCGATCACCGTCAAGAAGTTCTGGCACCACGCCGAGAGCCGCGGCGTCCCGTTCCTGCGCACGCCGTGGACGAGCGAGCTCGTGCAGCCTCCCGTGCTCGCGCAGGCGGTGGAGCGGATCGGCGGCGCCGTCGTCGACGAGCTGCTCGAGCCGGTCGCCCGCTTCCACGGCTACCTCGCGCGCGAGCGCGACCCCGACGGCGACGGGCTCGTCTCGATCGTCAACCGGTTCGAGAGCGGGCTCGACTACAGCCCGATCTTCGACGACGGCGTCCGCTACCGGAGCCCGGTCGCGCTCTTCCTCGCCGCCCGCCGCGGCGAGGTCGTCAACAAGCTGCTCGGCTTCGACCTCGAGCGCATCTTCCGCCACACCGACCACCACTTCGAGGGCGTGCTCTTCAACACGCTGCACGCGGACGGGCTCGCGGCGCTCGCGCGGCTCGCGCGCGGACGCGACGACGAGCTCGCGGGCTGGGCGGCGGCGCAGGCGGCGCGGGTGACGTCGGCGCTGCTCGAGCGGTGCTGGGACGAGCGGCGGGGGCTCTTCTTCAACCTCCGCGGCCGCGGCGAGGCGCGGACGACGCAACGGTCGATCGTCTCGCTGCTGCCGCTCGTGCTCGCCGACCTGCCGCGGGAGGTCTCGGAGGCGCTCGTCGAGCACCTGCTCGACCCGGCCACGTTCTGGACGCCCCATCCCGTCCCCTCGGTGCCGCGCGACGACCCGGCGTTCCTGCGCCGCAGCCGCCTGCGCCGCGTGCGCTTCATCTGGCGCGGGCCGACGTCCGCCAACACGAACTGGCTCCTCTGGCGGGGGCTGCGCAGGCACGGCTACGCGCGCGAGGCGGACGAGCTGGCCGAGCGGTCGCGCGCGCTCGCCGAGCGCGGCTTCAACGAGTTCTACGACCCGCTCGACGGCACGCCCTGCGGCGCCAGGGACTTCGGCTGGTCGACGCTCGCGGTCGAGCTGGACTCCGGCTGCAGCTCTCGCCAGAGCAGCCACGCGACGAGCGAGATCATCACGAACGAGCCCTCGAGCAGCATGATCCCGCCGCCGACGCGCTGATCGTCGAGCCGGTCGCCGTAGCGCGCGTAGTACACGTGCCCGGACCACATGAAGATCTGCGAGAGCGTCAGCGAGACGAGCCACATCACGCCGACGTAGGCGAGCCGGTGCGGCAGCCGGAACCAGCGCGGCCCGGGCAGCAGCTCGAGCAGAGCCGCCCAGAGCAGCGCGCCGCACGTGAAGAAGAGCAGGTGCTGGAGCGCGTGCACCGCGTCGTGGTCGAGCGCCGCGTCGTAGAGCGGCGCGACGTGCCAGAGGCAGATGTCGACGGCCCAGAGCGGCAGCGCGACGAGCGGGTGCGCGAGCACGCGCAGCGTGCGCACGGGCCGCAGCGCGAGCGCCGGCCGCAGCAGCGGCCCGTTCAGGCCGAGCACGCAGAAGAGCGGCGCGAGGTCGCCGATCAGCAAATGCTGAGCCATGTGGGCGGAGAAGTAGCGCTCCTCGCCGAGCCGGTCGAGCGGTGAGAGGAAGGCGACGAGCAGCAGGGCGATCCCGGTAGCGAACGAGACGGCGCGCAGGACGTCGACCGTGCCCCGCCGGCGCCGGACGCGCAGCACCGCCGCGGCGTAGAGCGCCGCCGCGAGCAGGGTGAGCGCGAGCTGGGACATCGGGGTACGAACCGTTTTACCCGGTCACCCCCGGGTAGCCCGCATCCCGTACCGTGAAACAGTCGGGGGACAGGATCCGGGGGGCGCGGCTCGCCGTGCTGGGCGGCGGAGTCGTCTTCGTCCTCGCCGGCTGCGGCAACGGCCAGAACACGCTCCAGCCGAAGAGCCCGCAGGCCGGCTCGATCGCGACGCTCTGGTGGATCATGCTCGGCGTCTCGACGTTCGGGCTCGCCGTGATCGTCGGGATGCTCGTCGTCTCCTGGTTCAAGCGCGGCGGCGTCGGCCGCGAGCGTCCGGCGACGATCACCGTCCTCGTGCTCGGGATCGCGACGCCGATCCTCGTGATCGCCGCGCTCTTCTCCTACTCCGACATCTTCCTGATCCGCGGCACGTCCGCACCGCCGCCGACCTCGCTCGTCGCGAAGCGCGCGCTCGACATCACGGTGATCGGCCATCAGTTCTGGTGGGAGGTGCACTACCCGAAGGGGAAGGTCGTGACCGCGAACGAGATCCACATCCCGGTGCGCACCCCGGTCGTCGTCTCGGTCACCTCGCGCGACGTCATCCACAGCTTCTGGGTGCCGGAGCTGAACCGGAAGATGGACCTCGAGCCGGGGCGGACGAACCAGGTCGAGATCTACGCGAGCAAGGTGGGCAAGTACCGCGGCCAGTGCGCCGAGTTCTGCGGGCTGCAGCACGCGCACATGGCGTTCTACGTCTTCGCCGACCCGCCGCCGGTCTTCGCGCGCTGGCTGAAGCGGGAGGCGAAGCCGGCGACGCGCACGCTGCCGCTGTTCCAGAGCACGTGCTCGAACTGCCACGCGATCCAGGGGACGCCCGCGAACGCGCACGTCGGCCCCGACCTCACGCACGTCGGCTCCCGCACGACGATCGCCGCCGGGACGCTGACGAACACGCTCGCGAACATGGAGCAGTGGATCGCGCACCCGCAGGAGGTCAAGCCGGGTAACCAGATGCCCGACCTGAAGCTGACCGGCGCGCAGGTCCACGAGCTCGCCGCGTATCTGGAGAGCCTGAAGTGAGCGTAGGCTCGACGGAGCTCACCAGAGAGCGGAGGCGTCAGCTTCGCCGGCGCCGGGAGCGGGTCACGTGAGCACGACGACCGTCACCGAGCGCGTCGACCGGCTCGACCGGATGTGGACCGCGCGGCCGGGCCTGCTCGGCTGGCTGACGACGACCGACCACAAGCGGATCGGGCTGCTCTACTTCTGGACGACGCTCGTCTTCTTCGGCGCCGGCGGCGTCGAGGCGCTGACGATGCGCACGCAGCTGATCGAGCCGAACAGCCACCTCGTCGGCCCGGAGCTCTACAACCAGCTGTTCACCGTGCACGGGATGACGATGATCTTCTGGTTCATCATCCCGATGACGACCGGGGCGTTCGGGAACTACCTCGTCCCGTTGATGGTGGGCGCGCGGGATCTCGCCTTCCCGCGGCTGAACGCGCTCAGCTTCTGGATCTTCGTCGCGTCCGGGATCTTCCTCTACATCGGCCTCTTCAGCGGCTTCGGGCCCGACGCCGGCTGGTTCGACTACGTCCCGCTCGCGTCGAAGCTGTACGACCCCGGCCGGAACATCGAGTTCTACACGCTCGCGGTGATCTTCAACGGCATGTCGTCGACGCTGACGGCGGCGAACCTGATCGTGACGATCCTGAAGCTGCGCGCGCCCGGGATGTCGTTCAACCGGATGCCGCTCTTCTGCTTCGCGTTCCTCGCGGCGTCGCTCGGCCTCCTGTTCGCGCTGCCGTCGCTGACGGCCGACACGATCTTCCTCTACCTCGACCGCAACGTCGGCACGCACTTCTTCGACCCGTCGCACGGAGGGTCGACGCTGCTCTGGCAGCACCTCTTCTGGTTCTTCGGCCATCCGGAGGTGTACATCCTCATCGTCCCTGCGTTCGGGATCGCGACGGAGATCATCCCTGCGTTCACGCAGCGCAAGATGATCGCCTTCCCGCTCGTCGCGATCGCCGAGCTGCTCGTCGTCTTCATCGGCTTCGGCGTCTGGGCGCACCACATGTTCGCGACGGGCATCCCGACGACGACGCTGATCTTCTTCGCGGGCGCGACGGCGATGGTGGTGATCCCGTCGACGATCCAGGTGTTCGCGTGGTCGACGTCGATCCTCGTCGGCCGACCGCAGTTCAAGACGCCGCTGCTGTTCATCGTCGGCTTCATCTTCATGTTCGTCGTCGGCGGCCTGACCGGGATCATGTTCCTGGCGATCCCGTTCGACCAGCAGACGACGGACACGTACTTCGTGATCGCCCACTTCCACTACATCATCTTCGGAGCCGCCGTCTTCCCGATCTTCGGCGGCATGTACTACTGGTTCCCGAAGGTCACCGGGAAGCTGTACTTCGAGCTGCCGGGGCAGATCTCGTTCTGGATCCTGATGGTCGGGACGAACCTGCTCTTCTTCCCGATGCACATCGTCGGGCTGCTCGGGATGCCGCGCCGGGTCTACACGTACCCGGCGAACATGGGCTGGGGCAGCTACAACCTGGCCGAGACGATCGGCGGCTACATCACGGGGATCGGGATCCTCGTGCTGTTCGCGAACCTCGTCGTCTCGTACTTCCGCGGCGCGCCCGCCGGGCCCGACCCGTGGCACGGGCCGACGCTCGAGTGGAGCATCCCGTCGCCGCCGCCCGAGTACAACTTCGCCGTCCTCCCGGTCGTCTCGAGCCCGTACCCGAACTGGGACCACGACGACCGCGAGCTGGACGGGCGGCGCCTCGAGGCGGGCGAAGGCCTCCTCGACCAGGGCCACCAGCAGCGCGTGTCGGCGCTGATCGACGGCTGGCGCGTCGGCATCGCGGACATGCCGCACTCGTCGCCGTGGCCGATCGTCTCCGCGTTCGTGCTGACGCTGATGTTCACCGTCCTCGTCGTCGAGAAGTTCGTCGTCGCTGCGTTCCTCGCGATCGTGCTGCTGGCGACATTCCTCGGCTGGCATTCGAAGGAGCCGCAGGAGCATTGACAGAGATCACTGCAGAGACGCTGGACCCGCGGGCGCGCGAGCGCTTCCCGATCGGCTGGTGGGGCATGGCGATCGTCGTCGCGAGCGAGGGGACGTTGTTCGCGATGATGGTCGGCACGTACTTCTACCTGCGCTTCCGCACCCCGGTCTGGCCGCCGGCGGGCGTGCCGAAGCCGCACGTGCTCGTCCCCGCCGTCGTGCTCGGCTGCCTCGTGCTGACGGCGATCCCGATGCGGCTGGCGTCGGTCGCCGGCCAGGCGGGCAGGCTGCGCGCGACGCGGTGGCTGCTCGTCCTCGCGACGCTCGTGCAGGCCGGCTACTTCTGGGTCGAGGTCTGGAGCTACCTCGAGGACCTCGAGAAGTCGACGCCGCAGCGCGACGCCTACGACTCGATCTACTACACGCTGCTCGGCGCCGACCACGCGCACATCGCGATCGGCGTGCTGCTGAACCTCTGGCTGCTCTGGAAGCTGCGCTACGGCTTCACGCAGTACCGGACGACGGCGCTGCGCGCGATCAGCTTCTTCTGGCTCGCGGTGATCGTCATGACGGTCGTCGTGATCCTCACCACCCTCTCCCCGTCCTTCACGTGAGCCTGCGCCGACTCTCCCAGCTGCAGTGGGTCGGCTTCCTCGCCGGCGGGACGATCTGGTTCCTCGAGTACCTCGCCGGGATCGCGGAGTCCCAGGCGAAGTGCAACGTCGCGAGCAGCCGCTGGAACCTGCCGCACGACGCGATCCAGATCGGCTTCGGCGCCTTCGCCGGCGTGATCGTGCTGATCGCGCTGGCGGCGTCGGCGGTCGTCTTCCGCGAGACGCGCCACCACGAGGAGTACGACGCGCCGCCGCAGGGCCGCCTGCACTTCTTCTCGGCCGCCGCGCTCGGCGGCAACGTCATCTTCCTGATGATCATCATCCTCACGACGGTCGCGACCGTCGTCGACCGGACGTGCCACGTCGCATGAGGCCGATCGTCGCCCTGCTCGCCGCCGCGCTCGTGCTCGCGCTGCCCGCGTCCGCCGCGAACGTGCAGCACGGCAAGCAGCTCTTCGGCGAGTACTGCGTCTCGTGCCACGGGCCGAACGCGGAGGGGTCGCTCGGCCAGCGCTACGGCGGCGGCAAGGGCCGCGACAACCAGATCCTCACCGGGCTCGCGCCGAGCCTGCACGGCGTCGGCGCGCTCGCCGCCGACTTCTACCTGACGACCGGCTACATGCCGCTGCGGCGCAACGGGATCCAGCCGCGGCGCTCGAGCCTCATCTTCGGCCGGCGCGACATCGCCGACCTGACCGCGTACATCGCCTCGCTCGGCAAGGGCCCGGCGATCCCGAAGCCCGACCCGGCGAAGGGCAACCTCGCCGAGGGCATGCACCTGTTCACCGACCACTGCGCCGGCTGCCACCAGGTCGTCGCGGAGGGCGGCTTCGTCACCGGCGCCGTGCCGCCACCGCTCGAGGACGACTCGTCGACGCAGATCGCCGAGGCGGTGCGGATCGGCCCCTACGTGATGCCGAAGTTCACGAAGAAGGCGATCAGCGACGCACAGCTGAACTCGATCATCGCCTACGTCCAGTACGCGAAGCACCCGGACGACCGCGGCGGCTGGTCGCTCGGCCACATCGGCCCCGTCCCGGAGGGGCTCGTCGCCTGGTTCATCGCCGCGGCCGCGCTCGTCGCCGTCTGCATGGTGATCGGAAAGAGGCTGCGTGGCTAGAGCGAAGGACCTGCTGCTCTCCGGGCTCGTGCTCGTCGTCTCGCGCGGGCGGCGCAAGCCGCGCAAGAGCGCGCTGCGGACGGTCCCCGACTACGGCCCGAACCCCGGCGCCGAGACGGCGGCGATCGTGCTCCTCTTCCTCTCCGCGCTGTGCGGCGCCGCCTTCGTCGGCGTCTACGCCGTCGACCGGATCCCCGACCAGACGCAGTACCTCGGGCTCTCGATGGGGCTCTGCTGCGGCTTCCTCGCGGCGGCGCTGATCGTCACGGCGCTGAAGCTCGTCGTGACCGAGGAGATCGCCGAGGAGTACCCGCCGAACGAGCATCCGCACGAGCAGGCGCTGATCGCCGAGGTCGTGGAGGAGTCCGCGAGCCGGCTGACGCGGGCGCGCCTCTTCAAGCTCGGCCTCGCGGCCGCGGGCGGCGGCCTCACCGCCGCGGCGCTGACGCCCGCCGTCTCGTTCGGCCCCTTCCTGCGGATCAAGTACTTCTTCGGCACTCCCTGGCGCGCCGGCCGCCGGCTCGTGGACGAGAACGGCCGTCCCTGGAAGGCGTCCGACATCGAGGAGAAGAACTTCTACACCGCCTTCCCCGAGGACGATCCCGACCTCGAGGCGATCGGCGCGCCGCTCGTCGTGATCCGGCTGCCGAAGTCGGCTCTGCGCCTGCCGCCGGAGGTGCACGGCTACGACGCGGACGGGATCCTCGCGTTCTCGAAGATCTGCACGCACGCGGGCTGCGCGATCTCGCTCTACCGCGCGCCGCTCTTCGAGGCGACCGACCCGCACCCGGCGCTCGTCTGCCCGTGCCACTACTCGACCTTCGACCCCTCCACGGGCGGCCAGGTGATCTTCGGGCCGGCGCCGCGGCCGCTGCCGATGCTGCCGCTGATGATCGACAGGAAGGGCTACCTGCGCGCGCGCGGCAACTTCGACGCGGCGCTCGGGCCGTCGTGGTGGGGCGTCCGGAACAGGAAGCCGAGCTCGTGAGCCTGACGCGGAGGGCGGTCAGGTTCGTCGACCAGCGGAGCGCGAGCGCGCCGCTGCTGCGCAAGGTCGCGCGGTACCTCTTCCCGGACCACTGGTCGTTCCTGCTCGGCGAGGTCGCGCTCTACGCGTTCATGGTCCTCGTCGCGACGGGGATCTATCTGACGTTCTTCTTCGTCGACTCGACGAAGGACACGGTCTACCACGGCCCGTACGTGCCGCTCCAGGGCCAGCACATGTCCGAGGCCTACAAGTCGGTGGTCGACATCTCGATGACGGTGAAGGCGGGCCTGCTGATCCGCCAGACGCACCACTGGGCGGCCGACGTCTTCGTCGCGGCGATCATCCTGCACCTCTTCCGCGTCTTCTTCACGGGCGCGTTCCGCAAGCCGCGCGGGCTGACGTGGATGTTCGGCGTGACGATGCTCATGCTGACGCTGCTCGAGGCGTACATGGGCTACTCGATGGTCGACGACCTGCTCTCGGGGATGGGGCTCGTGATCGGCTACTCGGTCGGGATGTCGATCCCCTTCATCGGCGCGAACCTGATGGAGTGGCTGTTCAAGGGGCCCTTCCCCGGGCAGCACGCGTTCTGGCCGCGCATGTACATCGCGCACGTCCTGATCTTCCCGGTGCTGATCGGAATGCTGCTCTCCGTGCACCTGCTGCTCGTCGCGATGCGGCATCACACGCAGTTCAAGCGGATGCGGGCGCAGAGCAACCACACGATCGTCGGCGTGCCGATGTACCCGGGACAGGCGCCGCGCTCGCTCGGGCTGCTCTTCGCCGTCGTCGCGATGCTCTTCCTGCTCGGGGGGCTCGTGCAGATCAACCCGATCTGGCTGTGGGGGCCGTACCACACGTACTCCTCGACGAACGGCGCGCAGCCGGACTGGTATCTCGGCTGGCTGATCGGCGGCCTGCGGCTGATGCCCGGCTTCGACGTCGTGATCGGCAAGTACACGCTCGTCCCGAACCCGTTCTGGGGCGGCGCCGCCTTCCCGATGATCGTCTTCGGGTTTCTCTACTTCTGGCCGTGGCTGGAGCGGCGGATCACCGGCGACCTGGGCTTCCACAACCTCGCGCAGCGCCCGCGCGACAACCCGATGCGCACCGGCGTCGGCGTCTGGATGATCACGTGGGTGCTGATCGTGTTCATCGCGGGCTCGTCCGACCGCGTCGAGGTGCTCTTCGACATCCCCTACGTGGGCCAGATCTGGTTCTACCGCTTCTTCAACCTCTTCTTCCCGATCGTCGCCGGCTTCGTCGCCTGGTGGGTCTGCAGGCAGCTGCAGAAGGGCGAGCCGGTCGAGGAGGATCGCCACAGGGCGGAGGCGGAAGCTAGGCTCGCCGCATGGTCGTCCGCACGGAGGCAGAGCTCCGAGACCTGATCGGCTCGCCGAACGAGCTCGTGCAGGCGAAGGTCGCCGACCGATTGAACGAGCTGTCGCGGCGGTGGATCGAGCGCTCGCCGTTCGTGTGCGTCGCGACGGCGCGGCCGGACGGCGGACTGGACGTCTCGCCGCGCGGCGACCCGCCCGGCTTCGTGCGCGTCCTCGACGAGCGGACGCTGCTGCTGCCCGAGCGGCCCGGCAACAAGCTCGCCGACACGCTGACGAACCTGCTCGGCGACCCGCGGATCGCCCTGCTCTTCCTCGTGCCGGGCATCGGCGACACGTTCCGCGTCAACGGCCGCGCCCGGCTCGTCGACGACGCGGAGCTGCTGGAGCCGTGCGCGGTCGAGGGCAAGGTGCCGAGGCTCGGCATCCTCGTCGAGGTCGAGCAGGCGTACACGCAGTGCCCGAAGGCGCTGCTGCGCTCGGAGCTCTGGAACCCGGAGAAGCACGCCGACCCGTCCGAGCTGCCGAAGGCGTCGGAGATCCTCAAGGCGGTCGGCGCGCCCGAGCTCGACGTCGCCGAGTACGAGCGCGCGCGGGCCGGCCGCTACGCCCGCCGCGAAGGCTTCTACTAGCCGGCCCGCGCGCCGGCGGCGCCGCCGAGGCCGGTACTACTTACCGTCACGAAACCGTCAAAAAGAGGCGGCTGCCGCGCGTGCAGGCATTTCGTCGTCGGCGGTGACGGTGTCGTGACGAAGCGGCGAGGGTTCCGTTTGCGTACTACGTACCCGCAGGAGAGCGTCACGCGTCGCCGGGCCGGAGGGCGCGGGGCTCGTACGAGCCGGCCATACGGCCGGTACTAAAGTACCGTCACGGAACCGTCACGGAGCGGCGGCTGTCGCGCGTGCAGGCATTTCGTCGTCGGCGGTGACGGTGTCGTGACGAAGCGGCGAGGGTTCCGTTTGCGTACTAGGTACCCGCCGGAGAGGGTCACGCGTAGCCGAGCTCGAAGAACCGCCCCTCGTGGGCGATCGCCTGCTCCCGGGTCAGGCCCTGCTCCGAGTGCGGCTTCGCGCCGAGCGTGTCGGCGTAGCGCGTGATCAGGTCGAAGGCCGCCTTCACCTCGACCGCCTCGCGCAGCGCCTCGCGCGTCACGCCCGCGGCGAGCGCGCGCGACGGGTCGAGCGTCGCGAGGAAGTGCAGCGTCCCGCGCAGCCGTTCGTCGACCGGCGCCGTCTCGTAGTCGCGCAGCACCCCGTCCACGAGCTCTGCGTCACCGAAGGCGTACGACGCGACCGCGCCGTGGGCCTCCGTTCAGAACGGACACTGGTTCTGCGCGGACACGAAGGCGGCGAAGAGCTCCCGCTCCGCCTCGCTCCACGCGGAGGGGCCCTTCATGATCTCCTGCATCAGCGCCCCGAACGGGCGTCCGAAGAGCTCCGGCCGGTAGCGCAGCGCGACCGAGATGTCCGAGACGTAGCCGTCGCGCTCGCGTAGCTCCGCGATCTGCGCGGCGGCGCTCGGGTCATGACGCAGCTCGAGCCTCACGCGAGCGCCGCCAAAGCGCGTCGCCGCTCCGCCAGCGCGACGCCGAGCGCCGCCGCGAGCGCCGCCTCGACCACCACGTCGGCCTCGAGCCCGGCGACGTCCGCGTCGACGATCCGGTACGCGTGCCGCCGCACCTTCTCGAGCAGCGGCGCCAGCTCGGGCGGGTCGTCCCCCGCGAAGATCGCGCAGCGCTGCAGAGGCGTCAGCACTCCGGCGCCGCCGAGCGTCGCCTCACAGACCCCCTGCCAGCCCACGCACCGACCCTACCGCAGCGAAACCGGCGGCACGACCCGCCCGTTGTCCCTGTAGATGACCGGCCTCGACCCGATCGAGGCAGTCGTCGAGGCGCGCCGGGGACGCCGGCGCCGGGGGAAGCGTCCGCGGCGGCTGCTGCTCCTGACCCTCCTGCTCGTCGTCGGCTCGGCGGTGGTCGTCGCGGCCGCCGCGGGCGGCGCGCGCTGGTATCTCTCCCGCTGCACGCTCGACGGGCGCACGGCGGCCCCGCTCGGCCGCACCTCCGTCGTCTACGCCGCCGACGGGACGTACCTCGGCGCGATCCACGCGGACACCTATCGCCGCGTCGTCCCGGACTCGAGGATCTCTCCCTGGCTGAAGAAGGCGACGGTCGCGATCGAGGACCGCCGCTTCTGGACGAACCCGGGCGTCGACTACCGCGGCCTCGCGCGCGCGGCCGTGCAGGACGTGCTCGCCGGTCACATCGTCCAGGGCGGCTCGACGATCACGCAGCAGCTCGTGCGCAGCATGTACCTCGACGACTCGCGCACCTTCGCGCGAAAGCGGCTCGAAGCGTGCCTCGCGCTGAAGCTGACGCGGCGCTGGCCGAAGGAGCGGATCCTGACGACCTACCTGAACCGGGCGCCCTACGGCCACCGCGCGTACGGCGTCGAGGCGGCCGCGTGGACGTACTTCGACCGTCCCGCCGCGAAGCTCGGGCCTGCGCAGGCGGCGCTGATCGCCGGGCTGCCGCAGGCGCCGTCGCGCTACGACCCGCTCGTCCATCCCGCGCAGGCGCTCGCGCGGCGCAACGAGGTGCTGCGGGCGCTCGTCGGCGCCGGCGCGCTGACCCGGGCGCGCTACCGGCGACTCGTCGCGCGGCCGCTCGGCCTGCACCCGGGCCGCGTCTACACGCTCCGCCGCGCGCCGACGTTCTTCTCGTACGTTCGCAGCGAACTGGTGCGCGTCTACGGCGAGCAGCGCGTGCGACAGGGCGGCCTCCGCGTCTACACGACGCTCGTCCCACGCGACCAGCGCGCCGCGCGCAGCGCGATCCGCTCGGTGCTGAACCGGAAGCACGACCCGGCCGGCGCGGTCGCGTCCGTCGACCCGCGCACGGGGGCGATCCGGGCGCTCGTCGGCGTCGTGCACGGCAGGCGGCTCGACTTCGACCTCGCCGTCTCGGGCCGCCGGCAGGCAGGCTCCGCGTTCAAGACGTTCGTGCTGGCGGCCGCGATCGCGCGCGGCGCGAATCCCTACTCGACGAAGTACCTGTCGGCGCCGTTCTCCGTCGCGCTGGCGAACGGGACGACCTGGAGGCCGCACACCTACGAGAACGCGTTCTTCGGCGTCGAGAACCTCGTGCGGGCGACGCTCCTCTCCGACAACGTCGTCTACGCGAAGCTGACGCTCGACGTCGGCGCGCAGCACGTCGCGCAGATGGCGCACCGCCTCGGCGTGCGCTCGCCGCTCGACCCGGTCGCCTCGATCGGCCTCGGCGCGGACGCCGTCTCGCCGCTCGACATGGCGTCCGCGTACGCGACGCTCGCCGCCGGCGGCGTCTACCGCGCACCGCACGCGATCCGCAAGGTCGTGCTCCCGGACGGGGCGGTCGACACGAGCCACCGCTGGACGGCGCCGCCGAAGCACGCCGTCCCGCGCAACGTCGCCTACTGGGTGACGCGCGTCCTGCAGGCGAACGTCGAGCGCGGCACCGGCACGGCGGCCCGGCTGCCGCGTCGCGCCGTCGCGGGCAAGACCGGCACGACGAGCGACTGGACGGACGGCTGGTTCGTCGGCTACACGCGCCGCCTCGCCGCGGCGGCATGGGTCGGCTACCCGCACCGAACGGTGCCGATGACGGACGTGCACGGCATCCACGTCACCGGCGGCAGCCTCCCGGCGCAGATCTGGGCGCGCTACGCGAAGGCGTCGCTCCGCGGCAAGCCCGCCGCCGGCTGGCTGCAGCCGCTGCGGCCGATGCGCTGGCGGCCGTGGCACGGCGAGCGCCGCTACGTTCCGCGCAGGCCGAAGGCGAAGCCGGGCAGCTACGTGCTCGTGCTGAGCTCGTTCCGGCCGACGCACCTGCACGAGGCCCAGAGCCGCGCGCACGCGATCGGTGCGAAGGTCACGCGCTCCGGCCGGATTCCGGGCCTGCGGCCGGGCTGGGTCGTCGTCTACGCCGGCCCGTTCGCGACCGAGAGCGCCGCGCGGGCCGCGCGCGACCGCTTCGCCCGCGGCATCGTCCGCTAGGCGGAGAGCAGCCGGCGCAGGACGAAGGGGAGGATGCCGCCGTGGCGGACGTACTCCCGCTCGCGCGGCGTGTCGAGGCGCACGGTCGCGCGGAACTCCTTGTCGTCCGCCCGCACCGTCACCTCGCGCGCCTCGCCGTTCTCGACGCCGACGATCGCGTACTCCTCGCGGCCGGTCAGCCCGAGCGAGTCGCGCGACTCGCCGGGGAGGAACTGCAGCGGCAGGATCCCCATCATCAGCAGGTTCGAGCGGTGGATGCGCTCGTACGACTCCGCGATCACCGCGCGTACGCCGAGCAGGTTCGGGCCCTTGGCCGCCCAGTCGCGCGACGAGCCGCTGCCGTACTCCTTGCCGGCGAGCACGATCGTCGGCACGCCCTCGCTGCGATAGCGCTCGGCGACGTCGAAGATCGTCCCCTCTTCGCCGTCGGGCAGGTGCACCGTCCACGTCCCCTCCGAGCCGGGCACGAGCTGGTTGCGCAGGCGGACGTTCGCGAACGTGCCCCGCATCATCACCTCGTGGTTGCCCCGGCGCGCGCCGTACGAGTTGAACTCGCGGCGCTCGACGCCGTGCTCGGTCAGGTACGCGCCGGCGGGCGAGTCGCCGCGGATCGAGCCCGCGGGGGAGATGTGGTCGGTCGTGACGGAGTCGCCGAGCGAGACGAGCACGCGCGCGCCGGAGACGTCCTCGACCGTGCCGGGCTCGCTCGACATCCCGGCGAAGTACGGCGGCTGCCGCACGTAGGTCGAGTCGGCGTCCCAGGAGAAGAGCTCGCCCTCGGGGGTGTCGAGCCCGCGCCAGCGCTCGTCGCCCGTGAAGACGTCGCCGTACGTGCGCCGGAACATCTCGCCGTCGATCGACGACGCGATCACCGCGTCGACCTCCTCCGGCGACGGCCAGAGGTCGCGCAGGAAGACCGGGCCCTCGGCGCCCTCGCCGAGCGGCTCCTTCAGCAGATCGATGTCCATCCGCCCCGCCAGCGCGTAGGCGACGACGAGCGGCGGCGACGCGAGGTAGTTCGCCTTCACGTCGCCGTGGATACGCGCCTCGAAGTTCCGGTTCCCGGAGAGCACCGCGCAGACGACGAGGTCGCCCTCGCCGACGGCCTCGCCGATCGCGTCCGGCAGCGGGCCGGAGTTGCCGATGCACGTCGTGCAGCCGTAGCCGACGGTGTTGAAGCCGAGCTCGTCGAGGTAGCGGTCCAGCCCCGAGCGCTCGTAGTACTCGGTGACGACCTTCGAGCCGGGCGCGAGCGACGACTTGACCCACGGCCGGCGCTGCAGGCCCGCCTCGACCGCCTTCTTCGCCAGCAGGCCGGCGCCGATCATCACCGACGGGTTCGAGGTGTTCGTGCAGGAGGTGATCGCCGCGATCACGACCGAGCCGTGCTCGAGCGCGTACTCCTCGCCGCGCACCGGCACCCGCTTCTTCGCGATCGTGCCGGTGTGCACCGGCTCGGCGGAGCGGCCCGCGCTCTCGCCGCCGGGCTGCTGCTCGGCCGTCGGGTCGCTCGCGGGGAACGTCTCCGCGACCGCCTCGTCGCCGTCGGTGTAGTCGACGCCGAACGTGTCGAGCGCCTCGATGAACGCGTCCTTCGCGCCCGCGAGCGGCACGCGGTCCTGCGGCCGCCGCGGCCCGGCCAGCGAGGGCTCGACGTCGGCGAGGTCGAGCTCGACCACCTGCGTGTACGTGGGGTGCTCCTCGACCTCGTGCCAGAGCATGTTCTCCTTGCAGTACGCCTCGACGAGCGCGACCCGCTCCTCGCTGCGGCCGGTCAGGCGCAGGTACGAGAGCGTGACGTCGTCGACCGGGAAGAAGCCGCACGTCGCGCCGTACTCGGGGCTCATGTTCCCGAGCGTCGCGCGGTCGGCGAGCGCGAGCGACGAGAGGCCGGGGCCGAAGTACTCGACGAACTTGCCGACGACGCCGACCTTGCGCAAGAGCTCGGTCACGGTGAGGACGAGGTCGGTGGCGGTCGCCCCCTGCGGCAGCTCGCCGAGGAGCCTGAGGCCGACGACCTGCGGCACGAGCATCGAGAGCGACTCGCCGAGCATCGCCGCCTCCGCCTCGATGCCGCCGACGCCCCAGCCGAGCACGCCGAGCCCGTTCACCATCGTCGTGTGCGAGTCGGTCCCGACGAGCGTGTCGGGGAACGCGAGGCCGTCGCGCGACTCGACGACGCGCGCGAGGAACTCGAGGTTGACCTGGTGGCAGATGCCGGTGTTCGGCGGCACCGCCTTGAAGTTGTCGAAGGCGGTCTGGCCCCAGCGCAGGAACGCGTAGCGCTCCCTGTTCCGCTCGAACTCGAGCTCGACGTTGCGGACGATCGCGAGCCGGGTCGCGAACTCGTCCACCTGCACCGAGTGGTCGATCACCAGCTCGACCGGGATCTGCGGGTTGATCCTCGACGGGTCGCCGCCCTGGTCGCGCATCGCGTCGCGCATCGCGGCGAGGTCGACGACGCAGGGGACGCCGGTGAAGTCCTGCAGCAGCACCCGGGCCGGGACGAACGAGATCTCCCGCGACGGCTCGGCCGTCGCGACCCAGCCGGCGACAGCCTCCACCTCGGCGTCGGAGCCGTTGCGGAGGACGTTCTCGAGCAGGATCCGCAGCGTGTACGGCAGCCGCGCGACGTCCCACTTCGCCTGCAGCGCGTCGAGGCGGTAGATCGAGTACGTCTCGTCGCCGACGCGGAGCTCTGCGGGCTGAGCCATAGCTCGATTCAAGCAGAAGCTTCGCCGTTGCCCGCGCGCCCTTGGGTGAAGCGGTTCAGCGTGATCAGCCCCATCCCGCCGAGCATGTTCCCGGCGGCGGCGAGGGCGAAGTTGCCGACGATGAACGCCCAGTCGAACCGGGCGCCGAAGCGGTAGCCGAAGATCAGCTCGATCGTGTCCACGATCACGTGGTCGAACTGGCCGAGGACGATGATCGCGCCGACGATCCACGCGACGACGATCCGGACGAGGACCGACTCCTGGCCCTCGACGAACCAGGTCATCGCCGTGATCAGGGCCCCTGCGAAGACGGCGCTGACGAAGAGGGCGAGCACGCCGTTCGCGTGGATCCGCTCGGAGGCGTGGACGAGCGCGGCGCCGGAGCCGTACGGGAGCACGCTGTGCACCGTCAGCAGCAGGACGACGACCAGCCCGCCGAGGATGTTGAAGAGCGGTGAGACCGTCCAGAGCTTCAGCAGCTTCCTCCACGCGCCGCCGTGCTCCTCGACGCCGGCGAGCGGGACGAGGAAGTTCTCGGTGAAGAGCTCGCCCCGCCCGATGACGAGGAAGACGAACGAGACGCCGAAGCCCGCCGAGGCGACGACGTGCGCGGCGTCGCCGCCGAGCGCGTGCTGGAGCTGCGATTGCAGCAGCGCGAACACGGCGAGCCCCGCGACGATGTCGAAGCCGGCGGCGAGCGCGGTCGACATCTCCTCGAGGAAGGGGCGCTCGAGCCGGCGCCTGCCCTCCTCCTTCGTGCGCGCGTAGATCTCCTCCGGCGTCGGCGCCACGACGGCCCTCAGGCCTTCGGGAGCAGCTCGCGCGCCGCCCAGCTGCAGAACTCCTGCTGGTTCTCGCTGATCTGGTGGACGTACACGTGGGTGAAGCCCGCGTCGCCGAACTTCCCGATCTGCTCCAGGTACGGGCCGGGGTCGGAGCCGTGCGGGACGAGCTCGGCGACGTCCTCGGGCGAGATCATCGGCGCCGCGCCCGCGAAGTCGGACGGCGTCGGCAGCTCCTGCCCGAGCGAGCCCTGCATGGCGAGGTTCGGCCAGAGCTCGTGCGCCCGCTTCAGCCCCGCCGCGGCGTCCGTGTCGTAGGCGACGTGCATCATCCCGACCTTCGGCTTGTCCTGGCCGAACTTCTGCACGACCTCCTCGTCCGGCGACGTCGAGATCAGCCCGTCGCCGATGAGGCCGGCGAGCTCCGCCGCGTTCGGCTGCGCGGCGGCGACGTAGACGTCGATCGGGTCGTCGGGCAGGTCGAAGACGCGCGCGTGGTCGACGGTGTAGTGCTTGCCGCGGTGCGTCTGCTCGCCTCCCTGCCAGAGCAGTCGGATCACCTCCACGGCCTCCTCAAGCATCTCGAGCCGCTCGTCGGGCAGCGGCCAGCGGTCGCCGAGCACGTGCTCGTTCAGGTTCTCGCCGCTGCCGACGCCGAGGAAGAAGCGCCCCTCGAACATGCAGGCGACCGTCGCCGCCGCCTGCGCGACGAGCGCCGGGTGCTGGCGGATCAGCGGGCACGTGACGCCGGTGCCGACGCGGATCGTCTTCGTCGCGTGGGCGATCCCGCCGAGCGTCGACCAGACGAACGACGCGTGCCCCTGCCGCTCGATCCAGGGGTGGTAGTGGTCGGAGATGAGGCAGAAGCCGAAGCCGGTCCGCTCCGCCAGCGCCGCCTGCTCGACGAGGTCGTTCGGGGGATGGTCCTCGGACGAGAGGGCGAAGCCGAGCTCGGGCATGGCACCCGCGTTTCCGCGCCGAATACGCCGGAAACACGGCACTTGTGGATCCTGCGACGGCAGCCGAGCTGAAGACGGTGCTGGTGGGCGTCCGCCTGCCGGCAGAGCGCTCCGACCTGCTCGAGTACGCGGTCCGGCAGCATGCCGAGCCGCAGCTGCTCGACGGCCTCCGCTCGCTTTCGAGCGGCCGGCAGTACCAGAGCCTCGACGAGGTGGTCGACGAGCTGCTGCAGGTGCAGCCGGAGCGCGGCAAGCCCGTGCCCCACGAGCCGAAGGAAGAGGCCGGCCGGCCGCCGGGCGGCGACGCGTACACGGAGCAGGACCCGCGGTCCGGCGCGGTTCGGCTGTAGCGGCGCCGGGCGGCTCACGTTTTGCCCCGGAACCCGTCGGCAAGGACGTGACGGTGGGGAAGATCGCCGTCGTCACCGGCGGGAGCGCGGGCGTCGGCCGTGAAGTCGTGCGCCAGCTCGCGCGGCGCGGCTGGGACGTCGCCGTCCTGGCGCGCGGGCGCGCAGGCGCCGAAGCTGCGGCACGAGACGTCGAGGCCGCGGGCCGCCGCGGCCTCGCCGTCGTCACCGACGTCGCCGACCTCGAGCAGGTCGAGGCCGCGGCCGAACGGGTCGAGCAGGAGCTCGGGCCGATCGACGCCTGGGTGAACGTCGCGTTCGTCGGCGCCCTCCGCTTCTTCTGGGACACCGACATGGAGACCTACAAGCGCATCACCGACGTCAGCTACCTGGGCCAGGTCCACGGCGTGCAGACGGCGCTGAAGCGGATGCGCCCGCGCGACCACGGCGTCGTCGTCAACGTCGGCTCCGCGCTCGCGTTCCGCGGGATCCCGCTCCAGGCCGCCTACTGCGGCGCGAAGCACGCGGTCAAGGGCTTCACCGAGTCGGTGATCACGGAGCTGAAGCACGAGGGCAGCAACGTGCAGCTGTGCATGGTGCAGCTGCCCGGCCTGAACACGGTGCAGTTCGACTGGAACGACAACGAGTTCGACGAGCACCCGCAGCCGGTCGCGCCGATCTTCCAGCCCGAGCTCGCGGGCCGCGCGATCGCGTACGTCGTCGAGCACCCGCGCCGCAACATGTGGGTCGGCGTCTCGACCGCCTACACGATCCTCGGCAACCGGTTCGCGCCCTGGCTCGTCGACTGGTACCTCGCGAAGACCGGCGTCAACGGGCAGCTCTCGCAGCAGGACGGCCCGCGCTTCGGCTCGAACGTCTTCGAGCCGAAGGACGAAGACGCAGACCGCGGCTCGCACGGGATGTTCGACGAGCAGGCACACGGCTCCGACCCGTGGTCGTGGGCGTCGATGCACCGCAAGCAGATCGCCGGCGGCGCGCTCGCGGGCGTCGCCGCCGTGGCGGCGCTGCTCAGCCGGGACTAGAGATTCTTCCGCACGCCGGCCTCGTTCTCGAGGGCGACGACCTGCTCGTCGAGCGGAGCGGTCAGCCCGCGGCGGGAATCGACGCCGCGGAAGGTCGGCAGCATCCCCCTGCTGCGCGAGCCCTCGACCTCGAGCGCGAGCGCCGCGTAGAGCGCCGCCGCCGCGACGGCGCAGCCGACGACGCCGGTGGCCGTCTTCAGCCCGCCCGAGTGCGTCAGCCCGGTGATCCCCGTCAGGACGAAGCGGCACGCGGCGAACGCGAGCACGCCGGCGGGGAGCAGGCTGCCGCCGTGCGCGTCCGAGAGGGCGGGCACGAGCAGCGCCGCGCCGACGCCGAAGGCGAGCATCGCCGTCGCCTGCGACGGCACCGGCTCGCCCGGGTGCGCGTTGATCAGCGCGAGCGCCGTGCCGAGCCAGGCGGCCGCGAGCACGCTCGAGCCGGTCGCCGCCGACGCGCTCCGCCCGTGGAAGCCGAAGACCGCCGCCACGAGCTGCAGCGGGATCGGCACCGCGATCAGCACCCAGCCCGTCTCGTGCACCTGCGACTTCGGGATCCAGCCGAGCTCGAGCCCGCTCAGCACCGTCGACGCGAGCAGCAGCCCGACGAACGTGAGCGGGAGCGGCGTCGCGATCGGCGTCAGGACGACGCGCGCGCGGTCGTCCCCGCGCACCTCAGGCGCCGCGGCCGGCCGGTGCGGCGGGCTCGCCGGGGAAGGTGGTCGCCTTCGAGCCGCCGTTGCGGTCCGCGCGCTCGCGCTGCGGCTTCACCGTGTACTTCGGGTCCCGTGCCGACTGGACGCCGGCCTTGAACACCGCCCAGCGGAGGCAGAGCTCGCCGGCGCAGACCATCGCGCCGCCGAGCGTCGCCGCGGCGCGGCTCCTGCGGCCCTTCGTCGCGAGCAGCGCGGCGCCGCCGCCCGCCAGCACCTTCGCGGCGAGCGAGAACTTCCCGGCGGCGCCCTGGTGGTAGACCTCGCCGACCTCGCCGAGCCGGAGCTCCATCGCGTGCACGAGCGTGCCCTCGGCGATCACGCCGCCGATCGCGAGCCGCCGCGCCGGGCCGGCGTCGCCGGGGTCCATGAACATGGTCGAGGCGGCGCCGGCGCTCGCCGTCGCGCTCGCGCCGAAGAGCCACGGCAGCTCGTGCCGTCCCTCGTGCCACGCCGGCACCGCCGTGTCGGCGACGAGCACGCCCGTGTACGTCGCGAGCGGCGGGCCGAAGAAGGTCGCGACGAGCTCGGCGAGCAGCTTGACCGGCTTGAGGATCCCGAGCAGCTCGAGCACGGCGGCGGTGTTGGAGGCGCCGCCGTTGACGAGCAGCACCCAGGCGCCGACGTTCATCGGCGACGTCACCTTGAAGACGCGCAGCATGTGGTGGAAGCGCTCCGGCCGGCCGAGGTCGGAGATCAGCAGCAGCGGCGAGACCGCGTCGAACGCCGCGCCGATGTAGAGCGCGCGCTTCGACAGCTTCTCGTTCCCGAACAGCTTCGCCGACAGCGACAGCACCGACGACGCCCCGGAGACGCCGCCCGTGAAGAAGTACGTCGGGATCTCCCACGTCCACACCGGCTCCTTGATCACGGGCCGGCCGTAGTACGACCGCACCTCGCTCACCTGCGTCCTCCGAGCGCGACGACGCCGACGACGCCGACCATCAACGCGGCGGCGGCCGTCGCCATGTTCAGCCACATCTCGCCGAGCTTCGCCGTCGGCACGACCGGGTCGGGCGGGAGGCCGTACACCTCCGGGTCGTCGAGCAGCAGGAAGAAGGCGCCGAAGCCGCCGACGCCGTCGTCGGGGTTGCGGCCGTACAGCTGCGCGCCGTTCCAGCCCTCCGACTCGAGCTTCGCGAGCCGAGCGTCGGCGCGCTGCCGCAGCTCCTCGAGCGGGCCGAACTGGATCGACTTCGTCGGGCACGCCTTCGCGCACGCGGGCTCGTGGCCGCCGCGCAGCCGGTCGTAGCAGAGCGTGCACTTCCAGACGCGCCCGTCCTTCTGTTTCCCGAGGAACGACGGCAGGTCGGGCTTGTAGCCGGAGTCCTGCGTCGACGGGATCTCGCGCTTGTCGAGCACCCCGAACGGGCACGCGGGCACGCAGTAGCCGCAGCCGTTGCAGATGTCCGCCTGGATGACGACGGTGCCGAACTCGGTGCGGAAGAGCGAGCCGGTGGGGCAGACGTCGAGGCAGCCCGCGTGCGTGCAGTGCTTGCAGACGTCCGACTCCATCAGCCAGCGCAGGCCCGTCCCGCCGTCGCCGTTCCCAGTCGCCGAAGGCGACGGTTTTCCGCCGGGCGCCGACGGCTCTGCCGTCGGCGCTTCCAGCGTCCTGTACAGCGGCTTCTCCTGCTCGACGAAGGCGACGTGCCGCCAGGTGTTCGCGTCGAGCTCGCCGGTGTTGTCGTACGAGTGCCCCGTCCACTCCTGGCCGTCCTGCGGGATCAGGTTCCACTCCTTGCACGCGACCTCGCACGCCTTGCAGCCGATGCACACCGACGTGTCGGTGAAGAAGCCGACGCGCTCGTGCTTGTCGTCGCCGTACGCCTCCCAGCCGGCCGGCTCGCCGGTCGGCTGCATCGGCAAGACGGCGCTCATGCCCGCTCCCGGCGCCGGCCGAGCCGGCGCCTCCGCTCTCTGATGAGCTCCGTCGAGCCTACGCTCATGTCTGCCGCACCTCTTCGGGCTCCGTGCGCTCCTCGGTCGCGTACGAGCGCAGCTCCTCGACGAACCGCTCGTACGCCTTCCCGCGCGGGCGGCGGCCGGGGCGGATCCCGCACGTCGACGCCTTCGTCTCCATGATGTGCACGTTCGGGTCGAGCGCCGCGTGGATCAGGTCGTTCGCGCTGTCGCCCGACGTGAGCAGGCGCACCCCCCAGTGGTACGGCAGGCCGACCTGGTGGACGGTGCGGCCGCGCACGACGACCGGCGGGATCCGGTTCGTCACGAGCACGCGTGCCTCGATCGCCGCGCGCGTCGTGTAGATCGTCGCCCAGCCGCCGTGCTCGAGGCCCTCGAGCCCGGCGAGCTCGGGCGAGACTTCGCAGAACATCTGCGGCTGCAGCTCCGCGAGATACGGGACGGAGCGCGTCATGCCGCCGGCCGTGTGATGCTCGGTCAGGCGGTACGTCGTGACGACGTGCGGGAAGCGCTCCGCGCCGGGCTCGCCGGCGATCGGGTTGTACGGGTCCCACCAGGCGTCCTTGTGCTGCTGGCGGCGCGGGTTCGCGCGCTGCGAGTAGAGCGGGTTGTCGAACGGCGACTCGTGCGGCTCGTAGTGCGTCGGCAGCGGCCCGTCCTCGAGACCCTGCGGGACGAACAGCCAGGAGCGGCCGTCCGACTGCATGATGAACGGGTGGTCGCCGGCGATCGCGTCGGGGCCCTCGGCGTCGTCGGGCGGCACGTAGTCCGGCGGCTTCGTCTCGTCGAAGTCGGGCGTGTCGACGCCCTGCCACTGCTCCTGCTCGCCGTCCCACCAGACGTACTTCTTGCGCTCGGACCACGGCTTGCCGTCGGGGTCGGCGGAGGCGCGGTTGTAGATGATGTGCCGGTTCGCCGGCCACGCCCACGCCCACTCCGGGGCGACGTACGTGTCCTGCTCCCAGTGCGCCTTCTTGCGCGCCGCCTGGTTGATCCCGTCCGCGTAGACGCCTGAGTAGATCCAGCAGCCGCACGCGGTCGAGCCGTCCTTCGTCAGCTCCTTGTAGCTCGACAGCGGCTCGCGCGTCTTCGTCTTGTAGCCGCTGATCTCCTTCAGGATCGCGTCCGCGCTCGGCTCCTCGATCTGCGCGTGCACCGGGTAGTCCCAGTTGAGGAGGTTGACGAGCTTGTCGCGCTCCTCCTCGGAGTCCTGCAGCATCGACTTGATCCGCTTGCCGAGGTGGAAGTAGAACCAGAGCTCCGAGCGGCAGTCCTCCTTCGGCTCGACCGCCTGGAAGTGCCACTGCAGCAGCCGCTGCGTGTTCGTGAAGGAGCCGTCCTTCTCCGTGTGCGACGCGGCCGGCATGAAGAAGACCTCCGTCGCGATCTCGTCGGTCTTCAGCTCGCCCGACTCGATCTCGGGGCTGTCGTACCAGAACGACGCCGACTCGATCTCGACGACGTCGCGCACGACGAGCCAGTCGAGCTTCGCGAGCGCGAGCCGGTGCGCCTTGCCGTTCGCGTTCCCGACGGCCGGGTTCTCGCCGGCGATGATGTAGCCCTTGACGTTGCCCTCGAGCATCTGCTCGAGCGTCCAGTAGACGGAGTTGTCCTGGTCGATGCGCGGCAGGTGCTCGAACAGCCACTCGTTCTCCTCGGTGGCGTTCGGGCCGAAGTACGCGCACATCAGGCTGACCCAGTACTCCTCGAAGTTCCCCCACCAGCCGGTCGGCGCGACGTTCGCCTGGACGTAGTTGTCGAAGCTGCCGTACTCCTCCGTGTGCGGCATCGGCAGGTAGCCGGGGAGGATGTTGTAGAGCGTCGGGATGTCGGTCGAGCCCTGGATGGACGCGTGCCCGCGCAGCGCCATGATCCCGCCGCCCGGCCGGCCGATGTTCCCCAGCAGCTGCTGCACGATCGCGCAGGTGCGGATGATCTGGACGCCGACGGTGTGCTGCGTCCAGCCGACGGCGTAGCAGAACGCACTCGTGCGCTCGCGGCCGGAGTTCTGCGCGAGCGCCTCGGCGACGTAGACGAAGTCGTCGACCGAGACGCCGCACGTGTCGGCGACGAACTCCGGCGTGTAGCGCGCGTAGTGGCGCTTGAGGATCTGGAAGACGCAGCGCGGATGGGCGAGGTCGGGGTCCTCGGACGGCGGCTCGCCGTGCGAGAGGCCGCCGCCGTGGCCGCCGTGGCCGGACTGCTCGCCCTTCGCCGAGTAGCCCTCCTCGCGCTGGCCCGCGGCGCCGTGCGTCTCCATCCCCTCGTACGCCCACGTCGTCGTGTCGTACTCGCCCTGCTCGGGGTCCCAGCCGGAGAAGAGCCCGTCGCCGTCCTCCGTGTCGGCGAACGCCTCGTCGATGATCACCGGCGCGTTCGTGTAGTGCTTGACGTACTCCTCGAAGTAGAGGTCGTTCTGCAGCAGGTAGTTGACGATCCCGCCGAGGAAGGCGATGTCGGTGCCGGCGCGGATGCCGACCCACTTCGTCGCCATCGCGCTCGTGCGCGTGAAGCGCGGGTCGACGTGGATCACCTTCGCTCCCCGCTCGCGCGCCTCCATCACCCACTGGAAGCCGACCGGGTGGTTCTCGGCCATGTTCGAGCCCATAATCACGATGCAGTCGGAGTTCTGCAGGTCCTGCTGGAACGTCGTCGCACCGCCTCGCCCGAACGAGGTCCCCAGACTGGGGACCGTGGAGCTGTGTCATATGCGCGCCTGGTTCTCGACCTGCACGACGCCGAGCGCGGTGAAGAGCTTCTTCATCACGTAGTTCTCTTCATTGTCCAGCGTCGCCCCGCCGAGGTTGCCGATCGCGAGCGTGCGGTTCGCCGGCGCGCCGTCTCCCGTCTTCTCCTGCCAGGTCTCGGCGCGCTTGTCGACGACGCGCTTCGCGATCATGTCCATCGCGTCCTCGAGCGACAGCTCCTCCCACTGCGTCCCGTACGGGCGCCGGTACTTGACCTTGTACTCCCGCAACGGGCTCGCCGCGTAGCTCCTGGACGCCTGCCCCTTCGGGCAGAGCCGGCCGCGGGAAACTGGGCTCGCCGGGTCGCCCTCGATGTGCGTGACCTCGCCGTCCTTCACGTAGACGAGCTGCGCGCAACCGACCGCGCAGTAGGGGCAGATCGACTGGACGACCCGCTCCGCCTCGTCGATGCGCGGGGTCAGCGTCTTCGAGCGGGGCGACTGGACGGACGGCCCGAGCGCGAGCGGATCGCCCTCCCGAAGCTGGCGCAGGAGGGGCCACGACGCGAGGA
>DASSSR010000010.1:0-13286 GCA_035708345.1 Gaiellaceae bacterium
GCGTGCTCCTGGTCGATCGCGATCACGAGCCCGCCCGCGTCCGGCTGCTCGCGCCGGATCAGCCCGAGCCGCTCGACCGCGGAGCGCAGCACCGCCGGCAGCCACTCGCCCTCGAGCGAGAGCGCCGTGCGCAGCCGCTCCGAGGAGCGCGTCGCGTTCAGCGCGTCGTCGAACGTCGCCTCGTGCAGCGAGCCGTCGGGCGCCGCCCATTCCATGTGCCCGTTCGTGCGCGGGAAGTAGACCGGGCGGACGACGCCGCGGTCGGCGAGCGCGTCGCCGTACGAGTACTCGTAGTCCGGCACCGCCTCGTCGCCGTCGTAGCGGACGAACGGGATCGCGCGCGTGTCCGAGCGGAACGGCGTCCCCGAGAGCGAGAGCCGCCGCGCCGCGTCCGCGAACGCCCGCTGGACGGCCGCGCCCCAGGCGCGCTCGTCCGCGGCGTGGTGGAGCTCGTCGAGGACGACGAACGCGTCCGCGGCGAGCGCCGCGACGGCGTCGGGCGAGCCGGCCACCTGCTGGTACGTCGTGACGATCCCGTGCACGTCGCGCGCGAGCCCGCGGCCCGACCACTCCGGGTCGAGCTGGAGCGAGAACGCGGCCGCCGCCCGCGCCCACTGCAGCTTCAAGTGCGCCGTCGGGGCGACGACGACGAGCCGCGTCGGGTGCCGCGAGAGCTCCCAGCGCGCCGCCGTCAGCGCGAACGTCGTCTTGCCGGCCCCGGGCGTCGCGACGGCGAGGAAATCGGTCGCGTCGGCCGCCGCGAAGCGGTCGAAGGCGGCCTTCTGCCACGGTCTGAGCCGAACGATACGAGTCATGCGCCCCTCGGAGGAGCGCGGACGATACGAGTGCCGCCGGACGGCCCGCCCCGGACGTCGGCTAGGATCGTATTACGATCTGTAATCACAGCGATCACTCCCGGCTCGACCGCCGCCTGCCGACCGACGCCGTCGGCGGCGCCGACCTGCGCTCCCGGGCGCAGCACCTCGGCGACTTCACGCTCCGGCTCGAGGACGTCCGGCTCGTCCCGCTCGCCCTCCTCGTCGGCGCCCTCTCGGCGGTCGTCGCGCTCGCGCTGCTGCGCCTGATCGGCCTCTTCACGCACCTCGCCTACTTCGGCAGCACCGACTCGCGGCTCGTGCAGCCGTCGCTCGACCGCTTCGGCGCCTGGACGGTGCTGATCCCCGTCGTCGGCGGGCTGATCGTCGGCCTGATGGCGCGCTACGGCTCCGAGCGGATCCGCGGGCACGGGATCCCGGAGGCGATGGAGACGATCCTGATCGGCGGCAGCAAGGTGGAGCCGCGGCTGACGGTGCTGAAACCGATCTCGAGCGCGATCAGCATCGGCTCCGGCGGCCCGTTCGGCGCCGAGGGGCCGATCATCCTCACCGGCGGCGCGGTCGGCTCGGTGTTCGCGCAGTTCCTGCACCTGAGCGCGCTCGAGCGGCGGACCCTGCTCGTCGCGGGCTCCTGTGGCGGCATGGCGGCGGTGTTCGGGACGCCGCTCGCGGCGGTGCTCTTCGGGATCGAGCTGCTCGTCTTCGAGTGGAAGCCGCGCTCGCTGCTGCCGATCGCCGCCTCGGTCGCCGTCGCGGCGACGATCCGCGAGACGTTCGTCCACCACGGGCTGCTGCTGGCGGCGCCGCTGTTCCCGGTGCACGTCGCGGCGCCGCACGCCGCGACGGCGATGCTCGAGGCGCTCGCCGTCGGGCTGGTCGGCGGCGCGCTCGCCTGGGTGCTGACGATCGCGGTGTACGGCGCGGAGGACGCGTTCAAGCACCTGCCGATCCACTGGGCGTGGTGGCCCGCGATCGGGGGGCTCGTCGTCGGGCTCGGCGGCCTCGTCGACTCGCGCGCGCTCGGCGTCGGCTACGGGACGATCGCCGACGAGCTGGCGGGAAAGCTCGCGATCGGGGCGCTCGTCGCGCTGCTGCTCGTCAAGCTCGTGATCTGGGCGGCCGCGCTCGGCTCCGGCACGAGCGGCGGCATCCTCGCGCCGCTGCTGATGATCGGCGCCGCCGCCGGCGGGATCCTCGGCCACGGCTTCGGCGGCTCGCCGGGCGTGTGGGCGGCGCTCGGGATGGCGGCCGTGCTCGCCGGCGTCACGCGCTCGCCGTTCACGTCGATCGTCTTCGGCGTCGAGCTGACGCACGCGCAGACGCTGCTCCTGCCGCTGCTCGTCGCGTGCGCCGCCGCGCATCTCGTCTCGACGCTCGTCCTGCGGCGCTCGATCCTGACCGAGAAGGTGGCGCGCCGTGGCTACCACGTGATGCGCGAGTACGCCGTCGACCCGCTCGAGGCGCTGTTCGTGCGCGAGGTGATGCGCGACGACCTGCGCGTCGTCCGCGGCGACGAGCCGGCGGTCGAGGTGCGCGACGCGCTCGAGCGCGACCCGCACGCGCGGCGGCAGCGCCTCTATCCCGTGGTCGACCCGGACGGGAGCATGCTGGGCGTCGTCGGCTGGTCGCACCTCGCCGGCGCCGACGACGAGACGCCGGTGTCGGAGCTGATGCACGAGACGCCCTTCGTCGCGTACGAGGACGAGGTGCTCCGGTCGGCCGCGCTGCGGATGGCGGCGAACGAGATCGGCGCGCTGCCCGTCGTCGCGCGCGACGACCCGCGCCGTGTGCTCGGGATCGTGACCGAGTTCGAGCTGCTCGGCGGCCGGCGGCGGCAGCTCGTCGAGGAGCGGCACCGCGAGCGCGCGCTGCGGCTGCGGGTCCTGTCCCGCTACTTCGGCGGCAGGGTCCGCGCGTAGCCGACGCCGCGCTCGACCCACTCCGCGAGCTCCGCGTCGCGGGCCGGAGGCGGGACGCGCAGCCAGCCGCGCATCGCGCGGCCGCGCATCACCATCGGCTCGGCGGCGGTCGTCCGCACGAGCTCGTCCGACTGCTCGGGGTCGACGCGGACGAGCAGCCCGCCCCGGCCGCCCGCGGCGACCACCATGTTGCCCCCGACGATGAACGCGAGCCCGCCGAACATCGCCTTCTCGGTCGCGTCCGGCACGAGCGCGCGCAGCTTCGCGGCGAGCGCCTCGTCGTAGGCCATCAGTCCCCCAGGCGCCGCTGCAGCTCGGCGACGACGCGCTCCAGCTCCGCGACGCGGGCCTCGAGGTCGGAGGACGGCTGCTCGTGGTGCGCGGGCTGCGCCGGCTCCTCGCCGCCGCGGAGCAGCTGCTGCCAGCGGTGGCGTGCGCCCTCGGCGACGAGCTCCCGCTCCGCGAGCCCCTGCAGCGTCGCGGCGACGTCGTCCGCCGAGCCGAACGGGTACAGCCGCTCGCTGCGCGTGCGCAGCTCGGCGACGGTCTGCGGGCCGCGCAGCATCAGCACGGCGAGCACGGCCAGCTGCGACGGCGTCAGCTGCAGCGCGTCGTCGAGCAGGTGCCGGAACTTCGCCGCCCGCGAGCCCGGCCCGCTCGCGAGCCGCGTCCAGCCGCGGTCGCCGAGCCGGTCGAGCGCCGCCCGGATCGTGCCCTCGTCGTAGTCGACCACCGGGTCGCGGCTCGTCGACTGGTTGCAGGCGAGCCGGAGCGCGTTCAGCGAGAGCGGGTACTGGTCGGGGGTCGTCCGCTGCTTCTCGATCAGGCAGCCGAGGACGCGCACCTCCACCGGGCCGAGGTCCATGCCGACAAGACTAGGGTGTTTTCGATGCAGCTCGACCCGCTGGAGACGCACCTCCTCGACCGGCTGCGCGGGCTCGAGCTCGGCGGCGGCGGCGACGCGGCGGGAGCGGAGGAGATCTGGCGGGCGCAGGTGCGCAGCCGGCTCTGCGACTTCGCGGCGCGGGCGCTGCAGTCGACGGGGCGGAGCTTCTACTCGATCGCGTCCGCCGGCCACGAGTCGAACGCGGCGGTCGCGCTCGCGCTGCGGCCGACCGATCCGTCGCTGCTGCACTACCGCTCCGGTGCCTTCTACCTCGCGCGCGCGGCGCAGGCGGGACGCGACGGCGTCCCGGACGTCCTCCGGGGCGTCACCGCCGCGCGCACCGAGCCGATCGCCGGCGGCCGGCACAAGGTCTTCGGCAACCACGCGCTCGCCGTGATCCCGCAGACGTCGACGATCGCGTCGCACCTGCCGCGGGCGGTCGGCGTCGCGTTCGCGCTCGGGCGCGCGGCCCGGCTGGAGCTCGACACGGAGTGGGAGGAGGACGCGGTCGTCGTCTGCAGCTTCGGCGACGCGTCGGTCAACCACGCGACGGCGCAGGCGGGGCTCAACTCCGCCGCGCACCTCGCGCACCAGGGCCTCGAGCTGCCGCTGCTCTTCGTCTGCGAGGACAACGGGATCGGCATCAGCGTCCGCTCGCCGCAGGGCTGGGTCGAGTCGGCGCTGCGCGCGCGGCCGGCGCTGCGTTACGAGCACGCGTCGGGCGACGACCCGGAGCTCGTGCTCGAGACCGCAGAGGATCTCGCCGGATGGGTGCGCGAGCACCGCCGGCCCGCGGTGCTGCACCTGCGCGTCGTGCGCTATCTCAGCCACGCGGGCGCCGACGTCGAGACGGCGTACCGGACGCCGCAGGAGATCCGCGCCGACTGGGACGCCGATCCGCTGCTCGGCACCGCGCGCTGGCTCGCCGACGCGGGCGTCCGCGCCGGGCGCGCGCTCGCGGACGACTACCTCGCCGAGCGCGAGCGTGTCTGGGCGGCGGCGCAGGAGGCGGCGCTGGTGCCGCAGCTGGAGAGCGCCGAGGAGGTGATGCGGCCGCTCGCCCCGCGCGCGCCGCGGCCGCGCGCGGTGCCGTCCCCGGACGGCGAGCCGGTGACGCTCGCTCAGGCGGTCAACGCCGCGCTCGCCGAGGCGCTCGAGCGCGACCCGTCGGTGCTCGTCTTCGGCGAGGACGTCGGCGCGAAGGGCGGCGTCTACGGCGTCACGCGCGGGCTGCAGCGGCGGTTCGGCTCGGCGCGCGTCTTCGACACGCTGCTCGACGAGACGTCGATCCTCGGGCTCGCGCTCGGCACGTCGCTCTCCGGCTTCGTGCCGGTGCCGGAGATCCAGTATCTCGCGTACCTGCACAACGCCGAGGACCAGCTGCGCGGCGAGGCGGCGACGCTGCAGTTCTTCTCGCAGGGCCGGTACCGGAACGGGATGGTCGTGCGCGTCGCCGGCTACGGCTACCAGAAGGGCTTCGGCGGCCACTTCCACAACGACAACGCCGTCGGCGTGCTGCGCGACGTTCCCGGCCTCGTCGTCGCGTCGCCCGCGCGTCCGGACGACGCCGCGGCGATGCTGCGCACGTGCATCGAGACGGCGCGCGGCGACGGCACCGTCTGCGTGTTCCTCGAGCCGATCGCGCTCTACCACACGCGCGACCTGTACGAGGACGGCGACGAGCGCTGGCTCGCGCCCGCCGCCGGCGACGCGCCGCTCGGTAGCGCGCGCGTCTACGGCGACGGCGGCTCGCTGACGATCGTCACGTGGGGGAACGGGCTGCGGATGTCGCTGCGCGTCGCCCGCGAGCTCGACGCACGCGTCGTCGACCTGCGCTGGCTCGCGCCGCTGCCCGTCGACGATCTGCTGCGCGAGGCGGACGCGACCGGCAACGTGCTCGTCGTGGACGAGACGCGCCGGACCGGCGGGGTGTCGGAGGGCGTCGTCACCGCGCTCGTCGACGCCGGCTTCGGCGGCCGGATCCGCCGCGTCGCCAGCAAGGACTCCTTCGTCCCGCTCGGCGACGCGGCGAACCTCGTCCTGCTGTCCGAGGCGGAGATCGCCGCGGCGGCGAGGGCGCTAGTCGCTGCCGCCGACGAGCAGGTGGAAGGCGACGTCGTTCGCGGCCTTCGGCAGCCCGCCGAGTAGCCGGTACGTGCGCACCTGGATCGCGGCGGCCGGGCAGCGCTGGCCGCCGGCGTCCCACGTCGCGAGCAGCGTCCCGCTCCGCTTCTTCGAGAGCGCCGGCAGCGGGGCGACGAGCGGCGTGTGCGACGACCAGTCGAAGCTCGGGCCGGGCGCGACGCAGTAGACGCCGGTGCCGACGCGGTACACCTGGCGGAGGTTCGTCGGCTTCGCCGCGAACGCGGGCGTGCCGGGGAGGACGACGCCGGAGGCGCCGACGAGGAACGTCGGCGCGGCGGCCGAGGCGGGTGCGGCGAGGACGAGGACGAGCGCCGCGGCTGCGAGCAGGTGCTTCAAGGACGACCCCTTTCAGATCAGGTTGACTGAGACGACGACGAACCACGCGAGCATCGCCGCGTAGAAGAGCCGCTCGACCGCGCCGAAGTACGGTCGGCGCAGGGCGAGGAACGTCGCGATCGACGTGCCGATGACGAGCCAGTCGACGACCGGGTAGCGGTCGTACGCGCCGGCCGCCCAGGCGATCGTCGCAAAGGCGATCGCGGCGAGCCAGAGGTGGATGCGCCCCGTGCGGGTCGGCCGCGTGCGGTCGAGGTCGGTCGGGAAGGACGGGATCGTGAGCCGTGCGGCGGCGAAGACGCCCAGGAGCACGACGACGCGGCGGTGGTCGTGCGCCGCGAGGGCGATCGCGACCGCGAGCGCCGCCGCCGCGACGGCGAGCGCCGACGTCTGCGCGCGGTACCACTGCCTGAACGGCCCGACGCCGTAGTCGCTGACCGCGTTCGAGACCAGCCGGTAGCCGGTCGGCAGCAGGTGCAGGCGCACGAGCGCGGCGAGACAGACGACCGTCGCGCACAGCGACACGGCGGCGAACGCGGTGGTCATCTCGCCGCGAGCGTACCGGTCGGGTCGGCGGAAACGGCGTATCGTGGGCCGATCTTGGTGGCCGAGCGGGTGCTGGAACGCGAGGCGGAGCTCGCGGCGCTCGAGCAGGTCGTGCACGGCCTCGCGGAGCGGCGCGGCCGGCTCGTGCTCGTCGGGGGCGAGGCCGGGATCGGCAAGACGACGCTCGTGCGCGCGCTGCGGGCGCGCGCCGGGGACGGCGTGCCGTTCCTCGTCGGCGCGTGCGAGCCGCTCTCGGTGCCCGCTCCGCTCGCGCCGCTGCGCGAGCTCGCGCAGGCGGCGGGGCTGCCCGACCTGCCGGAGACCGACGACCGCCTGCTGCTCGCGCGGCGGCTGCTCGACGGCCTCGCCGCGCGGGGCCCCGCCGTCGCGGTCGTCGAGGACGCGCACTGGGCCGACCCGCCGACGCTCGACGTGCTGCGCCTGCTCGCGCGGCGCGTCGAGGAGGCGCCGCTCGCCGTCGTCGTCACCTACCGCGACGACGAGGCGGCCGCGAACGCGGAGCTCGCGCGGCTGCTCGGCGACCTCGCCACGGCTCCCGCGGTGCACCGGCTGCTGCTGCGGCCGCTGTCCGCGGACGCCGTCCGGCAGCTCGCGGACGGCGCCGGGCTCGACGCCGCCCGGCTGACGCGCGTCACCGGCGGCAACCCGTTCCTCGTCGTCGAGTCCGTCGCCGCCGGCGGCCGGCTGCCGGCGTCGGTCCGCGACGCGACGCTCGCCCGCGCGAACCGGCTCTCGGACGCCGCGCGCGACGCGGTCGCCGCCGCCGCGGTCGTCGGGCAGCGCGTGCCGCCGGCGGTGCTCGAGTCCGTCGCGCCGGGCAGCGCGGCCGCGGTGGAGGAGGCGCTCGCGCGGGGTGTGCTCGTCGCGGACGGCCCCGTGCTCGGCTTCCGCCACGAGCTGATCCGCGAGGCGATCGAGTCGTCGCTCTCGCCGCCGCGCCGCGCGGAGCTGCACGCGCGCGTCGTCGCCGCGCTCGACGGCCGCGCCGACCACGCCCGGCTCGCACACCACGCCGAGCTCGCCGGGCTCGCGCGCGAGGCGTGCCGGCACGCGCTGCTCGCGGCGGCCGAGGCGGAGCGCGTCGGCGCGCTGCGCGAGACGAGCCTGCAGGCCGCGCGCGCCCTGCGGCTCGGCGACGACCTCGACGCGCGCGAGCGCTTCGAGCTGCTGCTCCGCCACTCGCGCGCGGCGAACTTCTCCGGGCCGGGGCTCGACGAGGCCGTCGACTCGGCGGAGGACGCGCTCGGCCTGGCGCGGCGGCTGGACGACCCGGTGCTCGAGGGCCGCGCCTGCACGGTGCTCGCCTCGGCGCTGTGGTCGCTCGACCGGCTGGACGAGTCGCGCGCAGCCGCCGAGCGCGCGGCGACGGTGTTGACGGACGCCGGCGACGCCGACGCGCTCGCGCGGGCGGAGGCGATGCGGCTCCGGGTCGAGGCCACCGTCGTCGGCCCCGAGCGGGCGCTCGAGCTGGCTCCGCGCGCGGCGGCGCTCGCCGACGAGGCCGGGCTCGAGGAGACGCGCATCGACGTCGCGATCAGCGTCGGCCTCGCCCGCGGCTACGGCGGCGACGCCGGCTCCCTCGCGGTGCTCGCGGACGCCGCGGCGGCCGCGCGGGCGGCCGGGTTCACCCAGCAGATCGTCCGCGCCTACTTCAACCTCGCCTTCGTGGCGGCCGCGCTCCGCCGCCACGCCGCGCTCGAGCGGGCCGTGGCGGAGGCGCTCGCGCTGTTCGAGCGCCACCAGTCGACGGTGCCCGCGAACGCCGTCGAGGTCTGCCGTGCGCGCAGCCTCTTCGACCGCGGGCGCTGGGACGAGACGCTCGCGATCGTCGCCGCGCCCGGCGCCGACCGCGCGAAGGAGACGCTCGTCGCCCGGGCGCTCGTCGGCCTCGTCGCGGCCCGCCGCGGCGACCCGGACGGCGAACGGGTGCTCGAGCAGCTGTGGGCGGGGATCGCCGGCGTGCCCGAGGGCTCGCGGCACGGCACCGTCCGCGTCGCGCTCGTCGAGGCGGCCTGGCTGCGCGGCGACCGGGCCGCGGCGCTGCGGCACCTGCGGGCCGGGGAGCGGTCGCCGGCCACCGTCCGCTTCGCGCGCGGCGCCTCCGACCTGGCCCTCTGGTCGCTGCGCCACGGCGGCCGGCCGTCCGCGCCGCCGGGCGCGCCGCAGCCCGTCCTGCTCGAGCTCGCCGGCGACTGGCGCGGCGCCGTCGCCGCGTGGCGCGGGCTGGAGGCCCCCTACGAGGCGGCGCTCGCCGCGTTGCCCGGCGACGACGCGGCCGCGCGCGAGGCCGTCGCCGCCCTGCAGCGGCTCGGCGCGACCGCCGCCGTCCGCGCGTTCGCGCGTGAGCGCGCGGCCGCGGGCGCGCGCGCTCCTCGCGGCGCGCGCCGCTCGACGCTCGCGCACCCGGCCGGGCTGACACGGCGCGAGCAGGAGGTGCTCGAGCGCCTCGCGACCGGAGCGACGAACCCGGCGATCGCCGCGTCGCTGCACCTGTCGGAGCGGACGGTCGCGCATCACGTCTCGGCGATCCTCCGCAAGCTCGACGCCGAGACGCGGCACGGCGCGGTGCGGCAGGCGCGCGCTCGCGGGCTGCTGCCGCAAGATGGGCCGCCGGCCGGGCCAACCTAGGCAGGCCCGCCGATGTCCCGCCGCCGCCGCCGTCCCTACCGTCCTCCGCAGGCAAATCGACCCAGGAGGGACGCGATGGACGGGTGCACGGTGAAGCGGATCGACGACCTGACGGCGATCCACCACGGCGCGGTCAAGCTCGCCGCGGACGAGCTCGGCGTCCGGTCGTTCGGGCTGCAGGTGCTCGACTTCCCGGCCGGCTTCGACGCCTACCCGGAGCACGACCACGCCGAGGACGGGCAGGAGGAGGTCTACGTCGTGCTCGAGGGCTCGGCCGAGTTCACGGTCGCGGGCGAGCCCGTCGCCGCCGAGACGGGGAGCATGATCCGCGTCGCGCCCGGCGTGCGGCGGAAGCTCGTGCCGGGGGCGTACGGGGTGCGGGTGCTGGCGATCGGCTCGGTGCTCGAGGGGACGTACGAGCGGCCGGACGACTTTCGCGTCGGGGCGCCGGCGTGACCGCCGCGGCCGCGCTCGAGCCGCAGGTCGTCACGACCGCGGAGCCGCTCTGGTTCCTCGGCACGCTCGTGCGGCCGAAGCTGAGCGGCGCGCACACCGGCGGCCGCTTCGCGCTCTGGGAGGGCGTCCTGCCGCGCGGCGCCGCGCCGCCGGTGCACACGCACCCGCAGGACGAGACGTTCTACGTGCTCGAGGGCAAGGTCTCGGTCTGGGTGGACGGGGCGGTGCACGCGTGCGAGCCGGGCGCGGCGGTCTTCGCCCCGGGCGGCGTCCCGCACTCGTTCCTCGTCGAGTCGGACACGGCGCGGATGCTCTTCCTCTCGACGCCGGCCGGGATCGAGGAGTACGTCGGCGCGCTCGCCGAGCCGGCCGCCTGGCCGTGGCTGCAGCCGCCGCCGGACGGCCCGCGCGTCCCGCCCGAGCGGCTCGAGGCGGTCGAGCGCGAGCTCGGCGTCGTCCGCCTCGGGCCGCCGCCGTTCTAGCCGCCGCTGATCGCGGCGATCACGTCGAGGCGCGAGCGCTCGGCGACCTCCGTCGCGAGGTCGCCGCGCTCGCCGTCGACGTACACGTGGATGTGCCGGCGCAGCACGAGGCGGCCGGGAGCGCCGGGCCCGGGCCGGGAGACCGCGCCGGCCGCGGCGACGTCGGGCTCGCAGAGGCGGTCGCGCAGCCCGGGCCACCGCCGGTCGAGCTCGGACAGCGCGTCCGCGACCGTCGCCGCCTCGACGTCGAGGCGGCGCGGCAGGTCGCGGAAGAGCGGGCGGAGCGTAGAGGGGAGGTGGACGTCGCACATGCCGGTCAGCCGATCGTCGTCACCCGGACGGACGAGATCGCCGGCAGGTAGCCGGCGAGGGCGCTCCAGCTGTCACCCTCGTCGGTGCTCGCGAACACCTGGCCGGTGCTCGTGCCGAAGTAGAGCCCGAACTCGTCCTCGGCGTCGGCGACCATCCCCTCCCGGAGGACGCCGAGGTGGGCGTCGTGGTCGGGCAGCCCGTTGCCGAGCCGCTGCCAGGACGAGCCGGCGTCCCGCGTCCGCCAGACGGACGCGCGGCCGTCCTGCATCGTCCGCGTGTGCAGCGGGTCGAGCGGGATCGTGTAGAAGGTGTCGCGGTCGTGCGGGTGCGCCGCGCAGGCGAACCCGAACTCCGACGGCAGCCCCTCGGTGATCTCGTTCCACGAGCGGCCGCCGTCGTCGCTGCGCCACGTGCCGACGTGGCCCTGCTGGTACCACCGCTGCGGGTCGGCCGGCGACGGCGCCAGCTTGTGCACGCAGAAGCCGACCTCCGGGTCGGGGGGCGGCGGCCAGTCGCGCCGCAGGCCCTTGTTCCGCGGCACCCAGGTCTTGCCGCCGTCGTCGGTGTCGAAGATGCTGTTGCCCTGCACGATCACGCGCAGCTTCTGCTCGTCGCCCGGGTCCGGGATGATCGCGGAGAGGCCGAGGTGGCCCGGCGCCTGGTTCGCCGGGTCGTTCCAGGCGTCGCGGCCCGAGGCGCCGTCGAGCGTCGACACGACCGAGAACGTCCTGCCGCCGTCGCGGCTCTCGAACAGGCCGATCGACTCGGCGCCGACGAGCAGCCGCCCGGGCGTCGACGCGAGGCTCGAGACCTTGTTCACCTTCAGGCCGGAGTCGGCGTCGTACGTGAGGCCCTCGCTCGAGAACTCCCAGGTCTCGCCGAGGTCGCCGCTGCGCCAGACGCCGGCGCCGTGCCACTCGCTCGCGGCGGCCGCGAAGATCGTGCCGCTCTCGTCGTCGTAGATCGCGTGGTAGATCGGCCAGCCGTCGCAGAGCGGGCCGCGCAGGCGCCAGTCGCGCCGGTCGTCGCTCTCCAGCAGGAACAGCCCTTTCCGCGTGCCGACCAGCAGGACGGTCTGCGGCATTCGGTCACCTCCGTCGTCGTTGTCCCCCAGTAGACCGCAGTCGGCGCGGGAAGTCATCGGTCGAATACACTTTCTTCCACTTCAAAAAGGAAAGGATGGAAATGGCTCTGCAGCTCGGCGACACCGCGCCCGACTTCGAGGCGCAGACGACGGAAGGCCCGCTCCGCTTCCACGACTGGATCGGCGACTCCTGGGCGGTGCTGTTCTCGCACCCGAAGGACTTCACCCCGGTCTGCACCACCGAGCTCGGCTACATGGCCGCGATCAAGCCCGAGTTCGACAAACGCGGCGTCAAGATCATCGGCCTCTCCGTCGACCCGACCGACAAGCACGAGAAGTGGGCGGACGACATCGAGGAGACGCAGGGGACGCGCCTCAACTACCCGATCATCGGCGACTCCGACTTCAACGTCGCGAAGCTGTACGGGATGCTCGGCGCCGACGTCTCCGGCGACCCGGCCGACCGCACGGCCGCGCACAACCAGACGGTGCGCAACGTCTTCGTGATCGGGCCCGACAAGAAGGTGAAGCTGATCCTCGTCTACCCGATGTCGACCGGCCGGAACTTCGACGAGGTGCTGCGCGTGATCGACTCGCTGCAGCTGACCGCGAAGCACGCCGTCTCGACGCCGGCGCAGTGGCAGCAGGGCGAGGACGTGATCGTCTCCGGCTCCGTCTCGGACGACGAGGCGCGCGAGAAATACGGCGACTTCAAGGCGCCGAAGCCCTACATCCGCATCGTCCCGCAGCCGCAGTAGCCGTCCGGCAGCCTGGCTGCGGGACACGTCCCGCAGCCAGGCTGCGATGAGTCTCGGTCGGGTCGGCGGTCTTTCGTACGATGGCTGTCGTGGCGACTGCCGCTCCCACCGCGAACGAGCTCGAGCAGCACCGGCGCGAGCTGACGGGCTACTGCTACCGCATGCTCGGCTCCGCCGTGGACGCCGAGGACGCGGTGCAGGAGACGATGCTGCGCGCCTGGCGGTCGCTCGACCGCTTCGAGGGCCGCTCGACGCTGAAGTCGTGGCTCTACCGGATCGCGACGAACGTCTGCTTCGACGCGCTGCAGGGACGTGAGCGACGGGCGCGGCCGATGGACCTCGGGCCGGCGGGCGAGCCCCTGCTCGAGAACCTGCACGAGCTGCCCGAGGTGACGTGGCTGACGCCGCTGCCGACGCCGGAGGAGGAGGTCGAGCAGCGCGACACGCTGCGGCTCGCCTTCGTCGCCGCGCTCCAGCACCTGCCGGCGAAGCAGCGGGCGGCGCTGATCCTCTGCGAGGTGCTGCGCTGGCAGGCGTCGGAGGCCGCCGAGCTGCTCGACACGAGCGTCGCCTCGATCAACAGCGCACTGCAGCGGGCGCGCGCGACGCTGGCCACGGCGGACACGACCTCTCCGGCCGAGCTCGACGACGAGACGCGGGCCCTGCTCGAGCGCTACGTCGAAGCGTTCGAGGCCTACGACATCGACCGGCTCACCGACCTCCTGCACGAGGACGCCGTCCAGTCGATGCCGCCGTTCAGCCTCTGGCTGAAGGGCCGCGACGACATCTTCACGTGGTGGTTCGGCCCGGGCATCGGCTGCAAAGGCTCGAAGCTCGTGCCGGTCGGCCTCGCGAACGGGATGCCGGCGTGGGGGCA